>NZ_LCWX01000260.1:92157-93509 GCF_001431305.1 Pseudovibrio sp. POLY-S9
TCTGGGCGATGCCTGTTCAGCGTCCTTACAACCCGAACGCACGTCGTATGGCTGAAGTTATGCAGGGCGACTTCGCAAAGGCTGGTGTTGACGTTGAGATCGTTTCCTACGAGTGGGGTGAGTACCTGAAGCGCTCTAAAGAGGTAGACCGTGACGGTGCTGTTCTGCTCGGCTGGACTGGTGACAATGGTGACCCGGACAACTTCCTCGCAGTTCTTCTTGGCTGTGACGGCGTTGGTGGTTCAAACCGCGCTCAGTGGTGTAACGCTGAGTTTGAAGACCTGATCCAGAAAGCGAAAGTAACTGCAGACGTTGCTGAGCGTACCAAGCTCTATGAGCAGGCACAGGTGGTCTTCAAGCGTGAAGCTCCATGGGCAACCATCGCTCACTCTGTTGTTTCTGAGCCAGTTTCTGTGAAGGTCGAAAACTACAAGATCGATCCATTCGGTGGTCACATCTTCTACGGCGTTGACCTTAAGTAATTCAGAGTTCTCTCTGGAATACGAAAAGCCCCGGCCATGTGCCGGGGCTTTTTTGTTTCTGTATGCGGCTGCGTAAAAACTTATCCCCCCAGCCTCAAACCGCGCCCATACTAATCCCATGCCTACGTAACGGGCTGCTGGCGGAGCGACCGTCAGTTTGTCGTAGGTTGGGCGGGGCTGCTGAAAGACGTAACGCACCTTGCAGTGGTCCGGTGAACCGAACTTCAAACGTGACCGCATGGTTTGAGGGGAAGGGCCCAGGACTATAGGGTATCACGCGCTGATAGATACAAGAGCACCGGCAGTAAAACCTGCTTTTGCGAAAGTGTCTATCAAAGACGGAGGAACTGTCTGGCTAGGGAAACCTAACTGGATAAGCCATTGTCTTTTCAGGAAACTGACTATCGTGCCTTATAGGCAAAAGAGGCGACGTTGTTCATTATAAGAAAGCCCGGGCAAGGCGTGTAGCCAATGCCGAAGAAACTAACTTAACAAACAGCGCAGGTATTGCCTGCCGCCTTGCTCATCCCGACTTTCGGGAATTCTGTTCCACCACTGCATGGAAGGCCATGCGGTGCTTTAAGTGCTTGTTTATCTGCCAAGAAATCAGTGACTAGTTCCAATTACCAGATGGATTGCCCCGCACGGCTTAAAGTAGCATCAGTCCCATACATATAGATATTGGGCTGGGAGAGCGTGAGCTGATGGACAATTATTTAAAAGAGTTCCCGAACAAAGAAGGCTACTTCGGTGAGTATGGCGGAGCATTCCTGCCGCCTGAGCTAGTGCCTCAGTTCGAAGAGATCGCGAAAGCCTACGAAAAGATCTCTGGCGATGCCTCCTACATCAATGAGCTGCGCTACATCCGCA
>NZ_LCWX01000260.1:93608-100326 GCF_001431305.1 Pseudovibrio sp. POLY-S9
AGCACTTTCAGGGCCGCCCAACCCCCATCTCGCATGCACGCAACCTGTCCAACCGGATTGGCTCAGGCGCGAACATTTACTTAAAGCGGGAAGACCTGAACCACTCCGGCGCCCACAAACTCAATCACTGCATGGCAGAAGCACTTCTGGCAAAACATATGGGCAAGAAGAAGCTCATTGCAGAAACCGGGGCAGGCCAGCACGGCGTGGCCTTAGCAACAGCTGCAGCTTACTTTGAGCTAGACTGCGAAATTCACATGGGTGAAGTGGACATCGAGAAAGAGCATCCAAATGTCGTCCGCATGCAGTTATTGGGTGCAAAGCTCGTACCGGTTGGTTTCGGCGGTCGCACGCTGAAAGAGGCAGTGGACTCTGCGTTCACATCCTATCTGGAGCAGGCCGATGAGGCGCTGTTCGCAATCGGCTCTGTGGTAGGCCCGCACCCATTCCCGCGTATGGTACGTGACTTCCAGCAGATCGTAGGCATCGAGGCCCGTGAGCAGTTCACCGAGATGACCGGCAATCTGCCAGACCATGCTGTGGCATGTGTTGGTGGCGGCTCAAACGCAATGGGCCTCTTCTCTGGCTTCATTCAGGATAAGTCAGTCAAGTTGCACGGTGTCGAGCCAATGGGCAAAGGGCCTGAGCTTGGGCAGCATGCAGCAACCATGACGTTCGGCAAGCCGGGTATGCTCCATGGCTTCAAGTGCCGTGTTCTGGAAGATGAAGCAGGCAACCCTGCGCCAGTGCATTCAATTGCCTCTGGTTTGGATTACCCAGGTGTCGGACCTGAGCACTCCTACCTGCATGATATCGGTAAGGTGCACTACAGCTCAGCGACCGATGATGAGACCCTGCAAGCCTTCTGGGCACTCTCGCGTTATGAGGGGATCATTCCTGCACTGGAAAGCTCTCACGCAGTCGCATATGCGATGAAGCTCGCCAAGGAGTGTCCGGGAGAGACAATCCTCGTCAATCTGTCGGGGCGTGGTGATAAGGATCTGGATTATGTCGCCGACAACTTCGGCACAGGCGAAGATCTGAAAATATAAGAAGGACAGAGAAGGGGGGCTTCGGCTCCCTTTCTTAATACGGATCGAATAGGTTAATCAGGCGTTCCGATTTCGGATCGCGACAAAAGAAGTGTAAGAAACGCCGCCTGCGCCCGAGATAAAGGCTGCAACATCACGCGCCGGGCCGCCATACATCACGGTTTGGAAAACAACCACGAAAAAGAACAGCATCACAGACGCTGCAAAAGTCTTGCCGATAAACAAAAATATCCGGTTCATAGACGTGGTCCTGATCTTTAAAACTGCCCAAATTTGAGAAGCCCATCTTAGAAAAACCGTTTCAGACTTTCAAAGAATTTCTGCTTCAAAACAAAGAGTTGTGATGTACACCACGAAAACGCCAAGGCACAACATGTTTCTAAACCCTCTGGGGCAATATGGGGAGGCGGAGTGTATGTACAAGGAAAATAATGGAAGAAAATAAAAAAGCCTCCGCGAATAATCGGGAGACTGAAAGCCTTCATAAGAAGGAATGGTGGGCGATGAGAGACTCGAACTCCCGACATCTTCGGTGTAAACGAAGCGCTCTACCAACTGAGCTAATCGCCCCCGCAGGGTGGTACGCCGTGTGGCGTGAGGAGGTGTTTAGGGCCTTTGACGGGTTCTCGCAAGCCCCTGAAGAAACTTTTCCCAAAAGAATTCCAAATATATCGCAGGAGGCGGTCCTGTTGACACCAATGACTTCGCATTACTTATATTTTTCAGAGGGTTGAGCTTGGTGATAACTTGCATAAGGCATGTTGCTCACACTTAGGAGTTGTTTGCGTGACGAACGACGAACAAAGAACAGCTTCGCCACATAAAGCCGATAGGCGGTGAACAGAGCAAGCGAACCGCTAAGACCAATCAAAATGAGGTCAGGCGTCTTGGAACCAAGCACTGGTGCAAGGATACTGATGAGTGTTGGACCTGCAACACTGCCTGCAGCCCAGATGAAAAGCAGATAGGTCGACAACGCAACACTGCTCTCCGGCTTCCGTTCAAATGCGTGTGCCACGCAGATGGATTGCAGCGGGAAGGAGAGACCTCCAAGAACAACCAGCACCAGACCCAACATGCTCAGCAGATGATAATTACGCAGGAAGCCAGAGTTCCAGCCAGTGAACGGGTCAGCAATCAGGAAGGTAACCATGATGACGGTGATCAGTGCCGAAGAGCCAAGAATGAGCCATCTGCGGTCCATGCGGTCAGCAAGAGAGCCAAACGGCCATTGGAACATCAGGCGACCAATATAGATCATCGCAATCATAAGAGCTGTGGTGCTGCCCCCAACCCCGGCCTTGGACAGGGAGTAGGGCACAATGGTCAAAAGACTGGTGACAATAGCACCAGAAGCAAAAGCACCCAGCACAGCCACAGGAGACTGAGCCCAAATCTCTTTGAACTTAATGCGCTTGGCTTTGTATGTGCGTGGTGGCACAGAGCGGGTCATGCAGAGCAATACAACAGCTGCAAGCAGTACAGCACTGAGCAGTTCCAGCATTTGCGATGGAACCTCGGTGAATTTGGCAACGAAAATCTGTGAGAGAATGGCCATTGCGCCAATCACAATGGAGTTCACAGATAAAATACGCCCACGAACTTCGTCTTTGATAGACTCATTCAGCCATGCATCAGCTGTGGCAAACAAAACCGCAAATGCCGCCCCCATGAAGAACCGGAGTACAGTCCAGAAAATGATGCTCTCTGTATTCTTGAAAAGCAAAACAAGAAGAGCTGTCAAACCAGCAGCGCCAACAAAGGCCCTGATGTGTCCGATCCGGTTGATCATGCGTACACCACGCATACATCCAACCATGAAGCCAAGAGAGTAAGCCCCTGCCACAAGGCCAGCTTGAGAGGCAGAGCCGCCAATGCTGGCGATCTGAAGCGGCAAGCTTGTTAGCAAAGCAGAGCTCGCCAGTTGCGCAAGCGCACTAGCCAGAATGATCGCAAACAGCGAAACGAGTGAAGCTTTAACCATGCAGCCATTGACCTGCACCTGATGTGGCGCAGTGTTCCCGTGTTGATGTTCATTTACTGGAAAACAGAGCTTTCCGATTGACTGAATGTTTCGCAGGGGAATGTGACTGCATTGAGCGAAAAATCGAACCAAGCAGTGATTTATTGATGGGATTTACGTGGGGGAATTGAGACGGATTTGCGGCTGTAAACAAAACTGCCGCCCACTGAGCAAACAGGGGCGGCAGAGTATCTTGTATCTATATCAGAGAGTTAGGTCGGTGCGTTCTCAGCACTCAACTCTTTGACTGCCGCTTCCAGCTGATTGTAGTGAGAAATCACCACATCAGGCCCCAGTTCGCGGACAGGAATGTCTGTGTAACCGAAATCCACAGCGATCACGGGCAGGCCAGCGTTACGTGCAGCGCTGATGTCAGCCTTGGAATCGCCAATGAAAATGGAGCCTGCGCGGGAGCCACCGGCAATGTCGATTGCACCAAAGACTGGCATCGCATCCGGCTTGTTCTTGGAGAAAGTGTCTCCGCCTACAACAGCGTCAAACAGGTGTTCCATATCCATGGCACGAACCAGCGGTTTAGCCAGTTTTTCCAGTTTGTTTGTGCAGATAGCTGTTTTCCAACCAGCATCCCGCAGCCGTGCAACTGTTTCCAGCGCCTGCGGAAAAGCATGGGTCTTATCTGCAATATGAGTCTCGTAGTAGCGAATAAACTTAGCAAGCAATGGTTCCAGAACTTCATCTGTCACTTCAATCTTGCTTGCCTCGAGCCCACGGCTCATCAGCACTTTCACGCCAGCGCCGACCATTTTCCTGACCCGTTCAGGCTCAATGGCTTCAAACCCGGCTTCTACCAAAACATGATTCATCGACGCTGTGAGGTCTCCCATGGTCTCCAGGAGAGTACCGTCTAGGTCGAAAACCAGAACTGGTGTTGTCATACTTAAGCTCGTTTCTGTTGAGAAAATCCGCGCCACACTACCGAAATTCACCGTGAAGTCAATTTGCGAGGAAAACCTATAGTGTGTTGGGTGGATTGCTGCTTGGCGGGACACACACCTCATGGTAATCAGCAGGAGTTATGTCACAGTAGACCCAAGCGCAATAACTAGGCAGAATTGTTCTTGTCTGTGAACGTTTCCGAACAAGCTTTGGGTCCGGGGAAGAGAAATTAGTCAGATGGCAATGAGTTTGAAGGCGCAGGCCGCAGCTGCAGCACTCAAGGAAGTTAAGCCCGGCATGAAGTTGGGGATAGGTTCTGGATCAACAGTCAATGAACTGATCCGCCTTCTGGCAGAGATGGTGAAGGATGGCTTTGAGATCATCGGCGTGCCAGCCTCATCTTATTCCCAAGCTCTTTGCGACGAGCTTGGAGTGCCGTTGACCACACTGGATGAAACGCCAGTGTTGGATCTGGTTATTGATGGGGCGGACGAAATTGATCCGCAGCTGAACCTTATCAAAGGCGGCGGCGCAGCGCTGCTTCGTGAAAAAATTATTGCAGCTGCTTCCGGAAGCATGCTTGTGATTGCTGATGAGAGCAAAATTGTTGATACCCTCGGAAAGTTCCCGCTTCCCGTGGAGGTTGTTCCGTTCGGGCTTGAGGCCACTCGCCAGATGATGCAAAACAGCTTGGACGCTGAGGGGCTGCAAGGTGAGATGATCCTGCGTATGGCAGGGGAAAAGCCACTTGTAACTGATAACGGCAACTACATTCTTGATTGCCACCTACAGGCAATCAGCAATCCGAAGTTACTGGCAAAACGCCTGGAGGTTATTCCAGGTGTCGTTGAGCACGGGTTGTTTATTGATATGGCAGTACGGGCCTATGTTGCCGGTACTGATGAAATTCGTGTCTTGGAACCTTAAGCTGTCCCGACAGTCATTTTAGGACAGCTGATTAAAATATAGGGGAGCCATTTTATGCTCGCTAAGTTCAAGTCTGCAGCAATTGCAGGTGTTGCATCACTGGTCGTTGCTGGTGTGCTGATTTCCAGCCCGGTTATGGCTCAGGACAATTCCATTTCTGAAAGCCACATCGAAGCTGCAAAAGCGGCTGTTCGTGCAACAAAATCTATCGAGAACTTCGACAACATCCTTCCAGATGTTGCGGAGCGCACTCGTACCCTGTTTATTCGTTCCAATCCGGCAATGAGCGCTGAGATCGACATCGCTGTGAATGAGGCTGCTGTTGAACTTATCCCGCGCCGTCAGGAGCTGGATCGTGTGATCTACGAAGTTTGGGCTCGTCGCTTCTCTGAAGAGCAGCTCAATGAAATCGCAACCTTCTACAACTCCGACACCGGTAAGCGTCTTGCTGACTTGTCGGGTACACTGTCTGCATTGACGATCGGTGCTGCAAAGCAGTGGAGTGATGCAGTCAGCACCGATATGGTTGCAATTTCACGGAAGAAACTTGCTGAAATGGCTGCTCAATAAGCGATCACGAAATCGCAATCCAAAATGAACAGTTAGATCAGATACGCCCCTTGAAATTTGGGCGTATCTGGCCCAAATCTGAGCCTACGTTTTTATAAGACAAGACCTTAGAGCGTAACGAAACGTCGTTGCATAAGGTTTATTGCAAACGAAAGTGGGCTGTAATGACTAATTTCGACTACGATCTCTTTGTTATTGGGGCCGGTTCTGGCGGCGTACGTGCAGCGCGTATCGCAGCAACCCATGGCGCCCGTGTCGGTATTGCTGAAGAATTTCGCTACGGCGGGACCTGCGTTATCCGTGGCTGTGTTCCCAAAAAACTCTTTGTTTATGCATCTAAATTCACCGAGGAATTCGCAAATGCGGACGGGTATGGCTGGAGCCTGAACGGCACGCCAACCTTCGACTTTGATAAGCTTGTCGAGAATAAAGACAAGGAAATCACCCGTCTGGAAGGCATTTATCGCCGCAACCTGGATAAGTCCGGCGTTGAACTGCACGACAGCCGCGCTGTGATTGAGGGGCCGAACACCGTTCGCTTGCTGTCAACTGATCAAGTCATTACAGCTGAACGTATCCTTGTCGCTGTTGGCGCAACGCCGAACGTTGATGCAGGTCTTGTCGGCTGCGAACATACGATCACATCCAATGAGGCGTTCCACCTCTCCGAGTTCCCGAAGCGAACAATCGTTGTCGGTGGCGGTTACATCGCCGTCGAGTTCGCTGGCATCTTCAACGGCATGGGATCTGAGACCACGCTTTTGTATCGCGGTGAAGAAATCCTGCGTGGTTTCGATATGGACGTGCGTACCGGTCTGCATGAGCAGATGGTAGAAAAAGGTATCACCGTCAAAACCAAGTCCACCATTGCATCCATTGAGAAGCATGAGGGCGGTCTGACAGTGACCACCCACGCCGGCGAAGTGATTGAAGCCGATCAGGTGCTTTATGCGATCGGTCGCCGCCCGAACACAGCAGGCCTCGGTCTTGAAGAAGCTGGCGTTGAACTCGACAAAGCAGGTGCAATTGTCGTTACTCCGCAGAGCCAGAGCTCTGTGCTAAGTATCTTTGCTGTGGGCGATGTCACCAACCGTGCCAACTTGACGCCAGTTGCGATCCGTGAAGGCCATGCCTTTGCAGACAGCACCTATGGTGGCAACGAGTGGCATGTCGATCACTCTATGATCCCGACCGCAGTCTTCTCTCAGCCTGAGATTGGTACGGCAGGTCTGACGCAGGAAGAAGCTGA
>NZ_LCWX01000260.1:100422-105372 GCF_001431305.1 Pseudovibrio sp. POLY-S9
GGCGCGCTTCGACAACATCGATATCTATTCCTCATCCTTCCGTCCGATGAAGAACACCCTTTCTGGCAAACCTGGCAAGATGTTCCTTAAGATGCTGGTGGATGCGGATACCGACAAAATCCTCGGCATTCACATCATGGGTCCAGACTCTGGCGAACTTATCCAGATCATCGGCGTGACCCTGTCCATGGGCGCCACCAAGTCGGACTACGACCGTACCATTGCGGTGCATCCGACTGCTGCAGAAGAATTGGTGACAATGCGCGAACCATCTGAGCGTATCCGCAAGAATTAAACTTTAGTTGACTTCCAAAGAACCGCTGGCCTTTGCCAGCGGTTCTTTTTTGTCCTGCATCTGGAGCAGGGCATCTTTCTCGTTTTGATAGGAATACTCGTGACTGACCTCACACAGGACCAGATTTGCTATTTTGGTTATGGCTCACTCGTAAATGAAGAAACATTGCCCGCAGGCACGACTGTGGTTGCTGGACAGCTGAGTGGCTGGAAGCGGGAATGGCGTGGCTGCTCCAAAGGCAAAAAAGGCAATGGCCGCATGTCAGGCGTTGGTGTCTGCGCATTGGGTGTCCGTCGTGAAGAGGGCTCTGTCATTCGTGGTGCGATGGTGCTTGATACAAAAGCAAACCTGCCTGCGCTGGATAAACGTGAATGGCATTATAACCGCAAATCCCTCAGTGATGATAGTTTCGTGCCCGATTGTGGCAGGCAGATGCCATCAGACACGTTCCTTTATCAGGTGCAGGATCAGTACGCGCACTGGGGCAATGACGAGCACCCAATCCTGCAAAGCTATGTTGACTGCGTCATGGCTGGATTCCATCGCCTGTGGGGTCGTGAAGGTTTATTGCACTTCATGGAAACCACGGACGGCTGGGATCGTGTACCAATTCTAAATGATCGCGCAGAGCCGTTTTATCCGCGTGCTATTGTTCTGTCCAAAGAACTTGCGGGCACGATTGACGATCTGCTGAAATCTGTGAATGCTCAATATTTAAATCGCTGAAATTAGGTTCATGGTTCGCGAGTGTGAACGCTTCATGTATCTTTACACAAGTGTTCATCTGCGATCTTGAAGGGTGCTTTGAAATAATTATCTATCAAGATCTAATTTATTAGAACATAGTAGCTCTAAAGCAGATTGGTTTGATGGATTCTCATAGGGCCTGATTTTTTTGAGGTATCCTCAACCTACAGCGATAAAACAACGTATACGTCCCCCTAGTCAGATAAACGGGCTGCGTGTATAAGCCTTTCTGGGCTTTTGTCTCATGATGAGAACAGCTCAAAGAATTAACGCTGCCAAAGAGAGGCGCATAGGGCGCGCTGGCAGCATTCCGTATTGATGGAGTTTTAAAATGGCGGACAAATGGACACCGGATTCCTGGCGATCAAAACCGATCGTGCAGGTACCGGACTATCCAGATAAGGAAGCAGTGGCAGACGTTGAAAGTCGCCTAGCAACTTATCCGCCGCTCGTGTTTGCAGGTGAGGCGCGCAAGTTGAAAGCGCAGCTCGCTGATGTTGCCGAGGGGCGTGGATTCCTCTTGCAAGGTGGTGATTGTGCGGAGAGCTTTGCAGAGCATCACGCTGATCACATTCGCGACTTTTTTAGAGCATTCCTGCAAATGGCCGTGGCGCTCACCTATGGTGCGCAGCAGCCAGTTGTAAAAGTGGGCCGTATTGCTGGTCAGTTTGCAAAACCGCGTTCTTCCAATATTGAGAAGAAGGGCGATATTGAACTGCCTAGCTACCGTGGTGACATCATCAACGGTATCGAGTTCAACGAAGACTCTCGTATTCCAGACCCTGAGCGGCAGGTGAAAGCCTACCGTCAGTCTGCTGCGACGTTGAACTTGATCCGTGCGTTCGCGCAAGGTGGTTTTGCCAATCTGGATCACGTCCATCAGTGGATGCTCGGCTTCGTAAAAGACAGCCCACAGGCACACCGCTATCAGGAAATGGCAGATCGTATTTCCGACGCCGTCTCCTTCATGCGTGCTTGCGGTGTTGATCCCGACAATACACCTCAGCTGCGTTCCACCGATTTCTTCACCAGTCACGAAGCATTGCTTCTGGGCTACGAAGAAGCGCTGACACGCATCGATTCCACCACTGGCGAATGTTACGCAACATCCGGCCATATGCTCTGGATCGGTGATCGTACGCGTCAGTTGGATCATGCACATGTTGAATTCTTCCGTGGCATCAAGAACCCGATTGGCCTCAAATGTGGTCCATCTCTTGATCCTGAAGAGCTGATCAAGCTGATCGACGTTCTGAACCCTGAAAACGAAGCTGGTCGTCTGACACTGATCACCCGTTTCGGCCAGGACAAGGTGTTCGAACATCTTCCAGCTATGGTACGCGCTGTTGAGCGTGAGGGTAAGAAAGTTGTTTGGTCTTGTGACCCGATGCACGGCAATACCATCACTGCAAACGGATACAAAACGCGTCCGTTCGAGCGTATTCTGCGTGAAGTAGAAGCATTCTTCGCGGTTCACCGCGCTGAAGGCACTCATGCAGGTGGTGTTCACGTCGAGATGACTGGCCGTAATGTGACCGAATGTACCGGTGGTGCACGCGCACTGTCCGCAGAACAACTCGGTGATCGTTACCACACCCATTGCGATCCTCGCCTCAACGCGGATCAGGCTCTGGAGCTGGCGTTCAAAATCGCAGAGAACCTCAGAAAAGAATCTGATACGCGCCTTGCAGTGAACACTTAACTCTATCTAGAGTATTCATATGATGATCAGGGGTTGCACATTGTGCAGCCCCTCTTTTTTTGATAAATATTTATATGCGAAGCACATAGAAAATTGGAACTATGTGCCTCCTGCCTTTCGCTGCCCGATGTTTTTCTAGGTTTTTTCGCCCTCAGGGAGAGTTTGTTGCTTCAGAGCGATTCTTTGTTGTCTGGCTATTCAATCCTTATTGTGGATGACAACAACTACATGCGTTCCATCTTGCGCACTATGATCTCCGGCTTTGGCGTGCGTTCCATCTACGAAGCAGGCGACGGGGCCGACGCGATCGCAATTCTGCTCGATCGCAGGCCCGATATTGTGCTGTGCGACTGGATCATGCACCCGATTGATGGCAATGACTTCCTCCGTATTCTCAGGCAGGACGAAGATTCTGAAATTGCCAAGACCCCGGTAATCGTCATTACGGCTGTTTCCCGCCGTTCCGTTGTTGTGGCGGCGCGCAATGCTGGCGTAAATTACTTCCTTGCCAAACCAATTGCGCCCGCAATTCTGTATGATCGCCTGAAGGCCATCGTGATGCAGGGGGATGAGCCTATTCAGGCCAGGGACATGGCACAGATGCCAATGGGTACAAGGTTGCAACAGCATCTGGACCTCATGGCAAAGGCGAAAGATTCTGGGCAGGTGAAGAAGAAGTCGTCAGATTGATTTTCACCCTGTGAATCCTTTCCTCAACCGTCAACTATGTGATGGATCGACTTTTCTCTGCTACAAAAACGCGGTACACGAGAACCAAAGCTATTAAAGCTCGAAGCAAACAGGGCCACCCCTTCCATCCACTAAAGCCTTTGAAGTTTATATGATGATTAAAGACCAGTTCCGTTTGGCCGTCGTACAGGCCAACCCTTGCCTTGGTGATATCTCCGGTAATGCTGAGAAAGTGCGTCATCACCGAAAGCTGGCCGCCGAACAAGGCGCTGATCTGGTTTTGTATTCTGAACTGTTTCTGGCTGGCTATCCGCCAGAGGATCTGGTCTTGAAGCCAGCCTTCGTAGCTGCCTGTAAGCGTGAACTGGAAGGCTTGGCCAAAGAAACGGCTGATGGTGGTCCCGCACTGCTCGTTGGCCTGCCATGGGCCGAAGAGGAAAAGCTCTACAACGCCGTCGCACTGCTCGACAACGGCAACATTGAGGGCCTGCGTTACAAGGTCGACCTGCCAAACTATGGCGTTTTCGATGAAAAGCGTGTCTTCGATGCTGGGCCCAATCCGGGTCCGATGAGTTTCCGTGGTGTGCGCCTTGGCGTTCCGATTTGTGAAGACACATGGTCCGATGAGGTGTGCGAATGTCTGGAAGAGACAGGCGCTGAAATCCTGCTGGTTCCAAATGGGTCTCCTTACTACCGCGATAAAATAGATGAGCGCATGCAGATCATGCTCTCTCGTGTTGTCGAAACGGGCCTTCCGCTCGTGTATTGCAATCAGGTTGGCGGTCAGGATGAGCTCGTGTTTGATGGCGCATCCTTCGCCCTCAATCATGATCGCTCATTGGTGATGCAACTCGGTCAATTCACCGAGGAAACAGATTACCTCGACTTCAATAAAGATGCAGAAGGTCTGTGGTTCGCAAAACCAACTCGCATCGTTCCAATGCCAGATACACAGGAAGCAGACTGGCTTGCGTGTGTCCTTGGCCTCAAAGACTACGTGAATAAGAACGGCTTCCCGGGCGTTGTACTTGGCCTGTCCGGCGGTATTGATAGTGCGATCTGTGCGGCCATGGCCGTTGATGCTCTGGGCGCTGATCGTGTTCACTGCATCATGCTACCATACCGCTACACCTCCGAGGAAAGCATCAAGGACGCCAAGGCCTGCGCGGATGCACTTGGGGTGAAGTACGATACCATTCCAATCGCAGAGCCTGTCGAGGGCTTCCAGCAGACGCTGGCTGGCGTATTTGCAGGCACTGAGAGCGGTATCACCGAGGAAAACCTCCAGTCCCGTTCTCGCGGTGTTATCCTCATGGCGGTATCCAACAAATTCGGCTCCATGGTTGTGACCACCGGCAACAAGTCAGAAATGTCTGTCGGCTACGCCACCCTTTATGGGGATATGAATGGCGGCTTCAACCCGATCAAGGATCTTTATAAGACCGAGGTTTATCGTCTGTCTGACTGGCGCAACAAAAACCATCCGGCAGGTGTGATGGGGCCGGCGGGTGAGGTG
>NZ_LCWX01000260.1:105478-112873 GCF_001431305.1 Pseudovibrio sp. POLY-S9
TCATCGTCAAAGCGCCAACAGCTGAGCTGCGTGAAAATCAGACCGATCAGGACAGCCTGCCAGAGTACGATGTTCTGGATGACATCCTGCATTGTCTCGTTGAAAAAGAGTTGAGCCTTGACGAGATCGCCAAGCGCGGCCACTCTGTAGAAACCATCCATCGAGTCGAACACCTTCTTTACATCGCAGAGTACAAGCGTCGTCAGGCTGCACCGGGTGTCAAAATCACACTAAAGAACTTTGGGCGCGATCGTCGCTACCCAATCACCAATCGTTTCCGGGATCGAACCTAGAACCACACGCGGCTTGAGATCTTACTTTAAGAGCAAGCAAGCCGCGCTCTGGACTTGATCTCTGGTGCTCAGGCAAGCATCACGCCTTGCCTGAATCACTTTCTACGCTTTTTAGGTTAAGTCTATGACTTTCTTCCAATTTCTCCAGCGCAACCTGCGCTGGGTCGCGGGCGGGTTTCTGCTCGGGTTTGGCTCCAGCTTTGGTCAAACCTTCTTCATCGCGCAATTTTCCTCCCAGATCCGTGAGACCTATAGCCTCTCTCACGGTGATTTCGGCTCAATTTACATGTTCGCGACACTGGCAAGTGCTGCAACGCTCATCTATTTGGGCAGGATAGTCGATTATTATCGCCCTGTGGTCGTCGGGTGTGCTGCAATTATCATTCTTGCCGGATTCAGTTTCTTAATGAGCTGGCATAACTCCATAATATTACTTGCAATTTGCCTCTATGGTCTACGTCTGTTCGGGCAGGGCATGCTCCCCCATACCTCTCAGACAGCCATGTCGCGCTGGTTCCATGGCTCCAGAGGGAAGGCTCTCAGCCTTGCGTCCTTTGGCAACATGGCAGGCGAAGCGCTTTTGCCATTGGCCGCTGTCTCGCTCATGGTCGCATTCTCATGGCGGGATCTTTGGTCCGCAGCGGGCATAACGCTTCTCGTCTTCTTCCTTCCTCTGGCTTATCTAACCCTCAAGAAGGACCGGACACCGGAAAACCCGCTTGAGTCTTCAGGCTCAAACGGCCCTACTGTGAGCTGGACCAGAAAGCAGGTGATGTCGGACTGGCGGTTCTGGGTGGTTATGACAGCCGTGCTCGCTGTGCCGTTTCTTGTCACAGGCCTCATGTTCCATCAGGTCCACTTCATGGAAGCAAAGGGCTGGGCACGGACTGTGATCCCGTCCTACCTGCCACTTTATGCAGCGGCTGGCGCCGTGTTCTCTATGACTGCTGGTATGATGATTGACCGTTTCTCTGCCGTCTCATTGCTCCCGCTTTCTGTTATTCCTCTTGGTGTAAGCGTGCTCGTGTTTGCCTTTGGCGGCGAAGAGTACTTTGTGCCAATTGCGATGATCATCCTCGCCATAACCGTTGGCTCCTGGGGGGCGATTGCCTCTGCTGTTCTGGCCGAACTTTATGGAACAGCTCATCTGGGGTCCATCCGTGCAGTATATTCCGCCATGATGGTCTTCGCATCCGCGCTGGCTCCCGGACTGATGGGCGTTCTTCTGGATAACGGTATTGAGCTGGACACTCAGTTTGCATTCTCCAGCCTTTATTGCTTTGGCCTGGGCCTGGTTTTGTTTGCCGTAAAGCCGCAGCTGATGCTGGTTCGTTCTCCAGCTTGAATTCAGCAAAAGCCGGTAACTGAACCTAAAGCCCGAGATATTCCGTAGGTATCGGAGATTGGCTGGTTGACCCGTACCAGCCAACGCGATACCCGAGTGTCAAACTTGTTTATTGATGAGAAGGCTCAGCCATGAGTGTTACTGTTCGCTTCGCGCCATCTCCGACTGGCCACATCCATATCGGCAATGTGCGCCCGGCGCTTTTCAACTATCTCTTTGCTAAAAAGCAGGGCGGCAATTTCGTTCTGCGCTACGACGATACCGACGTGCAACGCTCTAAAGAAGAGTATGCAGTGGGCATTGCCGAAGATCTGAAGTGGCTGGGTATCAACCCTGATCGCGTGGAAAAACAATCCGAGCGGTTTGCATTGTATGATGCAGCAGCTGCCAAGCTGAAAGACGCAGGCCTCCTGTACCCATGCTACGAGACGCCGGAAGAGCTGGAGCGCCGCCGTAACCGTGCGCGTGCTCTGGGCCGTCCTCCTGTTTACGACCGTGCTGGCCTGAAGCTCACGGATGAGCAGATCGCTGAATATGAAGCAGAAGGCCGCAAACCACACTGGCGCTTCAAACTGCCAAACCACGCAGAAAATGATGCATTCTCCACTGTCAGAACAGAAGTGCACTGGGATGATGTGATCCGTGGTCGTCAGACCGTTGATCTTGCCTCCCTGTCTGATCCTGTGCTGATCCGTGCAGATGGAACCTACCTCTACACGCTGCCATCCATCGTGGATGATGCGGATATGGGCATCACGCACGTCATTCGCGGTGAAGACCACATTGCCAACACTGGTGTTCAGATTGCCATATTCCAGGCATTGGGGGCACAAGTTCCTGAGTTTGGTCACCACAACCTGCTGACCACTGCATCAGGTGAGGGGCTCTCCAAACGCTCTGGCGCCCTGTCTATCCGCTCACTGCGGGAAGAGGGCTATGAGCCAATGGCAGTCTGCTCCCTTGCAGTGCTGACAGGCACCAGTCACGCAGTTGAACCTGCTCCAACCATGGAAGCTCTGGCAGACATGCTCGACTTCTCCGGCATCTCCAAGTCTGCTGCAAAGTTTGACCCGGAAGATGTGGGCCACCTGACCGCAAAACTCGTCCATGCCATGAGCTTTGCTGATGTCGCCGACCGCCTGAAAGCAGATGGCGTTGAAGGGGATGACGCGTTCTGGGCAGCCGTTAAAGAAAACTGCTCCACCGTAAGCGATGCGAAAAAATGGTGGGAGCTGATCGTTGGGTCCGCCACACCAGACATTGCCGAGGAAGACAAAGACTTCATCACTCAGGCTAAGGCTCTGCTGCCGCAAGAGCCATGGACCGAGGAAACATGGGGCGAGTGGACCAAAGCCGTCAAAGCCGAGACAGGCCGTAAAGGCAAAGGTTTGTTCATGCCACTGCGCAAGGCAATTACAGGTCTGGCACACGGTCCAGACCTGAAGAACATGCTACCTCTTATCGGTCGGGAAAAAACTTTGGACCGACTTTCCTGATAGGGCCTGTGCGGGGTTCAACCTCGCGCGGCACAAATTTCTTCTGAACAAGTGGAGGCTCGGAGATATCACTCTGGGCCTCTGTTGCATCTACGGTCTGACGCAGCTCACTCTGGTTCGGAATGGCAGGGTATGTCGCAGTTGCACCCGGTGTCAGATCTTCCAGCTGATTACCCGGAAGTGCCTGCTCCAGAGGTGGGATCGCAGGTGTCGGCTCCAGATTGCCAGGCTGACCACCCGCTGCATCACAGGAACAGGCCGGGTTGTTCTGCTGTCTGAACAGATAGGCATTGGCAAGCGACGTATAAGGCGCACCGGACAAAGACCGCATCTGGGCAGGTGTTTCCTGAGGAACCTGGAAGACATACAGCTCAGTGTCCTGACTTGGGCACAGCGCCTGACAAATCTCTCCATCTTCCGCCAGATCTTCCGCACTGGAATTCGGATTGATCGGGAAGTAGTAGCCATCACACTTGCGCACACACATGGTCGCATATTGCTGACCACCAGAGGAGAAACCAGCGGTCGAACGAGGCTCCAGCTGCAAAGGCTGATTGGCCTGCGCTGGTGGCGGTGTCAGTGGCTGGACTTGCTGGTCAGAACGATCTGAACAATTCAGGTCAACCAGTGCCTGCTTCACTTCAGTAAGCCGGTCCTGCAAAACGCTGGAATACAGTTCCTGCTGTCTTTGACTGTCGAGATAGGTCAGATTCTCATTCATCTGCTGAAGAGAGGAGCTCAGCTGCTGGCACTGAGCAGGGCCAAAGGAGCCATCACAGCCGAAGTTGGACATCTGGGACTGCACATTACGGATATGAACCAACTGCTCTTCATAGGCCGTTTGCCAGCTGTTGGAGCTGCCATTGTTTTCGACCTGCTCAGAAAGTTCGATAAACTCCGTCTCAAGCCTGTCGCACACCTGAGGGCGTGCAAACGCACTGCCGGTCCATATAAGGGAGGCGCCAAGGGCAAGAGCCACGGCTGCGCATGAGTGCGCGAAGGGGAGTCTGGAAATGGTCATAGCCCGCAATACTGGTTTCCTCAGAGAAATCTTAGAGATAAGCTATTCTATGGCCTTATTGGGGCAAAACCAACGGATTCCGGTAGGTTTTACAAAAATCTCTGGTTCTCTTGCTGGTAGTTGCCAAAAAAACTCCTATATCGGGAGTGATTTGATTTGTTCTTTTGAAAATGGAGGGGAGCCGTGCAGATCTCTGCGCTTGGAAAATCAGTCCTGAAAATGGTGAGCACCGCGACGGTCGTTCTTGGAGTAACGCTTGGGATGCTTGGCACCGCTGCGCAGGCACAGGAGCCGGATCTGATCTTCAAGAAGTCAACTGTCTGGAAGTTCCTGAGCCCGGACCACAAGTTGGCGACCTATGCACTGGATGACCCGGAAGTCGAGGGCGTCGCCTGTCACTTCACAGTGCCTGAAAAAGGTGGCTTCTCCGGATGGCTCGGACTGGAGGAAGAAACCTCAGATGTCTCATTGGCCTGCCGTCAGGTTGGTCCCATCAAGTTCAAAAGCAAGATTGAGCAAGGCGACGAAGTCTACCGCCAGAGCCGCTCCCTGTTCTTCAAAAAAATGCGCATTGTCCGTGGCTGTGACGCAAAGCGAAACGTGCTGGTCTATCTGGTCTATTCCGACAAGCTCGTAGAAGGCAGCCCGAAGAACTCTACGTCTACCGTGCCGATCATGCCGTGGGGCGATCAGGTTCCGGAAAAGTGTGCTGACTATCTGGATGACTAAAGCCTGTTCCTGAAAAGTGGCTCCGGTTTTCGGATAAGAATACGCGTAGATTTGACATCTGCTTTTCAAGAACTTTGAGCACCGCTGGGCTATTCCAGCGGTGTTTGTGTTTGAGGTTCCCGTTTATACGGGTGGAGCAAGGCGAACAGGCTTTGCCTGCGCTACTTGTAAATAATGTTTCTTCGGCAATGGCTGTTCGCCTCGCCCGGGCCTTTTATCATGAACGCGCGGGCTCCCTCTCGGACAGACGTGAATGACACGTCCCCGTGTCACTGACAGGTTTCCCTGTCATCGACAATTTCTTGTCACCACCGGACGCCCTCCGGAACGACCCCAAACTCCCTATACCACTGTGGCCTCAAAAGGGTATGGCGCTTCACCGGACCTCCCGACACGATACGTTACCTCATGCCGGCAGCCCAACCCCACCCACGCCGCGGAATGGACGGTCCACTCCTGCCCGAATGCGTGGGCACGAGACACAGAGTAAGGCAGCTTTTAGGTGACGGGGATAAGTTTTGTTCGGCCCAGCCAGCAACCCGCGTCGTCACCCAGCGCCGTCATCCCGCGCAAGCGAAGCGCGATGTGGGAACCAGAGCCTCACCTACTAATAATCTCAGCAGGAATTGCACTGGATACGGGACCCTTGCTTCGCTGCGTCCGGTATGATGGCAAGAGGCACTGCCGCCTGAAGCCCAGCCTCCACACACAACCACCTCAACATCACCTTGCCAGCAACACAAAACAACCAGTTTGCCGATTTAACTGTTTTAGGTGAGCGAAATTCATGCAAAGAAAAAGGCAGCGTGGAACGCTGCCCTTAAAATTTGGGGAACTCTCAGTTTTATCAGCACCATCTAAAGAGATGGCTTTGAACTCACGCAGAGTTCATAAACAGGTAAACCGCAAGGAAAATGATCGGGCTTGAGATAGCACTTGCCACAATCATTGCACCCATAGCCTGCTTCAGCATAATCAACCCCCGTTTGAATTATGAAATGCAGTTCTATTGGGGATATATTAGCACAGCTAATTCAAATATGCACTATTAACCATATCCCTGATAAGGGACGTGGCAATTTGCGCATATTTGTCAGGTCAGTAGGTTGAGGCCATCTTTATCTTGAATGCATCTTGCGAGGTGAGCAGAGCCTCCAGAATCGCATTGTCCTGCTTGTAGATGTCTTCCCGGAACTGAAGTTCCCCATCATCACCAGCAAAAGCGGTGTAATAGCGCAGATGCACGGGCACGGTCTCTTTCAGCTTCAGGCGAACAGTTTTGCCCCGGGCGCGCAGCTTTTCCATCTTGGCGCGGCTGTGGCCCGAACCGGAAAGCAGCACTTCCCCGAATGTAAATGGATCCTGAACCCGGATGCATCCATGGCTAAAGGCACGCTGATCTTTATTGAACAGGCGCTTGGATGGCGTGTCGTGCAGATAAATGTTGTGCTTATTGGGGAACATGTACTTCACAGCACCCAAAGCGTTTTTACGTCCGGCCTTCTGGCGGAGCTGATACCCGAACCTGCGTTTGCTGACAGCATTCCAGTTGATTGCCGTCGGATCGACACGCCGACCATTCTTGTAAACGTTGATCCCGCTACCAGACAAGGCAGAGGCATTCTTGCGCAGCTTGGGCAAATACTCATTGGTGGCAATGGACCAGGGCACCCCCCATGTCGGATTAATCTCTGCATACTCAAAGGTGTCAGAGAACAAAGGCGTGGCATGGCGGGGCTTGCCCACTACGCTGCGGGTCTCATAAAGCACGTCCGTGCCTTCCATCACCCGCACAATCTGTTCAGCCACGTTGACTTTCACATAGCGGCCAGAAGGAAGCGGATCATCCCAGCGCATGCGTTCCAGATTAACAAGGATTTGATCGCGGCGGTCTGTGAGTGAGGCATTCAGCGCTGCCCGGGTCTTCTTGCCAACAACGCCGTCCACGCTCAAACCATGACGTTTCTGGAAGCTTTTTACGAGCGCAACCATATCATCATTGTAAAAGGCGGGCGCCACGTCTTGCTCGTTGGCGCCGGAGTATCCGGAGTAATAGGGCGCATAGCCCTCGGTTTGCAGTCGTTTCTCCAACTGCGAGATGCGCGCACCTGTGTCACCGGGCCGGATGCTCGGGCCATCTTCGATGTAGACAGGGTAATCAGAGGTGAGGGCCGCGTTATATCGGGCCAGCTGGTCTTTCAAAAGATCGTAGGACGGTGCCTCTGGCTCAAGGCTGGCAAACAACTGCTCAACAGACCGGGTTTCTTCCAGCCGAGTAAGCATGTCATTCAGCTTTGGAACCTGCGGGGTGATAAATACATTCTTCAGCACCTTGGTCGGGCGCACAACGCCGCCAGCAAGGTGGGCGCCGTAACTGGCAAAAACGCGGGTCAGCTGCAGCTCAACAACAGCGATCTCACGCAAAGTGGCCGTTGCGTTGGACGCTTCCATCACATCCAGAATGGAAGCCAGCTGCCGGACACCATAGGCTTGCGGATCAAGCCCATGGGT
>NZ_LCWX01000260.1:112979-116520 GCF_001431305.1 Pseudovibrio sp. POLY-S9
ATCTCGTCAATCAAATGGTTGGCAAGCGGCGTCAAAGACTGGTCTTCAAACCAGACAGGGCGGAAGTTGCGTAAGGAGTAAGCCTCTGCCAGGGCATCCACTTGCCGCGAACTAAAACCAGCTTGCTCGATTTCATCTTCAGAAAAGATCAGATCCCGGATGGTTTGCTCCAACTCAGACAGCTCTGACAGGGATGGATCTAGAACTTGCCCGGCAGGTCCAGTGAGATCCGGAGCTTGCAGCTCGCTTTCTGGCAGGACTAAGGGATCAATTTCCGGCAGTACAAGATCGTCCGGGGAAGGCGTGGCAGCTGGTGGTGAGGCCGCAGTCTCATTAAAATTTAGCGGGTCTATAGGGTTCACAGAGGAGGTGGCATTACCGGTCGCACTTGAAGGCGAACTCATTCCAATCAGACTTGCAGCGACAACGGTGGCACAGATACTCTTGTGAGACACGTTTTACTTCCCTGTTTTTTCTTGGCTTTCCCTTAGAATTGCATCTTCGGGTAGAAATTTTGTATTTAACTTAGTTAGAAATGTGGGTGATCTGGTGAGACTAAGACTTGACCTGTAAGCAACAATCAGCGAAAAGCAACATATGAAAACGGCGATGCACACTTCTTCTTGCACCATCATTATTTGCAGCTAGCGACAACGCTGGCTGTGGCCGTTCTATCCTGCCTTGATTCTGCGTGAGATGAACGCCCGGCCAGCTGGCCAGGAGACGAACCATTATGAGCGCAGACACAGCCCAGGGCGACAAGGGACTTCTGCTCACCAATACTTTGACACGCACAAAAGAAGCTTTTGTGCCAATGGATGCGTCCAACGTGCGCATGTATGTGTGTGGTCCCACCGTTTATGACTACGCCCATATTGGTAATGCGCGCCCAGTCGTAGTTTTTGACGTTTTGGCCAGATTGCTGCGTCAACTCTATGGCAAAGAGCATGTCACATATGTGCGAAACATCACAGACGTTGACGACAAAATCAACGAGCGCGCAGCAAACGAAGGTATTTCCATTCGTGAGCTGACCGAAAAAACCGCTGGTCAGTACCATGAGGACATGGCTGCGCTGGGGGCACAAGCGCCGGATATTGAGCCGCGGGCAACCGAGCACATCGAAGAGATGAAAGCGATGATTGAGACACTTGTCGACAAAGGCCATGCCTATGTCGCGGACGAGCATGTTCTCTTCAATGTGCCAAGCATGCCCGAGTACGGCAAACTCTCCAACCGCACACTGGACGAGATGATCGCTGGTGCGCGTGTGGAAGTCGCGTCCTACAAAAAAGACCCTACCGACTTCGTGCTCTGGAAGCCATCCAAAGCGGAAGAGCCGGGGTGGGAAAGCCCATGTGGCATTAAAACACCAGGTCGTCCGGGCTGGCACATCGAATGTTCCGCAATGTCTGAAAAGCATTTGGGGAAGGTCTTTGATATTCATGGCGGCGGTGTCGATCTGACGTTCCCGCATCATGAAAACGAGATTGCACAGTCCAGATGTGCTCACGGCACCCATGCCATGGCAAATGTGTGGATGCACAACGGCTTCCTGCAGGTGGAAGGCGAGAAGATGTCCAAATCTCTGGGCAACTTCTTCACCGTTCACCAGCTGTTGGACACGGAAGAAGGCGATGGACGCAAATGGTCTGGTCAGGCCATCCGTTATGCTCTGCTTCAAACCCAGTATCGTCAGCCAATCGACTTTACGTTCAAAAGTCTGGCAGAAGGCGAAAAGCAGCTAACCCGCTGGATTGAGCTGATGAAGAAGCACGGTGTCACAGCACAGGAAAATGGAGCACTGGATGAAGGTGTTCTGGAAGGCCTGAAAGATGACCTGAACACACCACGTGCCTTTGCCGCTCTTCACAAACTGGCCCGCGATGCGCGCGGGGGAGATGCAGACGCTGCACAAAAATTAGCTAATTCTATCAAGTTCTTGGGCTTTGATCTTGAATCATTTTCCAAAGCACAGGAAGAAGAAAAAGCTGAAGCAGATGCCTCTCCGGAGCTGAAGGCCAAAGTGGAAGAGCTGATTGCAAAACGTCTGGATGCCCGCAAGGTAAAAGACTTTGCTGAAAGCGACCGCATCCGCGATGAGCTGGCAGCCGACGGCATTGTGCTCAAAGACATGAAAAACAAGGAAACAGGTGAAATCGAGACCACCTGGTCCTGCGCTTAACGAGGTTTCAGAGCCATGGACTACGCAGATACCACAAGGAAACTTGAAGTCTGCTCCATGGTTCTATCCGGGATAACCCGTTAGGCTTGCTAAGTTTTCTCAAGGCGCCCGCAATACGTGCCTTGAGAAATCCTACGGAGACAATAGGGAAACCTCCGTCACATGAGGGGAGCCTGAGGGTGAACTCAGGACAATAAGCAGGGTAGGCATACTATGACGAAAGAGCGTCTGTATCTTTTCGACACGACATTGCGCGATGGGGCTCAGACCTCCGGCATTGATTTCTCCGTGGACGAAAAAATTGCCATTACCGACTTATTGGAGAGACTGGGCGTCGACTATATTGAAGGCGGCTACCCGGGCGCAAACCCAACAGATACACAGTTCTTCTCCGAAAAAAGAACAAAGAAAGCGACCTTCACCGCCTTTGGCATGACCAAACGCGCTGGGCGCTCTGTCAGCAATGATCCCGGTGTTCAGATGGTCCTCCAGTCGGCAGCAGACGCCACATGCTATGTGGCAAAAAGCTGGGACTACCACGTTGATGTTGCGCTGAAGTGCACCAACGAGGAAAATCTGGAAAGCATCGCAGACACGGTCAAAGCCTCCGTCGAGGCAGGCAAAGAAGCCATGATCGACTGCGAGCACTTCTTTGATGGCTACAAGGCAAACCCGGACTACGCTCTGGCCTGCGCACAAACCGCTTTTGAAGCTGGCGCGCGCTGGGTGGTTCTGTGCGATACCAACGGTGGCACACTTCCACACGAAGTCACGCAGATCGTCAATGCAGTGATGCAAGTGGTGCCCGGCAGCAATCTGGGCATCCACGCTCATGATGACACCGGCCATGCAGTCGCGAACACGCTGGCAGCTGTCGTCGCTGGAGTCCGTCAGGTGCAGGGCACGCTCAACGGCATCGGCGAGCGTTGCGGCAACGCCAATATGATCACCTTGATCCCGAACATGTTGCTGAAAAAGCCGTATCGTGATCTGGTCGAACTTGGCATTGTTGTTGAGGATCTGACAGAATTAACAGCAATATCAAGGAGTTTTGACGAGATCTTGAATCGATCTTCTAACGTCCACGCTCCTTATGTCGGTGCCAACGCCTTTGCCACCAAAGCAGGTATCCACGCCTCTGCCATCCTCAAGAACCCAGATACTTACGAGCATATCCCACCAGAAATGGTCGGCAACCAACGCCGCGTGCTTGTCTCCGATCAGGCTGGAAAGTCTAACCTGCTTAATGAGCTGAAACGCCTTGGCGTTGAAGCTGACAAAGCCGATCCGCGCCTTGATCGTCTGCTGGCTGAAGTGAAAGAACTGGAAGCGCAGGGCTTTGCCTATGAAGCCGCA
>NZ_LCWX01000260.1:116617-120668 GCF_001431305.1 Pseudovibrio sp. POLY-S9
GATGCCTCCTTCGAGCTGCTTGCCCGCAGACGCCTGCATTCCGTGCCGGATTACTTTGATGTCCTGTCCTTCCGCACCGGTGTCGAGCGCCGCTACAATGCGCTGGGTGAACGTGTCACGGTCTCCGAAGCGGTTGTGAAAGTGGAAGTAGACGGCGAGACGTTCATGTCGGTGGCTGAAGGGAACGGTCCGGTCAACGCGCTCGATCTTTCGCTGCGCAAAGACCTCGGCAAATACCAAAGCCTGATAGCTGACCTTGAGCTGATAGATTATAAAGTGCGAATATTGAACGGTGGCACCAGCGCGATCACACGTGTTCTCATAGAAAGCCAGAACAAGAAAACCGGCAAGCGCTGGTTCACAGTCGGCGTCTCTGAAAACATCGTAGATGCATCCTTCCAGGCCCTGGTCGATTCCGTTCGTTATTGCATTTTCAAAGCGAATGAGCTGGAAACAGCCTGATAGAGGCTGCCAAAGGCTTTTGAGCACGAAACGATTTGTGGTCGCGGATGCGCGGCCACGCCTTCCTTTTTTAACTGGCGTCAGGATCTCTGGCGCCTGTTTACGTTGTAATATGAGGGTTGAATGAGCCAGTCAGCGTCCGCTGCTGATCCGCTAAGCACGCCAGAAGCGTTCAAGGCTGGACTGATTGCAGCAGTATCTGCTTATCTCATGTGGGGCTTTGCACCCATGTACTATAAGCTCACAGCAGACATGCCGGCGATCATCGTGATCTGCTATCGCGTGATTGGCTCCGTGCTGTTTCTTGGCGCCTTTCTGGTCATGAGCAAACTGCGCAAGGAGATCCTAGCGATCTTCTGCGATTTCTCGCGTCTGCGATACCTTCTGGTGTCGGCCTCAGTCATCAGCATCAACTGGACCATCTTTATCTGGTCGGTGGAAACGGGCAGGGTGCTGGATGCCAGCCTCGGCTATTTCATCAACCCGCTCGTCAGCGTGGGCTTGGGCGTTGTGCTGTTGTCCGAACGTCTGTCCAAAGCGCAGCTTGCAGCACTGGCGATAACCATCTTTGCCGTGCTCTACAAAACCTTTGAGGTGGGCGAGCTGCCGTGGGTGTCTGTTGTGTTGGCCCTCAGCTTTGCGCTCTACGGCTATGTGCGCAAGCAAGCACCTGTAAGCGCCGTTGCTGGACAACTGGTGGAAGTTCTGCTCGTCCTGCCATTCGCGCTAGTCGGTATCTGGTACTTCGCGCAGGCTGGCACTGGTGGCATCTATCCGGCAATTCCGGTGGAACACCCATGGTTCTTGTCTCTGCTGCTGTTCACAGGCGTGATCACAGCAGTCCCATTGGTGGTCTTCGCCTTTTCAGCGCGCCGCTTGCCTATGATTTACATTGGCTTCTTGCAATACATAGCGCCATCCATCCACTTCCTCAGCGCCATTTGGTTGTTTGGTGAAGAGCTGTCGATTGAGGGCTTGTTTGCGTTTGGAATGATCTGGTTCTCACTCGTCATCTTCTCGGTCGACGGTGTGATGGCAAGGCGCCGCGTTGCGAAGCTGGCGTAACAGTGAGTTGGACAATAATTAAAAAAGGCCGCTGAATACTCAGCGGCCTTTTTGTTACATATCCTTCAAATCAGGATGTTCAACTTTGCAGCCCTCAATGGCCTTGCAAAGAATATCGACGCTTTGACCAACATCCTCGGTGATCTCGTAGGTGATGTCGCTGTCCGGGCGAATAAAGCCAAGACTACGCATGTGGTCGAGCAATTCCATCAAAGGCGTCCAGAACTGGTCAAGATTGAGAAGCAGCATGGGCTTGTCATGGCGGCCAAGCTGAGCCCAGGTCAGCATCTCCACAAGTTCCTCAAGAGTGCCGATCCCACCGGGCAGCGCGATAAACGCATCAGCTTTTTCAAACATGGTGCGTTTGCGCTCATGCATGTCCTGAGTAACGATCAGCTCATGAGCATCTTCCAGCATCACCTCTCGTTCCATCAGGAACTTGGGAATGACACCGGTGACTTCTCCGCCATTTTCAAGAACAGTTTTCGCAACAGCTCCCATAAGTCCAATGGATCCGCCACCATAAACGAGTCGAATCCCTTCACGGGCTAATAATTCACCAAGCTGAATCGCCGCTTTTTCAAACAGCGGCTGACTTCCAGCATTGGAGCCGCAATATACGCAGATGCTTTTCAAGGTTTTCATAGGTATTCTGTCGCATTAGGCTAGGGGGAACGTCAAGCAAGGCTCGTAAAATGAGGTTAACTTCACCATATGCGCAACTTGCCTGACATGGTGCACCTTGCCCCTCGGGTTAAACATGTATAACAAACACGATTAAAGTCTGTCCTTTTTGCCTAAAGCTAAGGAAAAGAGACAGCCGGATAAACTGATATCCGGACAATCTGATATAATGTCAAAGCATACCATGTCGAGTGAACTATGGTCTGCTTGAGGAGCAATTGAGAACCATGTCGAAATCGGGGATGAACTGGTTGCTGACAGTTGCTGTGGCTGTTGCTGCAGGCGCAATCGGTGCGGGGGCGTACTACCTGAGCAAGGAAGATACTTCGGTTGTTGCAGAAGCTGAAAAGGCTGTTGCAAAGCTGGAGGCTGCTGCAAATGGCAAAGTACAGCTCAACTCGTCGGGCACTCAGACGGACAAGGCAGAAGCTGGCAAAGCCCCTGAAGTGACCACTCAGCTGGATACCGCCGCTGTTACCACCGACAATGTTCCAAGTTTTGATGTGATGCGCGTTGAGCCGTCAGGCGATGCCGTTGTCGCTGGCCGCGCTGAAGCTGGTTCCATTGTTGCGCTCATCTCCAATGGGGATGTGGTTGGCAAAGGCATTGCGAACAACAGCGGTGAATTTGCAATTGTTCTGGAAAGACCGCTGAAACCGGGCGACCACGATGTCAGCCTTGAAGCGACCAATCAGGAAACTCAGGAAAAGAGCGGCTCGCAGCAACACATCGCAGTGTCTGTGCCTGAAGACGAAAGCGGTGAGGTTCTGGTTGTTCTGAATGAACCAGACGCACCATCGAAAATTCTCCAGCTGCCAGAAACACCTGTGACTGCAGAGCCCGTTGCAACAGCGAATGCAGATTCACCTGAAACGACTGCTCCTGCTGACGTTGCAGCTGCACAGACCCCTGGCGCAAAGGAAAAAGCACCAGCTCCGGTTAATGCAGCGGCTGAAACGCCAGCACAGGCATCTGCAAATACTGAAGTTGCCGTCACTGAGACGCCTGCACCTGTAAATACAACATCTGCACCAGCAGCAGAAGCAGCCACACAGACCGCTGACGCACCTGTTGAAGTCGCAGCGCAAACTCCGGCGCCTGTTGAGACACCTACAGCACCGGTTGCAGCCGCAACTGAAGAGCCGCAGCTGACTGTCAAAGCCGTTGAAACTGAGAAGGGCAAGGTCTTCGTTGCTGGCGAAAGTGAGCCTGGCGCGCAAGTTCGTGTTTATGTGGGCGAAGAGTTTGTTGGCGAAGCGCAAGCAGGCACCGAGGGTCGCTGGCTCGTAGAAGCTGAAAAAACAATCCCTGCTGGCAATGTGGAAGTCAGAGCTGACAAAGTCGAAAACACCAACGGTAAAGTGGAAGCCCGCGCACAGGTTGTCTTCACCAAAGGTGAGAATGACGTTGCCATGATCCCGGTTCGCCTTGTTGCGGAAGGGTCTGGTTCAAAAGGAGCCTCTGCTACCGTTGGCATTGGCGAATTGCCGAACGTTATCATCCGCCGCGGCGATAACCTTTGGACCATTTCCCGTCGTCTCTATGGCAAGGGCACACGCTACACCACCATCTATCAGGCCAACAGCCAGCAGATCCAAAATCCGGATATGATCTTCCCGGGACAGGTGTTCATGTTGCCTGTGGCTGACCTGAATTGGAAAACAATTAATAACTGATCTGGATTCTTCTCTTCGAACGTCCTATTTAAGAAGAGAAAGCTTTCCAGATTGATCTTTAGGAAAGCGCTGGATGAACAATCCGGCGCTTTCTCTGGTTTGCGATCCTACTGCGTACTCCCGAAAAGTGGTTCCGGTTTTCGGATAAGAGTGCGCTCCAAAAG
>NZ_LCWX01000260.1:120763-124351 GCF_001431305.1 Pseudovibrio sp. POLY-S9
AGGGCGAAAGACTCTCTCCAATCTGATGGCAATGAACGCGTTCTGGATCATTGCTCTTCTGATATGACATTCCAAATTCGCCAACCGCTTCTGCGTTTTAAGAAGCGCGCCGGGCAACAAGGCACTAGCATGACTGCAACAAGCAAAAAACAGCAGGCAAAATCCGCCCCTGCTTTGGATGCAGACGATAAAGGCTTGCTTCGTTCACTGAAAACTCTTTGGGTTTACATGTGGCCAGATGCAAGGCCGGAGCTTAAAAAGCGTGTCGTTCTGGCCCTCGCGGCGTTGATTGTCGCAAAAATTATTACCGTTTTCGCACCCTATCTTTATGCATGGGCAACCGATGCCCTGACTGACGCCAGCGTTTTGCCAAAATGGTTGCCGCCAATTCTTGTCGCGCCAATCATGTTGGTCCTGGCCTACAATGTCGCCAGAACAATGGCTGTCGGGTTTAACCAGATCCGTGACGCGATCTTTTCAAGCGTTGGCCTCCACGCCGTTCGCGAACTCGCCAATCTAACCTTCCAGCACCTTCACGCGCTGTCTCTCCGCTACCACCTGTCACGCCGCACTGGTGGCCTGACCCGTGTGATCGATCGCGGAGTGAAGGGGATTGAAGGCATCGTTCGTTTCACGATCCTGAGCGGTATTCCCACTGTCGTCGAATTTGCGATGATGGCTGTTGTAATCTGGTTCCAGTTTGGCCTTTGGTATGTTCTGGTCGTCGGCGCAACGGTCTTTGCCTACGTCTATTACACAGTCGTCGCCTCCGATAAGCGTATCCAGATCCGCCGTGACATGAACAACGCGGACAATGATGCAAACAGCAAGTCCGTTGACAGCCTTTTGAACTTCGAAACTGTCAAGTATTTCGGCAACGAGGAAATGGAACGTGGCCGTTTTGATAAGGCAATGCGCGGGTATGAGCGCGCTGCAATCAAAACATGGACCTCGCTCTCCTGGCTCAACTTCGGGCAAGCACTGATCCTCGGTGCAGGTATGACGACGTGTATGGTCATGTCCGCCATGGCAATTCAGCGCGGTGAGCAGACCATCGGTGATTTCGTCATGATCAACGCGCTGCTCATGCAGCTGTCGGTTCCGCTCAACTTCATTGGCTTCATCTATCGCGAAATCCGTCAGGGCATTGCTGATCTGGAAGCCATGTTCTCCGTGCTGGCCGTAGAACCAGAAATTCAGGATGAGCCGCTTGCGGAGAACCTGAAGGTCAAAGAAGCCACCATCAAGTTCGAGGACGTGCACTTCCACTACGACGAGGAGCGCCCGATCCTGAAAGGCGTGAACTTCGAAGTGCCTGCAGGAAGCACCATCGCGATTGTTGGTCCATCTGGCGCGGGCAAGTCCACGATTTCCCGTCTGCTGTTCCGTTTCTATGATGTCACCTCGGGCCGCATAACCATTGATGGCAAGGATGTCCGCGAAGTGACGCAGAAATCCCTGCGTGATCATATTGGTATGGTTCCTCAGGATACGGTTCTGTTCAACGACAACATCGCCTACAACATCGGCTATGGCCGCGTTGGTGCATCAGAGGAAGAGGTGAAAGAGGCCGCAAGACTGGCTCAGATCGATCACTTCATCGAAGCTCTGCCACATGGCTATGAAAGTGAAGTGGGCGAACGTGGCCTGAAGCTCTCAGGCGGTGAAAAGCAGCGCGTCGCGATTGCAAGGACCATCCTGAAAAGTCCGCCAATCCTCATTCTTGATGAAGCAACCTCGGCTTTGGACACGCACACAGAACAGGAAATCCAGTCGGCTCTGGATATTGTCTCCAAAGACCGGACCACACTTGTCATCGCCCACCGTCTTTCCACCGTGGTGAACGCAGATCAGATCCTCGTTCTGAAGGCAGGTGAAGCGGTTGAGCAGGGGACGCATGCTGAACTGATGGCAAATGACGGCCTCTACGCTTCCATGTGGAGCCGCCAGCGTGAAGTCAGTGAAGCGGAAGCGCGTCTTGCGCAGATGCGTGAAGATGATCAGGGCTTCATTTCCAGGGGCAAAAGTGCCGAGGAAAGCCTAATTGAGGGCATAACTGATAAGAAATAGTGGGTTCAAGTGATTGCTCCGCGCGCAATCAGGGGAATCTCTGTTTAAATAAGCTAGAGTTGCTTGCACAGATCTCTCTGAGTTGCTCTATGAGCAGAAACTTAACGTCTGAGGGGTTCAATAGCTGAACCCCTCACTCTAGCAAAGGTGGTAAAGATGTCTTTGGCGGACAGCATTTCCAAGACACTGGTTCCTATTCATAAAGAAGGCTACCCGTTTATCGCCATTGCAGCTGTCCTGACCATCATTTTGGGATGGTTCTGGTCGCCCCTTTTCTGGATTGGCCTTTTCCTGACTGGATGGGTTTGTTACTTCTTCCGCGATCCACCGCGCGTCACTCCCGTTAAAGACGGTTTGATTGTTTCCCCCGCAGACGGAACCGTGTGCCTGATGGGATCCGTTATCCCGCCACGGGAGCTGGATCTGGGCGATCAGCCGATGATGCGTGTGTGTATCTTCATGAACGTCTTTAACTGTCACGTAAACCGTGCGCCAATGGCAGGCCGCATCACGCGCGTGGCTTACAAGGCCGGAAAGTTCCTGAATGCGGAACTGGACAAGGCAAGTGAGCACAATGAACGCAATGGCCTGATCATTGAAAACGACAATGCCCGCATCGGCGTTGTGCAAATCGCTGGCCTCGTAGCACGCCGTATTGTGTGCTTCGTAAAAGAAGGCGAAAACATTTCTGCAGGTGATCGCTTCGGTCTGATCCGCTTTGGATCCCGTCTTGATGTTTACCTGCCTCAGGGGACAAAGCCACAAGTTGCCCTTGGCCAGACCATGATTGCTGGTGAGAGTATTCTGGCAAATCTGAAAGATGAAGAAGCAGGCGACATCGTTGCCCGCGTTTCTTAAGGTAGTATAGCGTGTCAAATCCATTTCCTCCCTATGAACCGGGAGGTCAAACCACCAATGCGAAAGGGTCAACGCGCAAGCGTATTCCGCTTCGTATTGTTTTACCAAACGTCGTCACCTTGCTGGCGCTATGTTCCGGCCTGACAGCCATTCGCATGGCCATGGAAGACAGGTGGGATATGGCGATTGCAGCCATCTTCCTCGCCGCCATTCTGGATGCTTTGGACGGACGTGTCGCGCGCATGCTCAAAGGGTCCACCAAGTTTGGTGCTGAGCTGGATTCGCTCGCAGACTTCGTGAACTTTGGTGTTGCCCCAGGGATTATCCTTTACGCATGGATGTTGGAAGATGCCAGCTCTCTCGGCTGGATCGCCTCTCTGCTGTTCTCCATCTGCATGGCATTGCGATTGGCGCGGTTTAACGTGGCGCTGGACGATCCGAATAAACCAAAGTGGGCCAGCAAGTTCTTTACCGGTGTTCCCGCTCCAGCAGGCGCGCTGACAGTTCTGCTGCCAATTTATCTGGAACGTCTGGGCGTGCCGCATTGGAACGAGCTGGCTCTGCCGGTTGCGCTCTACACCATGTTCGTCGGCCTCCTGATGGTCAGTCAGTTGCCAACGTTCTCCGGAAAACAAATCGGCACCCACATTCGCCGCGAAT
>NZ_LCWX01000260.1:124610-131372 GCF_001431305.1 Pseudovibrio sp. POLY-S9
GAGGAAAGCGTTTCTGAAGACAAGACGTCTTTGAAAGTCAGCCTCGAAGACATTGCGAAAGCTGGCGTCCTTGATCCCAAGCAGGACAAGGAAAAAAGCAGCGAGTAGCTGTGCTCTGCTATCTGATTTTAAAAGGCCGCGGATTATTCCGCGGCCTTTTTTGTGAGCTCTGCGAGTGGGGAAGAGGAAGCTGGCTTAGGTGCGAAGAACGCGAAGACTGGACTGAGGGACACAAGCGCATTGTTCGCTCTTATAGCAGGCAATAAAAAAGGCTGCCGAAGCAGCCTCTTTCGCGTTTGTTATAGTCAAAGCCTCACTCAGCGGCTTCAGGAACCCGCTTGACCTCTTCAGAAGCCTCATCACCAAAGGTTGGCTCTCTCGGATCCTGATTGCCATTTGCAAGCGCATACTGATCTGCAGACATCTGGCCTTTACGTCTGTTTGCAACCCGCCCATAACCATTCGCAAGATGCATCGGCATCACCAGAGCAATCGGGATCACAACCAGCGTCAACATGGTTGAAAACGCCAGACCGGAGATCACCGCGGTTGAGAGCTGCACCCACCAACTTGCAGTGACGCTGCCAAAGGTCGTGACCTGATTGGCAAAGTCAAAGCTGATCTGCGTTGCCATTGGAATGAGGCCCGCAATCGTGGTGATTGTGGTCAGCATCACCGGACGGACACGCTGAGCGCTTGTACGCAGGGCTGCATCTACCGGGCTCTGCCCATCTTCACGGAAACGATTGTAGGTATCAATAAGAACGATCGCGTTGTTCACCACGATACCTGCCAGCGCTACAATACCCGTACCGGTCATGATGATTGAGAACTTCTGCCCCGTCACCAACATGCCAAGCAGCACACCAAACGCACTCATAACCACAGTCGAGAGCGTCAGGAAGCTCTGGTAGAAGCTGTTGTACTGGGTCAGTAGAATGATGAACATCAGGAACAGCGCACCAATCATTGCCTTCATCAGGAAGGCCTGAGATTTGGCTTGCTCTTCATTCGCCCCGCGGAACTTGATGAACACACCGTCCGGCCATTGCTGAGCATCGATCCATTCCTGAATCTCTGCCTCTTTCTCGGTCACGAGGAAGCGGTCTTTATCAACGCCAGCTTTAACGTCCAGAGAGAACATGCCATTGCGGCGTGTAATGCTGGAAACCTTCTGCTTCGGTGTCCGCTCCATAAAGTTGGAGAGGGGAATCTGACCCAGCTGAGTACGAAGACGCAGCTCATCAAACTTGTCCAAAGTCCGCTCGTTCTGAGGAAGACGCACACGAATGTCCACTTCATCCTCTGAGTCAGACGGGCGATAGTCACCAATCAGTACACCGTTGGTTACAAGCTGAACCATAGCGCCTACAGCTGCGATATCAGCCTTATAACGAGCCGCTTTTTCGCGATTGATGGTCAGTTCCCAGTCAATGCCTGGCAACGGACGGCTGTCTTCCTGATCACGCAAGCCATCAACAGTGTCGATGTGATTGCGAACGCGGTCTGCGGTCGCAACAGCTGCTTCATAGTTGTTTGAGTTGATCTGCAACTGGATGTCTTTACCAGTTGGAGGGCCGCCCTCAACCTGCCGGGACTCAACCTTGATACCCGGAAGCAGAGAGGTTTTCTCACGAACGCTGTTAAAGATTTCCTTTGCCGACGGGCGGCAACAGAAGTCAGCAAACTCAATGTCGATAGAGCCAATCAGATCCGCAGGAGCGTTGTTACCGCCGCCACCACGCACACCAACAGGGAAGGCGCGGGTTACGACATTTTCAATACCCGGCTCAGCCAGAATGATGCTGTCAACGTCCCGAACCAGTTCAAGGGCCTCAAGAGCGGACATGTTACCGCGAGCGGTCACATAGAACTTACCCTGCTCAGGCTCTTCATCCACGAAGAACTCTGTGCCGGCATTGTTGCTCATAAAGGTCATTAAGATACTGCCACAAAGAACCAGCATGGCAACGATCGCCAGCATACCGGCCCACCATTTGCGAACCAGAAACTCCAGTACGGCAATATAGGCACGCGTAATACCGCGCAGCTTTGACGTGTCAAACGGACCATGCCCGGAGAGCACTTTTGCGGCTGCCAACTCTTCCGTTTTACGGCGCTCAGCACGCGCACGAGAATAGTTGAGGATTGGTTTGAACATCTTCATCAACGGCAGATAAGCCATGATGATGATAGCGGCCCCAAGCAGTTTTGATGCAGGACCAAGGACCGCAACGATTGGTGTCAGGCTGGAGACGACAGCAGCCAGTCCTACAGCAACGATAAGAGCCAGAAGATGCTCGCCATACTTGCTCATAAACGCAAAGACAGCGGCCAAAATACCACCTGTCACGGGCAGGAACACCATGGCCGTCAGCAAAGAGCCAGACAGAACGATGATCACCATGATTGGCAGGTAGCTCATGAACTCGCCCGGTACACCTGGCCACAGCAACATTGGTAGAAAAGCCGCCAGCGTTGTTGCAGTTGATGAAACAATCGGCCAGAACATCAGCTTGGCAGCACGGATGTAAGCATCCCGTGGAGGCATACCTTCAGCTGCCTTACGGTCTGCGTACTCCACCATCACAATCGCGCCGTCAACCAGCATACCAACAGTCAGCACCAGGCCGAACATCACCATGGTGTTCACGGTCATACCGATGGTCGTGAGTGTCAGGAAACCCAACATGAAGCTTGTTGGAATAGCCAAGCCAACCAAGATGGCAGACCGCAAACCAAGAGCAGCAATAACAACAACCATCACGAGGAAAATTGCTGTCATGATGGAAGATTCAAGAGAGTTTAGGGTCTGAAAAATGTTGTCTGATACATCGAGCATATAGCTCACAGATACTGTACTTGGCAGCTCTGCAGTAACGTCTTCAACAACAGTGCGAACAGCAGCATTGTTCTCGATAATGTTCTCGCCAATGCGTTTGATCACATCCAGAGAAACAGCAGGCTGACCATTTACAAGTGTAAAGGTACTTGGATCTTTGAAGGTACGTTTGATCGTAGCGATATCACCAAGTGTCACGACACCTTCACCAGCTTGTTTCACCGGTAAGGAATACACATCATCTGCATCAAGGATCAGACCTGGCACTTTGATGTTGAAGCGGCCAGCACCTCCATCAATAAAGCCTGCTGCAATCAGCTGGTTGTTCAGCCGAAGTGCATTGATTAGCTCGCTCTGACTGATGGAGTAGCTTTCCATCTTAAGCGTATCAATGATCACTTCCAGCAACTCATCACGCTGGCCAGTCAACTCCACTTCTTTCACCGACGCAATGGACTCGATCTCGTCTTTCAAGCGGTCTGCAAGACGGTAAAGCGTGCGGGCAGGAACATCACCGGAAAGGGCGATGGTCATGGTCGGCTGAAGCGCCATATTGTGAGTGCTGACGGTCGGTTCTTTGGCGTCCTCAGGGATCTTGGTCTTCGCCGTGTCAACCTTTTCACGAACATCCGTCAGCGCTTTGTCTTTGTCGACATTAATGTCGAACTCCAACAAAATGCCCACATGCCCTTCGGCGGCGATCGTTGTGATCTCCTTCAAACCTTCAAGACCGCGGAGTTCAGTCTCCATCGGTTGACCGATCAGGCGGGTTCCGTCTTCTGGAGAAATACCGGACTGGCTGACAGAAACATAAAAGAAAGGAACATCAATATCAGGCGCAGCTTCTTTGGGAATCGCGATGTAGGACATAATGCCTGCGATCACCATGAAGAGCATCATCACAAAAACTGTTTTGGGGCGTTGGAGCACCCCTTCCAGCATGGATATCATTGTGAAACCTCCGCGGTTTCAAAAACGGGATGAACAACGCGGCCTTCTTTAACGAAGTCCTGACCAACAGTAATAACGGTCACTTTTTCTGGCAGGCCCTTGAGCCAGACACCCTTTGTGTCTCCGCCGATCATTTCAACAGGATAGAAAATGACCTTGTTGTCTGCACCAACGCCGCGCAGGCCAATATCCCCATTGTCAGCAAGGGTCAAAATGCCCGGTGATACAAAGTGTGCTTTCTCATTGGCAAGTTGCAGCTGAGTGCTGGTCGTAACACCGTCCTTCAAATCAAAATCAGAGTTCGGCAGTTCAACTTCCACGTGGAAAGTACGTGTGTCCGGATTGGCGGAGCTCGCAATGTGGCTCACTTTGCCTTCAACGGTTTGACCAGTCACCAGATTTACAACAGCGGTCTGGCCAATCTTTACAGCCTGAATGTTGGATTCTGAAACAGCGCCGATTGCAAGCATTGGGTCCGGTGCCATGATTGTCGCGCAAACTTTGCCAACACCCAGCATTGCGCCCACTTCTGTCAGTGGTGTCTCGATGATCCCATCAATAGGGGCGCGGATTGCTGTACGTTCCAGCTCAAGTTCAGCTTCCTGCAACTGGGCTTTGGCCGCGTCGCTTGTCGCTTTAAGCGCGATCACACGGTTCGCAGCAGAAAAGCCTCTGTTGTTCAGCTTGCTGGCAGCTTCAAAATCAATATTGGCCTGAGCCAGCGCTGCATTGGCTTGAAGAACGCGTGCTTCACGTGCGCCGCGATCAAGAGAACAGAGCAAATCACCTTTACGAACGAACATGCCTTCCGTTGCAGGGCGTGTACGCACCACACCAGCAGTTTCCGAATGCACTTCAACGCGCGTATCAGCCTGCGTTCGTCCGCGCATTTCCAAAAATGGAGTTCGTACTGTTGCTTCAAGGGTCTGCACTTTTACGGCAAAGGGAACAGAGCCGAGAGCTTTCACTCTTTCTGCTGGTGGTGGAGTCGAACCTTCGCCGGTACCCTGACCCATAACCACAGTTGTGCCGGTCACCATCCAGATGCCGATTCCGGCTGTAAGCCCCAAAGCCAGAACATGTGAAAATCGAATTGCCATTTTTCTCTCCGCCGGTTCTAGGCGATTATTCAGCTGTTTGAGCGTGGGAGACACGCTCGCTGGCGATACGCTCAAGCTTGCTTCGGTTCATTTTCATGTAATTAAGGGAAGCACTCAGTGTGGTAATGCCGTATTCCAGTGTCCACGCGCTTGCCGGATCCTCACAAATCTCAAGTTCGTGGGTCATGCCCCCGATTTTGAGCTCCAGATGCTCAATGCGGCGGTCAATCTCCTTGGAAATAAACTCGCCACCAACCCAGCGGCTATAAAGTGCAAGCAGAAGAAACGGGGATCTGAACAAATCTTCGACAGGGGTCTCAGACAGCTCTTGTACAAAAGCGTCACGACCTGCCTGCGTAATAGAATAGATTTTCCGAGAAGGTTTGCCTGGCGAAATTTCTTCGCGCCACGTCACAAGACCGTCCTGTTCCATCTTGGCAAGCGACGGATAAATTGACCCGTAACTGGCTTCAATGAAATGACTGAAATGCCCTTCTTGCGCAGTCTTGCGAATTTCATATCCAGTAGCATCCCCGCTGGATAATATGGCAAGACAAAATTTACGTGTGCTCATTCCCCACCACATCGCACTGAGTGTTAAAAGAGACCTCATATAGGTGTGAGGTCGAATAACTTACTGAACTTAAAAGACTTAAAATCGATTAGAGCTAAAGTCTGGTCACGTTCGATATATATCGACTAGATATATGTGAAACTTTTTACTGAAAGCTATAATCACTGTCAAATGTAGAAATGTAACAGGATGTCCCGGTCGCGCTACATAGGGTTCAGATTGTTCTCGTGCTCAAAATTTCAATGGTTACCCTTCAAATTTAATAAGATTTCTACAAAAGAATGTGTCCGCCATCACAAGTTGAGCCATTTTTTGTGAGTTCAGGAGGAGTTGTGCATTGGAATTCTGCACAAACCTACTTGTCTTGTCTTGCTGTTTTGAGGTGAAGTGTTTCCAACAAACTTCAAAAAGGTATTTCATGATGGATTATGCACGCGACATGATTGGGTATGGCCGGAACACGCCGAACCCTAACTGGCCAGGCAATGCGAAAATCGCGGTTCAGTTTGTCATCAATTACGAAGAAGGCGGCGAGAACAACATCCTTCATGGAGATGCTGGGTCTGAAGCTTTCCTTTCTGAGATTGTTGGCGCCCAAACCTGGCTTAACCAACGACACATGAATATGGAGTCAATGTATGAGTACGGCTCGCGTGCTGGCTTCTGGCGTCTGTGGCGTTTGTTCCGCAAACATGGACATCCGGTGACTTGTTATGGCGTTGCCACGGCACTGGAGCGAAATCCTGAAGTGGTTGAGGCCATGAAAGAGGCTAACTGGGAAATTGCATCTCACGGCCTCAAGTGGATCGAGTACAAAGATTTCTCTGCCGATGAAGAGCGCTGGCACCTCCAGCAGGCGATCAAGAGTCATATAGAGACGACTGGAGAGCGTCCTTACGGGTGGTACACAGGCAGAAGCTCCGTAAACACTCTGCCATTGGTAATGGAAGAAGGTGGCTTCCTTTACAGCTCAGACAGCTATGCAGACGACCTGCCTTATTGGGTTGAAGGTCCAAACGGCCCGCACTTGATCATCCCTTACACGCTGGATGCCAATGATATGCGGTTTGCAACACCGCAGGGCTTTAACAGCGGTGACCAATTCTTTACCTACCTGAAAGATAGCTTCGACACGCTTTACGCGGAAGGGGAAGACGGAGCGGCCAAAATGATGTCCATCGGCTTGCACTGCCGCCTTGCCGGACGCCCTGGCAGAACAGCAGCTCTTGCCCGTTTCTTGGATTATATCTCCCAAAAGCAGGATGTCTGGGTGCCGCGCCGGATCGATATTGCCC
>NZ_LCWX01000260.1:131471-146991 GCF_001431305.1 Pseudovibrio sp. POLY-S9
GCCATTGGCATGAACACCACAAGCCCTAACCGTTTCAAAAACTGAAGCCTTTGCCTCTCTTGCCTCAGGTGAGGGAGGTTTCTTCAACATCTGTAGAAAAGCCATCTTGTTCTTGAACTGGCCGCAATCCAGCCATTTGCAAGCCAGACACACCCTTTAAGGCCTTGTTGGTCGCACCCTTTGAATCCACATAGTGAATTGTGCATAGGTTCAAATTGTCGTGACCATCTGTCTTCCTCAATTAGTTATTGATAGAGACAAGTTAGAAACGCAAATCGACTGTGCGATATGTTTATTGCAGCATGCTCGGCAATCTAACTTAAGGAACAATAATAGGGTGACCATGAGCTTTTTAAGTACAACTGCCGAGAAGGCGAGGCATTGTAACAAAGGTAGTTTGTCCAGACGTGGTTTTGTAATCGGTACAGCAGCCCTCGCTTTGGCAGGCTGTCAGACAACCGGTGCTCCAAAACGCAAGACTGTGGCCGACCTTCGCCAGGATCCGTACTACAAGGCTGTTTATGGCCCGATGCCGGAAGAAAAATTCCCCATCCCTGCAGTCAACCTCAACCAGATCCCAGACGGTAAGTACCTCCGTCAGGTGGTGAACTACACCGGTCCGGAAATTGGCGGCACACTTGTTGTCGACCCATCCAACCGCTTCCTTTATCTGGTGCGTGGTGATGGCACTGCCATGCGCTATGGTGTCGGTGTAGGCCGTGCTGGCTTTAGCTGGAACGGCGATGCTGTCATCCAGTACAAACGTCAGTGGCCAAAATGGACGCCGCCAGCAGAGATGATCGCACGTCAGCCAGAACTTGAAGAGTTCCGCCATGGCATGGCGCCGGGTATTGAAAACCCGCTGGGCGCCCGTGCGCTTTACCTGTTCCAGAACGGCAAAGACACGTTGTACCGCCTGCACGGAACCAACGAGCACTGGTCAATCGGCAAAAACGTCTCAAGTGGCTGTATCCGCCTGCTCAACCAGGATGTGATTGACCTTTACAACCGCGTGCCAAATGGATCACGCGTTGTGGTGCGTCCGGCAGGTAACCCGGTGGAACCGCTCAGCGTTTAGCTAAATGTAGCATCGCGAAAATGACTGAAAGGCCTGATATCACTGTCAGGCCTTTTGTGCATCTGCCTCTGGAAAACGCGCGGGGCAGACCAAGGAAAGTGTAACGAACTGTAGCAAAACGCCGGTTCAGACAATGTCATTACGTTTTTACAAACTTCAAAATGCACATGTCTCACAAAAGCAATGTAAAACACTCTCAACTAATGTGTTCTTTCAAGCATGCTTGAATCGCCAAGAGGCTCCTCATTGATCCAGTGAGCCTGAATAGCCGTAAGTACTGCAAATTCTGGTAGGAGTTGGCTGTTAATGTCCCGTTCTAGACAGGCTGTAAAAGTTGGTCTGATCGCCGTCGTAGTTGGTATTGCAGGTTTATATATCGGTAAGCCGGTTCTGTTCTCCAAGCCTGTCCCCCTGTTCGCTTCCGTTGGACTAACGCTTTGGCCAACTGAGATGGCAGATGTCGCCGTGAAGGGCTCCGGCAACAAACAGCAGGGCAAGCGTGGAGGCGGAAAACGCGGCGGTGGTGGCAATCATGAAATTCTGGCTCGCGCCCGTAATGTGACCACAGGCGTAACCGATACATTTGTCCGCGCAATCGGCACAGGCCGTGCTGCCAAGATGACAGATCTCTACCCGGAAAGCTCTGGACGCATTCAGGAGCTGCCTTTCAAGGCAGGGACGCGCGTCTCTACAGGTGATGTTGTGCTGCGTCTGGATGATGCGGAAGAGAAACTGGCGGTCAACCGCGCCAAGCTTGCGCTTAAAGATGCTGAAGAGCAGGTTGAACGCTATGAAAAGCTGATGTCTTCGCAGACCATTTCGACAGTCCAGATGCAAAACGCTTTGCTCGCAACAAATCAGGCCCGACTGGATCTGGACAAAGCCAGTATCGATCTTGATCGCAGGCTTGTGAGAGCGCCATTTGAAGGTATTCTCGGCATCATGGATGTTGAAATCGGCGACTACGTAACCCAGTCTTCCCGCATCACAGGTCTGGACGATCGCTCAAGCATTCTGGTGGAATTTGTCGTACCAGAACGGTTTGCCAACAAGGTTAAACGTGGAGATACTGTTGAACTGCGCACAGAAGCGATGCCGGGGCATACATTCAGCGGTGAGCTGACGGCTCTGGAAAATCGCGTCAACTCCGAATCCCGCACATTGAAAGTACAGGCAACCGTAGCAAATCCTGACGATCTTCTGAGATCTGGGATCGCATTCGATGCTCGCGTCCAGTTGGAAGGGGATGAATGGCCATCCGTCCCGTCCATCGCGCTCAAATGGGATCGTTCCGGGCCGCATGTCTGGCTTGCTGAAAATGGTGAAGCTCTGCGAGCCGACGTAACTGTCATTGAGCGCAGCGCTGATCGCGTCTTGATTGAAGGTGAGGTAGAGTCAGGCGATATCGTTATAACTGAATCAGTGCGTGACTTGCGTCCGGGAACAAAAGTGACGCTTCAGGCTGAGCCTGGTTTTACGCTGATCAGCCCTGATGAACCAACCGCGCCACTCGTGAGTGAGACACAGACACCCAGTAATAAAACTGGGGTAAAGGGCAAAGGGCAGGGACGCGGGCAAGGCAAGAATAAGCCGGACACAGGCCAAACAGATAAGGGCGAACCAGTAAAAAGCTCTGGTTCCCAATCTGGAATATCGCCTGATGGCACGACGAAATCCAGCTCCTGAATGACCGACCCGAAGGTGTTTCTATGACAACCGATAAAAAATCGACACGGGAAAGTCACCTAAGCGGATTGTATGCCCTGTGTGTACGGCGTCCAGTTTTGGCAATTACCCTGAACCTTCTTATTATCGTAGCTGGTATCGCGGCGTTACTTGGCGTTGAAGTGCGGGAAATGCCAAATGTGGACCGGCCCGTTGTAACGGTCACGACCACATACTCCGGTGCGCCGCCAGAAGTTACGGATGCCGAGATAACCAGTGTGCTGGAAAAAGCGATCTCCCGCACCGCAGGCATCGAATCCATTTCATCCAATTCAAAATATGGTCGCAGCCGAATTACCGTTGAATTCAATGATGGTGTCGACGTCAGTGAAGCTGCCAATGATATCCGCGATGCTGTGAGCGGAGCGGGGCGTAATCTGCCAGAAGATGCAGATACTCCCGTTGTGGTGAAGGCAGACGCGGATGCCGATCCTGTCATGCGCGTTGTTGTAACTTCTGATGAAATGCGCATCGAAGAACTGAGCAAGTTTGTGGATGACGAGATCGTTGACCGCATCACGTCTGTACCGGGTGTTGCCAGTGTGGATCTGTATGGCTCTCAAACGCCCGTCTTCAAAGTTGCGATCAACGTGCAGGCAATGTCATCTCGCGGCCTGACACCTGACAATCTGCGCTCTGTTTTGGAAGAGCTTGCGCTTGATACTTCCGGCGGGTCGCTGGAAACGGGCGATCAGGAGCTCTTTGTTCGTGCAAACTCTGACGTGAAAACTGCCGAACAGATCGGTATGGTCAAGCTAAACGATACCACCCGAATTCGCGATATCGCGTTTGTGAGCTATGGGCCGGAACGCGCATCCTCTGGTGCGTTTTACAACGGTAAACGTGCTGTCGGCATGGGTATCATTCGCTCGGCAAACTCAAATACCATCGACATCTCCAACAACGTCCGCGCTGAAATTGAGCGCATGAAGGACCAGCTTCCAAAGGATGTTGAAGTCAACGTCAGCAGTGATGATGCAACGTTCATTGGTGGCGCGATCAAGGAAGTCGTGTTCTCGCTGTTCCTATCCACCAGCATTGTCATTGGTGTGATGCTGCTGTTCCTCGGTTCTATTCGAGTCACGCTTATTCCTGCTGTCACTGTTCCTGTTGCCTTGATTGGGGCTTTGGTTGGCATCTGGCTAGCGGGCTTTTCCGCAAACGTTTTGACGCTTCTGGCCCTTTTGCTGGCAACCGGCATGGTGGTTGATGATGCAATTGTGGTTCTGGAGAATATCTCCAAGCGCGTTCATAAAGGGCAGGGGCCGCGTGCTGCTGCGATCCTTGGTACGCGGGAGGTCTTCTTTGCAGTCATCACCACAACGGCCACGCTGGCTGCTGTGTTTATACCAATCTCATTCCTCCCGGGCAGTGTCGGCAAACTCTTCTCTGAGTTCGGCTTCGTGCTTGCAATCAGCGTGATGCTGTCGTCCTTCGTTGCGCTGACCCTTGCGCCGATGATGGCTTCTCGTCTGTTGCGAACGAAAAACTATGAGGACACGCACAAACCCTCTGCGACCTGGACTGTGATTTCCAGTATGGGGACCGCCATTGAGCGTTGGTACTCCAGCACGTTGGATTGGACATTGCGTCGTCCATTCATATTGCTGGGTGCAGCAACGCTCTTCGTCATTTTGGGAGCATCCCAATATACCTCACTGCCAAGACAGCTCACCCCGACTGAGGACAGATCTGTGATCTTCATGATTGCATCGACACCTCAAGGGGCAAGTTTGGACTACACCGCGGGCAAGATGAGCGAGTTGGAATATATCGCTCAGCCCTATGTTGAAAATGGCGAGGCCCGAAGCGTTATGAGTCTTGTAGGCATGGGGGGGCAGATCAATCGCGGCTTCCTTGTTATGTCTTTGAAAGACTGGGCAGAGCGAGATCGCAGTCAGCAGGAAATTGTCAACGAACTACAACGCAAGACCGCTAAAATCCCCGGCCTGAAGGTGCGTGTTGCTCAACCCAATACAATTGGAATTCGCGGCGCTGGGCAAGGACTTCGCTTTGCCGTGACCGGCACCAATTATGATGAATTGGCCGAAAATGCAGATGATATCGTTTCGGAGATGCAGGCCCGTTACGGCGACAAAGTTGGCTTTGCCTCCGTGTCCTATGAGACGACACAGCCGCAACTGTTGGTGAGTGTAGATAGAGAACGCGCAAATGATCTGGGACTGTCTTCCGACCGGATCGCCTCCAATCTGCGGATGCTGCTAGATGGCTCCTCAGTAGCAGACCTCTTCGTAGAGGATGACGGCATTCCAATGGTCATGGAAGCAGGTGGTCTACCATTGCGCTCTACCCGTGATTTGGAAAACATCTTCATCAAGAGTAAAGACGGCACCATGTTGCCGATGTCCTCTATTGTCTCCATTGAAGAAGAGGCCGTGGCACCAAGCTTGACGCGTGAAGAGCAGCAAAGAGCAGTCCCCGTCACCATCTCCATCAATGATGGTTATGATCTTGCGCAGGCAATCTCCGACATGAAGGAAGTTGCTGAGGAGGTCTTGCCGGAAGGCACAAATGTCACGCTTTTGAGTGAAGCAGCGGTTTTGGAGAAAACCACGTCCAACGTCTACATGACCTTCCTCTTTGCGATCCTGGTGGTCTTCCTTGTACTCGCTGCGCAGTTTGAAAGCTTCATGAGTGCCTTTGTCATTCTCTGCACAGTGCCCTTTGGCATTTCAGCGGCGATCATCTCCATTGGCCTGACGGGAGGGTCGATCAACGTCTACTCCCAGATCGGTATCATCTTGCTCGTTGGTTTGATGGCCAAGAACGGCATTCTCATTGTCGAATTTGCCAACACATTGCGGGAAGAGGGGCGTTCAGTTTTTGAAGCGATCCATGATGCATGCCTTATCCGCTTCCGCCCAGTTGTCATGACTGTGGTCTCTACGGTCCTTGGCGGTGTGCCGCTGGTCATGGCCTTTGGTGCAGGGGCAGAAGCGCGCATTGAGATGGGATGGGTAATCGTTGGTGGTTTAGGCTTTGCAACACTCTCCACACTCTTCGTGACACCAGCCGCCTACTTGCTGCTGATGCGCTTTACGAAGCCACGCAAAGCCAGTGAAGAAAAGTTGCACAGTGAGCTTGATAAAGCGCTGGGCACCACGAATACGCCAGCAGAATAGCTGCAGTTAAGGACAAGCCGAGATGATAACAATGCTTGCATTGCCTTCATCTCGGCATTTCTGCGCAAGATAAAAGATGTCCAGCCGCAGTGTGACCAGGTGGGAGTTTGCGCCCGGCTCGGTCGTCTCACTCACACGGTGGCCGAGATCTTGCGACAGCTCCAACTCAAAGAACGCTTCACTTTGAGAAAAGTAGGAGAGCAGCAAATCCAGATCGAGCGCCTCATTACCGGCGGCGTCAACGACACGGGTCTGGCGAAGCTTGTCGCGCCACATAAGCTCTCCGCAATTATCAAGAAATTGCTCGCAGGAGACCAGCTCGTCAAACAGTTGATGAACACTAGAACGAAGCATCTAATCTATACCCAGCCTTTCAGATGCAAATTGCAGAGCGAATTATAGTCCAAAGATCTGATTTCCCCTCAAAACCAAACGATAAAATTGAAGGCATGAGCCATTTGATTGCACAGCATCAGATCACTGAAGTCCACAATACCCCTCAATTGTCATAGAAATGCAATAAAGCGCATTGAGTGCGCCTTGGTCGTGGTATGCTTTGATTTTCCCTAATGGAATTAAAGGTGCGACCACGGAGAGAAATGATGCGCTCACTTAAGTTTTTGACGGTGATACTGACAGGTCTGTCGACAATGCTGATATCAGTCTCACTCGGTAATGCCTTGAGCATACAGCAATTGACAGAAGTGAGTGGACGAGCGGAAGTTGTCGATAAACGCCAGCTCAATATCTATCACCAACATGGGATTATACGCGTTGGTCTGATGTGGCCTGCGGAAAATCATTACTCTTTACGCCGACAGCTGGCGACCGCAGTCAAAGTGAAATGCCTGATGTTCGGATCTGAAGCATCTGCAAGCTGCGTTGCAATTGATAAGTTCGGGTCGCGCTGGATGCTCGGCAATACCAATCAGATGGCATTCACAAAGTAAGGTGCTTAAAAGCGCCGACAGACTGATGCTCTCGGCGCTTTCTAATTTTACTTATTGCTGGCGAACGTCTTCATCATGATGTCCACGAAGAGTGCCGCATTCGCATCAAAGGCCACTTTGCAATTGGCTTGTTTGGTGCCGCGGTGGTTCTTGTCAACAATCGTACGCCCAACAGTCAGCGCACCCTGTGTTTCAATGTCGACCGGGTACTCTCCCAGCGTAATCACGTCTGGCTGAATGAGATGTGCGATACAAAGCGCATCATGCACCGGTGCGCTGTGCTCAACATCCATCTTCTGGATCTTGTCGTGAATGCCAATGCGGTGGCCTGTACAAGCCGCCATTGCCTTACCAGCAGGCGTGCCCAGCTCATCAAACTGGCGGCATTGTGTTGCTGTCACCAGCGCTTTGTGTGTTGCATCCAGCGGCACCATGGTCAGCTTTTCAAAGCCAGCATTAAAGACTGCATAAGCAGCCTCTGGGTCAGCCCAGATGTTGAACTCCGCAGCAGGGGTCACATTGCCAACATCATGACCACCGCCCATGATCACGACTTCAGGAATGAGGTCCACCAACTTCGGCTCAACAGCCAGCGCTGCGGCAATGTTGGTGAGTGGCGCAACCGGAACCAGCGTGATTGGATCAGTCGCACTGCGGTAGGTCTCTACCAGATACTCAACGGCATGCTGCTTTTGTGCTTTTAAAGCGGTTTCTGGCAGAGGAAGATGCTTGCCGTGGATCTTCTCGGTCAGGTCGTTTTTGGTGCGTGGAGTTGGAAAGTCATTTCGTACCAGAGGCTTGTGACAGCCAGCATAAACCGGGATCTCAGGCTTGCCGATATAGTCGAGAACACGCAAGGAATTATCTGTGCAATAATGCAGCTCGGCATTCCCGTTCACAGTGGTTACACCAATTAGGTCAAGATCTTCATGCAAAGCAGCCAGCATAATGGCAACAGCATCATCCGTGCCCGTGTCCACATCTAGTATCAGTTTTCTTTTCATTATTCGCTCCCGGGAAGCTGATCGCTGCTAACTCTATGGGTGCGCAGCGGCAGTCTGATATGAAGACGCATCATCGCAATTGATTGAAAACTTGCATGTGATGCGAAAAAAAAGAGATAAGGAACAACAGACTAGATTATTCTTCCCGGGTCAATTAGGTGTGTAATGTAACTGCCGATATATCACAGCTTCATCCCGTTATTTGAAGAGTACATAATGCCTGCAAACCCCATTTTCTCTGAGGACTACTTCCAAGCTCAACAGCGTTTCATGGACCTGGCCAGTCGACTTGGATTTGAGACAGAGATCATCCCGCACCCAACCTTCAAGAGTGAAGAGGGACCTGTGCAGATGACTGTTGCTTTGCAAGGCAAGCCGGACAGTGAGCATGTGGTGTTCATCACCTCTGGCGTGCACGGAACGGAACTCACAGCGGGCTCTGGAATTCAGCTGGACTTGATGCAGCGCTATCTGGAGCAGCTGCCAGACAATACAAAAGTAGTCTGGGTGCACGCAGTTAATCCAGCTGGCTGCGCGATCTTTACGCGGACAGATGAGAACAACGTCGACAACAATCGCAACTCCATTAGTTTTGATGGAGACCTTCCTCAAAACCCGGACTATGAGGAGCTGCACACCGCCATTTGTGCGCCGCAGATCACAGGTGAGGAGTGGCAGGCTGCCAATGCCGAAATCAAAGCTTATACGGAAAAGAACGGGGCTGGCGCTCTGACGCAAAAAGTGTTGAAGGGGCAGTACACGGTCCCAATGGGTCTGTTCTATGGTGGGGAGGAAACCTCCTGGTCCACCAAAACCCTAAAGCAGGTCATTGTCTGTTATGGACAAGGCGCAAAACGTGCAACGATCATTGATCTGCACACTGGTGTTGGCCCCAGCGGCTTCTGTGAGGTGATGGACCTCAGTTCAAAGCCGGGTGAAGAGGCGGAGTGGAGCCTCATTGGTGGTTTCATGTGCGATACTTTGGACAGTTTGGATCTGGAGGTCCCACCAATTAAGCTGATCCTGGAGTTTGGCACCGTCCCATTTGAACAAGTGCTGGACGCTCATCGCCGAGACAACTGGCTGAAACGCAATCGGGACACTGTCGCCCCAGAGCTGGCCGCTGAAATCAGGCAGGAGCTCAAGGATGCGCTCTTTGTTGATACACAAGAGTGGTGCGAAGCACTCCTGACGCAAAGCCGCGATGTGTTTGAACAGTACGTTCTGAAAGCTACTGTCGACGCTTAATGACCGCTCAGGGTGCGATTTCAGTCCCGTCATAGGCCAGGCATTTACCGGTTTGGGACTGATCCACCTTACTGATCACATCCAGCAACATTGCAGCGGACTGCTTTGGCTGCATCAACTGGCTTTCTTGAATGCCGCGTTGAAACGGTTTTGATAGGGAGCTATCCACCGTGCCCGGATGCATGCCAATAATGACAGAGCTTTGATGCGTGCGCTGCATCTCAATCGCAGCGCACCTGATGAGCATGTTAAGGGCTGCTTTTGAGGCCCGGTACGAATACCATCCCCCAAGATAATTATCAGAAATGCTGCCAACGCGTGCTGAAATGGCTGCAAAAACAGCCCTCTTGTGCTTGGGTAACAGTGGCAGAAAGTACTTCATGATCATCGCTGGTAAGATCGTGTTCGTGCAATATGTTTCTTCCATTCCGGCGTAGGTGAGAGCGCGGATAGTTTTTTCAGGTTTCGTGGTGGTGCTGTGAAGCTGCCCCGTGGCCACGAAAATCAGATCCAGCCCACCAGCTGCTTTAATTGCATCTGCACTGGCATTGAGCCCTTCCGGATCCTCTAATGAGAAAGTTCGACTTTCAACACGTTCATGGGCTGGGATGCGCTCTAAAGAACGGGCAAAACAAAACACAGTCGCCGTGTGATAGCGATCAAGGCAATCATTGATAAAAGCAGAGCCAATCGCGCCGCTGGCACCAAAAACGGCAATCCGTTTGGGAGAAAAGGGCATGGCAGGGCCTCTGCAAGCGTTGAAGACGCAAGCAGTGTTCTTGAGGGACACAAAGCCGTCAATCAGCGGAATATGAGAGCCGCTCAGGCAATCTGATTAGATATAATGTATGGAAGAAAATGGCTGGGGATCCTGGACTCGAACCAGGACCGACGGAGTCAGAGTCCGCTGTTCTACCATTAAACTAATCCCCAGCAGAACAGGAGGGAAGTGTTCCCTACCTGGCAGTTGAAGCTTTTGATACGTGAGTAATTGGCTGGGGATCCTGGACTCGAACCAGGACCGACGGAGTCAGAGTCCGCTGTTCTACCATTAAACTAATCCCCAGCAATAACAGCACGTTAGCTACTGCCAACCAACAAAGTGAAGCAAGCTGCTCAATTCGTCGGTGAGAGGGCTTTTAGTGTTCGGACTGGATCTTGTCAACTTGGTTCTCATGAGTTTTAACAAAATCAGTGGGCTAAGCGGATTTCATGCCCTTCTCTTGTGAATAAGGGCATGGCTCTGCGTGTTTATGCGCAAATGTGCTCTGGTTATGGCACGGCTGTATCAACTCCGACCACCGGCGAGCCGATTTGTAAGCCTCTGGAGTTTCCTGCAATTTGAGAGAATTCGTTTAAATTTAGGACTGTACCATTCAAATGGGGCGATTGCTGTTTGCCATGAAACTGTTACAATGTTGCCAACTTAAAATGACTTCAGTCCAGATCGCATTTAGATGCCTCAAGGACTGCACAAAGGCATAGCACTTGAAGAAAACGGGTGAGCGGTCCTCTTCGGATGGAGCGAGAACGCCCGGCGTCCCGGGAAGCTCGAAAAAGGGCAGACGGAAGCAACGCCATAGAAAGCGCCAGGGTGGTGACGCCAAAAATGCGTCTTTGCACCGCGCTGAAGCTGGTCATTCTGCTGGGATTGCGGAAGAGGCCGACAGTTCTCGTCCTGAAGGCGCCAAGCGGCAGAGGAAAGCACGTCGCGCAAAGCCTAATCGGGCAGAAAGACGTGCGCTCCTAAACCAGAAACTACATGCGCCCGTTGTCAATATTGATCCGGGCGGCACATCAGTAGAAGTTATACAACCTGCTCCTGCACCTAAGGAGGAGGCCAAAACGCATGGGTCATCGCAGGCCAGACAGTCAGGGCCTGTAGAGCAACAATCTCCGCGTCCTTCTCCAGGCTACAGATCTCGCGAAAATGATGCAAACCGACGCTATCATCATGCGGATACGCGTGGTGATGGGACGCATCGTTTTCCTTCGCGCCACAGGCATCAGGCGGCAGGGTCTCAGGAACTTTACGCAGCTTTGGATCTGGGCACCAACAATTGTCGTTTGTTGATTGCCAGACCAGAGCAGCGCGGGTTTCGCGTTGTCGATGCCTACTCCAAGATTGTACGCTTGGGGGAGGGGGTCGGGCGTAACCGGAAACTCTCCGATGACGCCATTTCTCGAGCCATTGAGGCCTTGCAGGTTTGTCAGCAAAAGATTTCCGAGCGCGGCGTTCAGCGGGCTCGGCTCATTGCGACCGAGGCCTGTCGGGCAGCTGAAAATGGTGAGGAGTTTGTCAGCCGCGCAAAGAAAGAGGCAGGGCTGGAGCTTGAGATTGTTAGTCAGGAGACTGAAGCACGCTTAGCCGTTGCAGGGTGTGTTTCTCTGGTCGATCCTGAGGCTGACGGTGTTCTGCTTTTCGATATTGGGGGCGGGTCCTCTGAGATTGTCTGGCTCGATCTGCGCAACAGATATGGTGCGCGGGGATATGCGCTGACGCGCTTTGTCAGAACATGGACGTCTCTGCCTCTAGGTGTCGTAAATCTGGCAGAAAGACACGGCGGCGTGCACGTTACGCCAGATGTTTTTGAAGCCATGGTTGGTGATGTCTCGCAGAGATTGGAGAATTTCCCTCTTGGCAATGAACTCTCCCGTGCTATAGAGCGCGGAAATGTCCATATGCTGGGAACATCCGGGACGGTGACCACATTGGCCGGGGTCCACTTGGGTCTTAAACGCTATGATCGCCGCCGCGTTGATGGAGCATGGATGGAACAGGAAGATGTTTCAGCCATGATTAACCAGCTTTTGAATATGTCCTACCAAGAACGGGTAGAAAACCCTTGTATTGGTGAGGACCGAGCCGATTTGGTGCTAGCAGGTTGCGCAATTTTGGAAGGAATACGCCGCAGATGGCCTTGTCAGCGTTTACGTGTTGCTGACAGAGGACTGCGAGAAGGTATTTTGATGGAGATGATGGCTGCAGACAAAGTCTGGAGCAACTCCAACCATAAGCGCCGGCGCACCCCTAGAAAGGAATATAACAGATGAGCGGCAACTCAAGTGGTCGTGGATCAGGTGATCGGGGCATGTTTCAGCGCGTGAAAACTGCGCGTAAACGGTCCAACTCTTCAACGCTCTGGCTGCAGCGCCAGCTGAATGATCCGTACGTCCGCCGTGCCAAGGTCGATGGTTATCGCTCCAGGGCGGCCTACAAGCTGATCGAGATCAATGAGAAGCATGAAATCCTGAAGCCGGGTATGCGCGTGGTCGATCTGGGGTGTGCCCCGGGTGGCTGGTCACAGCTGACTGCGCCAATTGTCGGCTCTATGGATGATGAGCCACTGGTGGTCGGGATTGATTATCTTGAAGTTGAACCGATCCCGGGTGTTGTGATCCTTCAAAAAGACTTTCTGGATGATGATGCTCCTGATGAGTTGATGAAAGCGCTCGGCGGGCATCGTCCCGATCTGGTGATGTCAGACATGGCGGCACCGACAACAGGTCATCGTCAGACAGACCACCTGCGTACGACTTATTTGTTTGAGATCGCGATCGATTTTGCTCGTCAGAACCTGAACGAAGGCGGCGCATTCCTATCCAAGGTGTTTGCTGGAGGCGCTGAGGCAAAGCTGCTTCAAGATCTGAAAAAGGAATTTAAGTCGGTGGTGCATATCAAACCACCAGCGAGCCGCAAAGGCAGCCCTGAGATGTTCATTCTCGCCAAGGGCTACAGAGGGTCAAAATAGTTTTCAAAAAGGCTGGTTTCGACCAGCCTTTTTTATTATGCAAATGTGCCTGTTTATCCACCTTGTTCTTTCCAAGATTGACAGGGAGGAACCAGAAAAACAGAACAGGCAGCAATGCAAACAGACCAGTGCAAACGGAAAGCCAGATAAAATCAGGCCCGGTGAGTATGGGCTCTTCTGTGATATTCTGTCGAACATGCAAAATGGCTGCAGCAAAACCAACCGCCAGTGAAATGGACAGTTGCTGAACCAGCCCTGCAAAGCTCACACCCTGATTAACAAGACATCTGGTCAGATCTGCATAGCTTGCTGTGTTAGCAGATGTGAACACAAGGCTTCGTGTGAAGCCTGTGAGCAGGATAAGGAGTGTGACTGCTGCAAGTGACTTGGTAAGCCAGACAAAGCCCACAGCCAGCGTTAATACGGAAAGAGCAATGGTGCAGGGCAGCAGGACGCCACGAAAGCCGAATGTTTTGATCAATCGGTGAGCGACCACGCGTGAAAGTAGGGCACCTATGGCAGCAGCCCCCATGAGAAGGCCGGTTGTCAAGCTATCTAAGCCCATAGGGATTTGCAGGATGAGTGGCATCACAAACGCAAAGGAAGCGACGCCGATACGCAATGGGACAGCTGCATAGGTCGAGACACGGTAGCTGAGGTTTGTGAAGAGCTTCAGATCAATCACTGGATGGGGAGCACGCCGCGCATGCCAATTAAAGATCAGGGCGAATGATAAACTTGCCGCAAAAAGGCCAAGAGGAATAAATGCATCGCCTGTGATCTTCGTTAGATTAGCAATCCCAGCCAGGAGTGATGCGGCAGTACTTCCGAGCAAAATGAACCCCGGAAAATCGAAGGGCACCTTGTTCTTACGCCTGTAATCGCGAAAGTAAAAGCTGCTCATTGCGCCAACGGCAATGCAAACCGGCACATTGATCAAAAAGATCCAACGCCAATTGAGATAATGAACAATGATGCCGCCCAGAAAGGGGCCAAAGGCAATTCCGAATGCAGCGGGCGTGACGACCCAAACCATCGCTTGCACAAGGTTCTTCGTGCCTGCCATGCGGATGACTGTCAGGCGTCCAATCGGCATCAGAAAGGCTCCGGCAAATCCCTGAATTGCCCGGGCAATCAAAAGATGGGTCAGATTGCTTGAAAGAGCGCAAGCCACCGACATGCTCATAAACAGGAGCGCTGCACCAACGAACAATCGTTTTGAGCCGAAGCGGTCAGCTGCCCAGCCAGAAATGGGAATAAACACCGCTAATGTGAGCTGATAGAGCGATATGGTCATATGCAACGAAAGTGGATTGATTTTCAGGTCGCGGGCGATAGTGGGGATCGCGACTCCAAGCACTGTGGCGTCCAGCTGCACCAGCAAAAGCGTCATGCCAACGATCACAGTCGTCATGCGGAGGCGGTGCGGCATACTCAGAGCTTTCCGGTCTGAAATCACTCAGGGGTGTCTGTTGAGGCCTCTGAGTATTTCTGAAGGGGTTTGTTCTCGAAAGCTGACCCTAAAGGAACTCGGTCTACCAACACTCATCGGTGATACTGGCAATTTTGTAAAATCAATGTGGTGAGGCTCAAATATGCAATCCGCGGCCTGAAATTGATAAATGCCCCTTTTCAAATCGCAAAAGCCGTGGTAGTGACCCGCGTCAACTTCTCTATCTTTTCAGACAACTCTGCAGTCAAATCCACTTGAGCAGGGAGTGGGTCAGGGCGGTCTATATTCATCCGAAGGGAACTTGGCAATGCCTACATTTTACGAACCATCTTCAGGTCACGAAGCGCTGACTTTTGATGATGTTCTGCTCCTTCCAGGGCATTCTGAGATCATGCCAGCGCAGGTCGAACTGCACTCGCGAATCTCTCGCAATCTTCATTTGCATTTGCCTATCCTCTCTTCCGCAATGGACACAGTGACAGAAGCGCGCCTGGCGATTGCTATGGCGCAGGCTGGTGGCCTCGGTATCATCCACAAGAACATGACACCAGAGCGTCAGGCCGAAGAAGTCCGTCAGGTGAAGAAATTCGAGAGCGGCATGGTCGTCAATCCATTGGTGATTGGTCCCGATGCAACTCTGGAAGACGCTCTCAATCTGATGGAAGCGCACAAGATCTCCGGTGTGCCAGTGGTTGAAAACGGTGGTCGCGGCGGCACTGCCACAGGTCGCCTCGTTGGTATTCTGACCAACCGCGACGTACGCTTTGCCTCAAACCCCGAGCAGCTGGTTTGTGAACTGATGACCCGCGACAACCTGATCACAGTGCGTGACAATGTTCGTCAGGATGAAGCTAAGCGTCTATTGCACCAACACCGTATCGAAAAGCTTTTGGTGGTTGATGAGAACCAATATTGTGTTGGTCTTATCACCGTAAAAGACATGGAAAAGGCGCAGCTCAATCCGAATGCATCCAAGGATGTGCAGGGCCGTCTTCTGTCTGGCGCAGCAACCAGCGTAGGTGAAGATGGCATGCGCCGCGCTGAGGCCCTGATTGAGGCCGACGTGGATCTTCTGGTTGTCGATACCGCGCACGGTCATTCGCAAGCTGTAATTGATCAGGTAGCTGCAATCAAGAAGCGCTTTCCGAGTGTAGAGCTGGTGGCTGG
>NZ_LCWX01000260.1:147091-149636 GCF_001431305.1 Pseudovibrio sp. POLY-S9
AACGTAGCAACGCCTGCTGCAACAAAAGCGCTGATTGAAGCTGGTGCGGACGCCGTGAAGGTGGGTATCGGACCGGGTTCTATCTGTACAACACGTATTGTTGCTGGTGTTGGCGTTCCTCAGCTCACAGCGATCCTGGATTGTGCAGCTGAAGCTGCTAAGGCGGATGTGCCGATCATCGCAGATGGTGGCATCAAGTTCTCCGGTGACATGGCAAAAGCATTCGCAGCGGGCGCTGGCTCCTGCATGGTGGGTTCTCTGCTGGCTGGTACCGAAGAAAGCCCAGGCGAGGTTTACCTGCATCAAGGGCGTTCCTACAAAGCCTATCGTGGTATGGGTTCTGTCGGTGCAATGGCGCGTGGTTCTGCGGATCGTTACTTCCAGGCAGAGGTCTCTGATAAGCTGAAGCTGGTTCCAGAAGGTATTGAAGGACAGGTGCCTTACAAAGGCCCGCTCTCTTCCGTTCTGCACCAGCTCGCAGGCGGTGTCCGCGCGTCCATGGGCTACGTCGGCGCACCAAACCTGCCGGAGTACAAAGACCGCGCAACCTTCGTCCGCATCTCCGGCGCCTCCCTTCGCGAAAGCCACGCCCACGACGTCACGATTACAAGAGAGAGCCCGAATTACCCCGGTGCTGTTTGATGGTGTTGTAAGTGTGTGGAAGTTAATTGAATTATAAGGCTTTTTAGGGTCTTTTGCTTTTATCTAAATTGAATAGCTTTTGACCCTAATGAGACTATCGTGATACTAGTCTCAGTGCTCTGATTTGGAGGACTGAGACTATGGCGACTAAGCTAACCAATTCGTACCTGAAGAAGCTAAAGTACGAGGGCAAGCAAATCAAGATAAGGGACAGCGCCGAGCAAGGGCTGATCTTTACGCTTGGTGAGAAGAAGCGTGCATTCTCTGTTTACATTTCGATCAAGGGGAAGCGGAAATTCGAGACTATAGGCTATTTCCCAGAGTTTACCATTGAAGAGGCGCGGGAGAAGGCCAGAAAGTACAAGAAAGCAGCACGTGAAGGTCTAGCTCTGGTCGAAACTTTGAATGAGCTTGCAAGAAAGTATTTCAAGGCTAAAGAGCCGCCTGCGCTTGCAGTCGCCACTTACCGAAAATATGAACTTGATTGGGCTAATAAGTTTTCTGATTGGCATCTCATAGCTCCGGCAGATTTGACCGTTGAGCGCTGTCGAATGAAATTCTCTGTTCTTACACAGAAACACGGGCCGATTGCTGCAAATAACGCGATTATAGTTCCGCAAACAATTATTACGTGGGCTATCGGGGCAGGTGAATTACCGCAGACCTTTGCTAATCCAATCAATTTTGTGTCCAAAAACAAGACAAGTGTACGCAAGCGATTTATGTCGCTTGAAGAGTTAGGGTTTTATTGGGACGGGTTGGAGGAGCTTGTTGAAGGAGGTAGGCATTGGGTTATGTCTTTGCATGCTCTTAGGTACCTGTTGTTGACAGGTCGGCGCAAGGAAGAAGCTCTGGGGCTCAAGTGGAGCTATCTGAATTTTGAGAGAATGACTGTTACTTACCCAGATACCAAGACGGGCGAGAAGACTTTCTCGTTATCAGATGAAACGATAGAGGTTTTGCGGAAAGTTCCCAAGATCAAGGGTTGCTCATTTGTTTTTTCATCGTTTGGGAGGTCAGATAAAGCTATTGATGAGCATACGCTTTACAAGGCGCATAATGACATTTGTAAGATGAAAGGGCTTGTCGACTTGCGGGTTCATGATCTTCGCCGCACTGTTGGCTCTCAGCTCCGTCTGGCAGGCGTGGAGCTTGCTGACATTTCAGATACGCTTGGCCATGCAGATATATCTACCACAAAAGAGCACTATGCGCATTTGGATGCAGCAGCCAATAAGAAGAATGCAGATGTTGTATCTGCTATAATGAAAAAGCGGACTTAATGCGCCCGCTTTTCATTACTCGCCTGTGTGGCGTTTGGTGTTTTCAGTGCAGAATTCTATAAGGCTTTGGTCTGTGTATCGAACCTGCCGGCCAACTTTTATGTACTCGGGTCCTAGTCCTTTCATGCGCCAGACATTCATCGTTGCAGCAGATATTTGTAAAGTTTTTGCGGCTTGATTAGTTGTTAGGAGCTGAATGCTCTGCATTTTCTCCTCCCATGCTGAATGGCTTTAGTGTTTGATTTGCATGATAAACATGGCAAATGGCTTCCATCATCTCCGCCCATTCCAGAGCGGCCATTTCAGGGCTTTGGGGCTTGATGGTGGAAGTGAGCGGCAGGGTTGGGCCTGACATGCTTCTGCGGGAGAGTTGGTTGAGGGTGGTCGTTACCGCTGCACGGCGGATCTCTTCCAGCTTGGCAGTTTCAACAATGCTCAGCTTGTCCGGGCGCGGAATGAGTTCACTCAAAGCTTTTGCCAGCTCACACAGGCCGCCGGTTGGACGGTGCAGCAATGTTTGCGCCTGATCGCATTCGGCTTCCGTGTAGGCCAGATGCGCCAGGATAACCTGCAGGCCGGTCGTCATCATCAAGGGGCGGAGGGCGCGCGGTGTGAACCGC
>NZ_LCWX01000260.1:149731-151588 GCF_001431305.1 Pseudovibrio sp. POLY-S9
GCTGCCATTGTGTTGAACTGCGCCTGCGAAAGGAATGCATCCGTCAGATTGGGCAGGGCAGCCACGCGGCCCAACACAATGCCCAGAGTACGCCAGGTGATCCTGGAGGAGTCCGGGTGCGTCAGGTTGATGTAGTTTCCCTCTGGCAACGGAATGAAGTTCATCGGCTCCGCCATGCTTATGCGTCCTCCGCGACAGGACCTGCCATGCCGAGGGCGTGGAGGTAGAGATCGAGGATGGCTTCTTCTTCCTCGCGCTCATGTGGTTTGCGTTTGCGCAGGGAAACAATCAAACGCATGACCTTGGCGTCAAAACCGTTTCCTTTGGCTTCGGCGTATACGTCCTTAATGTCATCTGTGAGGACCTTCTTTTCCTCTTCGAGGCGTTCAATGCGTTCTACAAAAGCTCTGAGTTGATCGGCTGCTACGCCGCCTGCATCTGCCATTTGGTTTCTCCGTAGTTTGGGTTGAAGAGGGTTAGGTTTCTTGCATTGCCTTGGCGAAGCGTTCAGTTAGAACGCCTGCCTGATGCGTGCCGGTCAGATGGATAATCTTCTGCGTCAGCTGTTCAGTAGTCTCTGAAGGTGCAGCGAAGGTGTGTTGCAAAATCCATTCGAGCTGTAGATCACCTATTCGGATCGCATGAGCCACATCTTCTTCATCGATTGATTTTGAAACTTCCATTGCCATTAGGTTTCTCCAGAGGTGTGTTTTGAGTGCTCGTCTCTCCGAGCTGTCACGCCTGGTCCTTACGGCGTTCGCGTTCGGCTTTGGGGTGGCGACCGACTGCCCCCGGATGGCATCCCTAGTCCCCGCTTCGTCAGCCATCCGTCGGTTACGGACTCGGCGGGCAATTCAAGTTCAGCCGCGGCCCATCTTGTTCAGGGCTTTTTGGCAGGCTTCCCATCCGTTGAGGTAGAGGTGTTGAAGGTCGCGGATTTGCTTGGCTACCTGTCCTGTGTCCTCTGGTGTGTCTGCAAGGGTTAGCCGCAGGTCTTCGCGTTTGAGGAAGAAGGTGCCGGCGTCAGGTGCCAGGGCATCCAGTAGTTTGTGCCCTTGAAGCTCTGGTGCGCTTACAAGAGGTGACTGGTCTGGTTGCAGCAATGGGCCAGTGTTGTGAGAAATCAGCTGTAGATGCCATCCGGGGGCAGGATGAGGAGTTGTCATTGAGTAGCCTCCTTGCTGCGAGGGAATGTTTCTGCAGGGCGTTTTGAGATTTCCAGAAGCTCAGTGAGTTCTCGGTCTTCCAGCATGCGTTCAACAAGAAGAGCGCACAGGTAGCTGTCAGGTCCGGCGCGGTGGAGCGGGGTTGCCAGCTCCGGCTTGTAACCCTCGCGCTCTTTAAGCTTTAAGTGCCCGGCAAGGGTACTGAGCTTGTGGCGCGGGCTTTCCGGGTAAAGGATCTTTGCGCAGCGCCATGTGCAGATCCATTGGAAGTCGGGAGCTTTGAAAAAGTGTTGCTCAAAATCTGCATAGTGCGCTGTGTAGATGCTGTCATGTGCCATGCCGCTGCGAAGGTAATGCTTCGCACTTGCTGGCGTAACACTCAGCCTTACCATTTCATCGGTAATTCCATGGACTTGCTGAGCGGCTTCTGGGATCGGATAGCCGGGGTTGACCAGATTGGTAAAGGTTGTGTCCATCACGAAGAGGGATGGCTCCCTCACGCGAATAAGGTCAGTGTGACCGATTTCGCAAATCTCAGCCTTTGGGTCTTCCATCCAGCCCGTTGTCTCAAAATCAATTGCTCTGATGCGCATGGTGGTCTCCAGGAGTTGTGGGGACGGGCGCGGGTGCCAGGGGAGGGGCACCCGCGCCCTTCGCCTGCTGCTTGTTAGGGGGAGCTAAGCGGCAGGTG
>NZ_LCWX01000260.1:151684-158435 GCF_001431305.1 Pseudovibrio sp. POLY-S9
AGGTCGGATTGAGCAGTGGAATTTGACTTAGAGCAGCTTGCGCGGTGGCGCCGTTCATTGGTTCTGAGTGGGGCTCTTCCAGTCTTCCGCGTGGCACTTCCAGGTCGTTCATGCTGACCCAGTTGTAGGAGAGTTTGCCGTTGTACAAGGAGAGGATGCGGGCTTGAGGGTCTTCGTCGGCGGCAAGGGCAATGGATTTGATTTCGCCGGTGGTGCGCAGGTGGCGACAGAAAACACGGTCGCCGATTTTGAAGGGCAGAAGCACTTCTTTGGATGGTTGCGAGTGTTCTACGATAAGTTGCAGAGGCTCACTCCCGTTGCGCGGATCCAGATCTGCCAGCTCGCAAACCATTTCCCTGATCTTTGTGAGTTTGATCTGGTAGGCCAGAGGTAGTGGGCTTTCGATGCAATAGCCTCTGGCCTCCAACGCAGCACCGTCTAGGGTGTTTATCGCGTCTTCGTAGGGCTGCTGCCAAGACTGGGAGTTATTTGTGCGGGTGGCTGTATTCGACATGAAAAAAAACCTCCAAAAGCGAACTGCTGATGGAGGTAAGTAAAAGCTACAAAATGTAGCTTGTCAATATCAAATGTTACAAAATGTAGCTTTTGAATTGTGTTCGCTATTCATTGCCTTACAAGCTGGACTGCTTGTGAGATTAAATGCTTGTAGTCGTCGGTTGGTTTGATGCCGATGTATTCTTTGGGGGTAGAGATTGGAGGGTAGGGGATTTGGGCTTCCTCTAGTTCAATTTCCAAGACTCTCGCAATGTGTGATTTGAGAGTGTCCTCATTCAGGAAACCCTCGTTATCAAGGTGCTGTGACCTTAGAGCTGCCCATGTGTTGATTATTTGAATGTCTTTCTCGGTGAATGAGAAGTCGTTTGCCTTTATGTCCCAGGTGACATTTGAGAATGGAATTTTATCAATGTTCAGCGTGTATCTGGCTGTAGCTACATTCATCGTGAATGGGCCGCTTTCCACTCCTTGTGCGTAGAGAAAAACGTCAATGTAGTCCAAATTAGCTTGTTGTCCTACTTCTCGGGCGATTGTTGTAGCTGCTTTGGCGCGGGCCTCTGCTGTAGATGGTGTTGCGGAGATATCGATCAAGCTAATGCGTGCGCGCCGCTGTGTGGCTGTTCCGGTGTTTCGGGCCTTGAGTAGCTGTAGAGGTATCAGTTCGTCAGAACTTAGCTCTTCTGCTTGTGCATTTTCTGTTAGGTCAGATTGCGGGTAGAAGTTGAAATAAACGAAATAGCCAAAGGCAAGAACGCCAATGAGCTTTACTAAATTTGACATTGAATCACTCCTGATTTCTACAGTGCGATGCGCAGTCTATCACGTTAAAGTTGTATTAAAAGAACGGGTGAGAAGGGCGGGTAGTTTATCGACGATTTAAGCTTTTGTGCGTGCATTTAAGTGCCTTGCATATGTTGCAGGTGCTTAATGATAGTATTGAGGTATCGGAATGTTTTCTGAAATTAGAATTGAAATCTTAACTTGTACGGCTAGGCTTACAGGACTGTCCTTGGACTATATATGTGATCTAACCATTGGGCTGTCAGATGTTGCAGCAGCAATTGTGTGTTTGAACTTGTGTCGCATTAAAGAAGTTCACTAGCGTCGAGTGAGGGGCAGCCCTCACTTTCTGTCAGGATTTTTTTGAGATGGAGTGCAGGAATGTTTGTGGCAGTCCGGCTTCTCTTCCAAGATAGATATAGTCCAGAGTGATATCGTAGGTCTCTCGAATTACATAGGCGCAGTCGAGTGATATTCTCCTGATGCCGTTTTCCCAATGATTATATCTAGTGCGATTGAAGCCGTGCTTCTCAGCGAACTCTTGCTGATTGAGACCGGTATGCTCGCGAATTTTGCGAAGTCTTTCACCGATTTCCTGAAATTGTTTTGGGGTCTTATCCATGGCCGCACTGTCGCATAAATCTACTAAATGTAGAAATTTCAAAATGTATCCTTGACAAATGCTACATTTAGTAGCTTTTTAGTGTGCATGGATACGCAAATCAAAACACTCTTTGCTGTATTGGGTCGAGCTGCACTTCGGAAGAAGTTGAAGGTAAGTGATAAAGCGCTGTCAGCTGCCTGTGCCCGCGGTATTCCCGCATCTTGGTATTTGCCAATGGTTGAGCTGGCGAAAGAGCTGGGCCGTTCTGAGCCACTTCCACCCTACTTATTCAACTGGAAGCGCCGCGATGAGAAGAAAGAGGAGGGCACTCATGTCTCTCCTCTCTAATTCTTGCCTCCCTCACGCTGAGCATAAAGCTGCGCGCAAACCGATGCGCGTTGACTGCTTCTCTCCCGCTTTCGCTTTGTTGCCGATGAGCGTTGCTCTCCATCTCTTCCAAATTCCATTTCTTTGCCTGCATCAGCTCAGCTCCGCTGCTTGGAGTGATCCATCGCGTGGATCGGGTTGTGGCAGGCAGTCTGCAAGACTGCCTGAGCGCTGTCATCGATAACTTTGAGGATTTTTTTGCATGTCCTGCTCACGTAATGTACGCACGTTGTCCTCTGCCGCCTACTCCCGGCTTACCAGCTATGCAAAGCAGCTGGTGAAACTCAATGGTGGTGTTGACGCGTCTGCTATGGTCACTCGCGTTTCTGCCAGTCAGCTTTCCCGTTATGGGAAGCTTGATGCTGATGATAGTATGCCGGTGGATGTGATTGCCGATCTGGAGCACGAGCTTTGTGACCCGTTGCTCACGCGTGTCCTTGCAAGCCTTTCAGGCTACGCACTGGTAAAGCTTCCGCGAGAGGCTGCTGAGCCTGATTGGGTTGGCAATATGGGGCAGCTTTCCAAAGAATTCTCGGATGTAGTCTCCCGCGTTGGTGAGTGCTTGAAAGATGATGGCAAGGTCTCCGCCTCGGAGATAAAGAGCCATAACTTGCGTAAGGAAATTGAAGACCTAATCAGCATCGCTGTGAAGATGGACAAGACTTGTGAAGTCATCGAGCAGGAGTCTGTTAGATGATCTACTCCCCAACAATTCGTGCAAAAATCATGGAACGCCGCAAGCGTAGGATGAGCCCGCGTGGCATCGCGAATATATACGGCTGCTCAATCGCTGATGTTGAGAACGTTATTGAGACAGAAAAGGCTGAGCGTATCGTTCTTTCCGGGGTTCCGGTGGTTGGTGGTAAAGCCTTGCACCCAGTGCAATCTCCAGTCGATACGCCTGAAGGCCAGCCTTTGAAGCTGTTTGAGAAATTGCCGGAAGACTTGAAGGAATACGCAGTTGAAGTAGCGCGTATGCTTGATGCGCCGGTTTTACGGCTCTTTACTTATAACAGCAAGAGCGAGCGCGACTTCTTCTGCCGTGGTTTCTTTTACCATGGCCTGAAATGCAAGTTTAACCTGAGCTATGATGCAATCGGTGCGTTGGTTGGCTCAGGTGGCCCTTCAGTTACACGAGCGGTGTATCGATATTGCAAGAAGGTTGGACTGCCCACTCCGGGTAAGGTGGTAACCGCTCGGAGGGCTGTGGCATGAGTGCGCCTTCCTTTGAGATTCTGGTTGGGGATGCGTTGTCTATGCTGCGTAGCTTGCCGACTGATCATTATGACTGCGTTGTAACATCGCCGCCCTACTGGGGGCTGCGGGACTATGGTGTTGAAGGGCAGATCGGGCTTGAGCCGACATTAGCCGAGCATCTCGGGCTTATGGTTGATGTGTTCGAGGAGGTGCGCCGTGTGATGAAGCCGGAGGGCACTTGCTGGATCAACTACGGTGATTGCTACGCGACCACACCTGCAGGACATAAGGCAGATAATTCAGGTCGAATTCGAACAGGTAGTGATGACCGTACCTTCACGCAAAAGCCGTTCTCTACGATTGGGCCAATCTATGATCCAGGCAAAGAACATGGAGACCGTAGAGGGGGTGCCTGCAAGCAGCGAAGCAATGAAGGGTCTAATCATTGCGGACGTGTGGTCGCGGGCGGTTACTTGAAGCCCAAGGATCTTTGCATGGTGCCAAACCGATTGGCAATCGCACTGCAAGATGCTGGTTGGTGGGTTCGCTCTGAGATCATTTGGGCAAAACCAAACCCTATGCCTGAAAGTGTAAGGGATCGTCCTGCGAATGCGCACGAAAAAATTTGGTTGGTCACCAAGTCTCCTCAGTACTTCTATGAGGCGGACAATGTTCGCCAGGGCCGGGCAGGAGATGAAGACGCGCGCGGTTTTCGTGGTGGTTATTACTCTGAAGGGCGAGCGGGTGCGAGGCAGACTGTCGGCAATACAAAAGTTCGCAAAAGAGGGCATGTAAGACCGCACGCTGGTTTTAATGCGCGTTGGGATCAAATGAGCGTTGAGGAGCAGAGAGCCAATGGCCGCAACTTGCGCAATTATGAGCCGGCGCAGCCAGAAGTTTGGAACATGGCCACGCGGCCATTCCCCGGTGCTCACTTTGCGACATTCCCACCAGAGTTGGTTGAGCGTTGCCTGAGGGCGGGATGCCCCAAAGGGGGGAAGGTGCTTGACCCGTTTGGCGGTGCGGGCACCACCGCGCTTGTGGCGCTTCGCCTTGGCTGTGAGCCAACACTGATCGAGCTGAACCCTGACTATGCTGAGCTTGCTCGCGAAAGAGTTCTTCAAGACTGGATGGGGCCAGATGAACGCAAACGCGCTGTTGCAACCCCAGATCAGGACATGGGTCCTCTATTCGATATGGAGGCGTCCGCATGACCAAGATTGAATGGACACATCCTGCCGGCTTTAAAGGCGAGACCTGGAACCCGATCGTGGGGTGTTCGGTAGCTTCCAAAGGCTGCACCAACTGTTACGCCATGAAAATGGCAGGCACGCGCCTGAAGCACACAGAGCTTTACAAGGGGCTGACTGATGAGAGCAAGGCGGGCCCGGTGTTTAACGGCAAGATGCGGTTGAATGAAAAAGCGCTTCACGCGCCGCTGAGTTGCAAAAAACCGCGCTGTTTCTTCGTCAACTCCATGGGGGATCTGTTTCACGAGTCCGTTCCTGAGGAATGGCTTGAAAAGGTGTTTGCCGTTATGGCGATGACGCCGCAGCACCGCTATTTGATCCTGACCAAACGCGCCACACGTATGCGCGAGTACTGCAACCCCATTGCAAAGCGGCGTCTAAAGGTCGCTCGCGAGGTGATGGACTATCACGTCCAGCGCGAGTGCAAGGGGCTGACCAATGAGAACCTTGATCAACTGATGCCGGTTGAGAGTGTTGGGGCGGTTGATTGCCCTGACAATATCTATTTGCGATCCTGGCCGCTGCCCAATGTGGCGCTGGGTGTTTCTGTTGAAAGTCGGGAGCTTGCAGAGGATCGGATCTTTGAGCTGCTCAACACCCGCGCCGAGATGCGTTTCCTGAGTGCTGAGCCGCTGCTAGGTTCGCTGAGCCTCACCAGGTTCAACCTGACGAAGTATGTGGAAGCGGTTACGGGGCAGGCGTTTGATCGCAGGTACTCTCCGGTCTGCTACCAGAATGCTCTGACCGGGCTTGTCACTGGTATGGATGAATACCAGGACAAGCTGGATTGGGTCATCGCTGGCGGTGAAAGTGGCGCCAAGGCCAGACCTGCACATCCGGAATGGTTCCGCGAGTTGCGGGCGCAGTGTATGGCTTCCGGTGTCCCTTTCTTTTTCAAACAATGGGGCGAGTTCAAGCCAGGCTCCGATTTTAAGTCCGACGAAAAGTCCTGGGCTGTTGCATGGGATGGGCGCACCGTGTCGCCTCCAGCACTTGCAGATGACTATCCAAAGGACGCCAGCGGTCATGATCGTTGGAGTGCGGTTCGAAAAGTTGGAAAAGCCGCAGCCGGCAATCTGCTGGATGGTGAGGTTCATCAAGCTTTCCCGAGCTGGTTCTTTGAGAACCTGGGGCGCGAGATTGGTGAATGTGAGGCCTTCAGTGTGGTTCAGGAGGAGGTGGCCTGGCTTTACGCCAACGGCGTGGAAGCAGCCGGGCTGGTTGGGCCGTGCCTTACTCAAAATGTGTGCGATGAGCTAAAGCGCAAAGGCGAACGGCGAACGGAGTCCGCCTTACGCGCTGAAGTGAAAGAGCGTCTCGATCCTTTAGAGGAGCGTGAGGGATGCTAGTTTTCTCGTGCATTCAGCATATCGCGGAAACCCCAAAGCAGCACGGCTATGCAAGCAATGGCTGGTATGGTGAGTGCATCCCCCCCTCCTGCTTCTTCAATTGCTCCAGGCACATCAACGTAGCTTGGGAAAAAGCGCCAAAGCAGAAAGCACGGGATGATAACGCTGAGGATGGTCAGGCTTCCAGTTTCAGCAAGTGTAAGATCGCCGGGCCAGATAATGCGACCAATTGCGGCACAGATCAGGCCGGGTATACCAAACGCAAATGCGACCTCGGTATAGCCATCCTGCCAGCCGAGATACGCAAGAAGGAAACCGCAGCCACCCAAAACAAAGGATGCAACGGCAAAACATCGACGTGCGATGCGAAAGAGGTTGCCGGCAGTTTGCAGAGTTTGTTGTGTTTCCTGACGAAGTCTGAGGTCTTCTTCATCCATAGACATGACGTAAGCTCCTTAGTCGATGAGACCGTAATGCTTGGCAGTGCGTTTGATTTGAATGCAATGCGTGGCGATTTTACTCGCAGAGCTTTCGTAAAGATCGTCTTTTTTGTTCTCTGTGACCATGTCCAGGTCGCCTGCGAACTCCATGTCTGCAGGGGAGACATTAGCTTCGATGAATTTTGCGATGGCCTCCTGATTATAGGTAAGTTCGCAAGCCTCTTCGGA
>NZ_LCWX01000260.1:158609-165165 GCF_001431305.1 Pseudovibrio sp. POLY-S9
ACGGTCAAAGTAATGTGTTTCATCAATTAGTTCCTCAGATTCGAATGGCGCAAGTTTCGCGTAAGGGGCTGGAAAGTGTCCAGTCTTGCGCCAGTGAAAAGAATTCAGGTTCATTGTCAGTTGGGCATCAAAAAACCCGCCAGGGGAGTGTGCTCCTCCGGGCGGGTTCTGAAAGCTTTTTGAATGCCGGTTTAGGCGGCGTTCATCATCGCGGTTGCTGCACTGGCAAGGTAAGCGGAGCGAGAAAGCTTCCGTCCTTTGGCTTCCTTGTCAATGGCCTCCAGGAGGCCAGCGTCAAACGAGAGATTGACGCGAACGGAACGACCGGAGAGCTGTACATAAGGCACAGCCACCAGAATGCCACCTTCGGCCATTTCTTGTTTCACGTCCTCGTCCTGAATGAGCTCATCCAGAGTGCGAGGGGTTACGTTGCTACCTTCTTCATCCTCAAAGTAAAGCAAAAGCGCTTCACTCGCGTTTTTTACTGCATCCTCTATTGTGTCTCCTGCGGAGAAGCATCCCGGTACATCCGGAAAATGCACACCAAAGCAACTATCTTTGTCCTTGTGAATTACCGCCTGGTAGTACTCCATGTTGCGCGCCCTTTCGAAAACTGTCAGTCACTCTTTTCTTGTTTTTTCTTTTTATTGAAGGGGGGAGGCTTAAAGCCACCCCGCCATTTTGGCGATGCTGCGCGCCGTTCCCAACGGCAAGTCTTTTTTGGGGTGGGGGACAATGACAGTGCGATCCCCTTTGCGCAGTTTGTGATGAGACCCTGTAATCGAGACAACCTCAAAGCCGTCCTTTTCAAGGTGTTGTATGATTTTGCGGCTATTTCGTTCCATCGGTCTCCTCTGTTTGTTGTGTATTATATTGCGCAACTACTATTAAGAAGTCAATGCGGGTGTGTAAATATTTGCGCAATCATAGGGGCGGTGGTTAACCTCTTGACCTTTGCCGCAAATCAGAGCATGTTGGCGACGAGGCGTAGAAACCTCTGTTACCAGCGGCCACCGCACCCGTTAGACCTGCGGTATTTTTGTGTCTGGATTCCGTCCAGTGCGCAATCTCGCTATGAGCGGGAGGGCGGTGAATACAATACCCGTAAGGGAAATAAGCCCGCCTGTCTGGTAACAGGTTTCTACCCTCCCGCTCACCAGTGGGTCGTAGAAAACTCTCTGCTGAGTGGTTGTTCAACAGCCATACCAGAGGCTTTTGCTATGACCCGATTTGATCGCGGCGCCACACGTGCGCATGCTGAACTGATTTCATCACTAGAAGATTTAGAGAGTGTCTTAAGCCTGACAGGGTCTCTTTTGCACCTGCTTGCCAAGGTCTCTAATGACCTGCCGCCCCACCAGTGCGCGGACGTCAATGCACTCACAACACTCCATTCCATTTTATTCCAACAAGGTGAGGCGCTGAGCGCGCGGGCAGAAGCTGTTCTGCGCGCTGCCCACGCGCTTCCAAGCGCGAAAGGCGGTGCGGTATGACGACGATTTCAACACGATATGGCCGAACTTGGAACCTGCTGGACCCTCAGGCGTCCTCTGTCAGCTTCTGGGAAATAGCCGAGGTCCTCGCCCGCATCCCTCGCTTTAACGGGCATACGCAGGAGCATTACTCCGTGGCGCAGCACTGTTGCCTGGCACATGACCATGTGTGTGAGGATGAAAACCCGGAGTTACGGCTGCTGGCGCTGCTTCATGACGCGCATGAGGCTTACATCGGCGATATTGTTACGCCTGTTAAGGAAGCTTTGAACTCTCTTATCGATGGGGATCAAGTGGAGGTGTGGTTGGAGATGCTGAAGACCTCCCACGATCGCGTTATTCGCAAGGCAGCAGGTGTTGCAAGAATCCAAGATCTTGAAGATTTAGAGCAGGTGAAAGAGGTTGATAAAGCACTGCTTTTAAATGAGCAGTATCAGCTGATGCATCCCTCTGCTTTTGGGAGGCCGGAGGATAAATCAATCCCCGTTGAGCCTTGGGAAGAGGACCTTGCTGCAGAGGAGTTTTTGAAACGCCTTAATGCAAATCCGATCTATGAGCAGCAAATGGCTCAGCAGGGCAACCTGACCCATCCTCAGTTCCTTCATGAGCTTGAGCAGCGCCTGATTGCGTTCGGGTTTAGTCCGGAGCAGTCCGAGGATGCTGCTGGGTCTCACCTCATAGAGTTTCTCGACAAGGCTGGATACGAGTTTGGAGCCCCTGAACGCAAATGGGATCAGGCCTTCGTTGAAGAGGTTTTTAACTCCGGTTTTTGGATGTCGGAAGATTTCTGGAGGGTTGAAGATGCCTCTTAAGATTGATGGTAAGGCGCTTGAAGCCGCTTCGAAGAAGCTTCGTAGGTTGCGTTTAACTGATGTTGGCGGGCGCAAAGAACAGCCCTGTGAGACGTTGAAATCTGTGCTCCAGCGTGGTCTGGGCGGGCTCTACAGTGATGCTGCTGTCGAATACATCCTGAAATTTGGCGTGAAGTATTATCTGGAAGCACGTGAAGCGGAGTGTGAGGAAGTTGATCATGGCACCGTTTAGAGCTGCCGCTTCAGTAGAAGCGAAGGCAGTCATCACCTTTGGAGAGCGTGAGCTGCGAGCGCTGGATGCGATGACTGGTTACGGCATCGATAGTTTTCTGGACGCCTTTTATAAGCATCTGGGTAAACACTACATGCAGCCTTATGAGGCGGATCTACGGGCACTGTTTGCCACGCTTAATCCGCCGGTTAGCGAAGCTCTTGCTAAGGTCGATGAAGCTCGCCGCGTTCTGGATGCCGCTGCAAAGAAGAAAGCGGAGGCCGCCAATGGCGCTAAAGATTGACCCATCGAAAAAGCCACGTGTCACAGCAACGGGTCACTCTGAACATCCTTGCATGGCACAGGAGTGCCGCAAATGGGGCTCGCGTGGTTTCAGTCGCGATGAGGCTGGCAAGCGCGTTCAGCTTTGGTTTTGCTCTGAACACGCAAAACAGTATGAGGCGGATCTGGTCGCTGCCAGACGCACGCCTCCGCCTCCACGCCCGCCAAGGCAAGGGAGGCTCGTATAACCGTGTACATCCCTCATTCTTTTCAATTCGTTCATTTTTCTGGAGTGCGCCATGACGACCTCTGACAAGCGCAAGTTTTCCCACCCCCCGATTGGCATGCACCGTGATCCAGATCTAATTCTTCGCGATATTCAGGTGATGAATGAGATTTGTACATCAACCAACAGACATGGAATCTGTCGCCGATCACAAATTCAGATTGCAAAGCTTCTGCGCATTAGTGAGGCGACTGTGCGTCGGTCCATACAGAGGCTTATGAAGGCTGGCTGGTTAGAGCGCCGTGGCGGTACGCGACCTGATGGCGGTAATTGCTCCTATACCTACAAGGTCATCTTCAAGGACGTGCAGGAAGATGAGCAGGGAGATCTGCTTGAGCCAGACTTAGAGGAGGAAGCTGCTCGGTATGAAGAAAGAAGATATAGGAATGACGGGGCCCCCGCCGCTAGTGTGGAGGCCTATAAGAACGAGTTATTAATAACGGTTGATGATGAAGGGGAAATGGCTGCGAGTAGGGCGAATGGGGAAAAACCTGATGTGTCCTCTCCAGCGAAGGTGCGGGTAGAGGGTTCGTTTAAGCGCTATGCAAACGAAGTTGTAAGCACACTGGCGCGGCTGAAACCGGGGTTGGATGTGACGCGCATGGCAGGCGGGATAAACCCGATCATGGGGTGGTTTACTGCCGGCTGTGACCTCGATCAAGACGTGAAACCGGCGCTTTCAATCGTATTGGAACGTGCTCCGGCGCTACCGAATAGCTTGAATTATTTCACAAAAGCCGTTGTTTCTGCGATGAAATCCCGCAAGGAACTCTCCGAAATTAACCCCAATTACAAGAACTTCGGTGCGCAGGCTGCTGCCATACGAGCAAAACAGCGCGAAGCTGATCTGGAGCGCTGTGATGCGGCCATTGATGAGTTGGGAGCTAAGTTTGCTGCTGGGGGTGCACTATGAACCAATCTCCCGCTCATCCCGTGCTTGAGAACTTTGTCAAACCGCTGAGAAGCACGTTTAGCAAAACGCCGGGTGCTTCTGAGCAAGACTACTTTGCTGACCTTTGCAAAAACCTGGAGGGGTTTCGTGAGGAGGTTTTATCGGTTGCTGCTGATCGGATTATGCGCCGTGCGAAATATCGGACGTGGCCATTCCCAGGCAAATGCCTTGAAGCGTGCGAAGAAGTGGCACGGGAGTACACAGCAGCTGCGCGGCGTGATCAGAGAAGTCATGATGAGCAGTGGGGGCTGCCAGAGGAAGCTGCTCTGCGGATTCTGGTGAGCTCGGATGCTAGTTTGGCGATCAATGCGGTGGTTGGCGAGTGGCATGGTGACTTGGTGGACTTCATCAAGCGCAACCATCGCATGCCGAATGAAGCTGAGATTGAGCGTGTTGTTGTGGATTGCGAGACACGTAAGCGCAATCAGGCACGAGAAGAAGAAGCTGAGTTGCGGGCGATCTTTGGTGACAGCTGGGGCGGAAAAGAACTGCCTGCCAGAAACCCTCGTAAAATCATGTGGAATGCATTTAAGGCGCGGCGTGAGCGCTACGCTGAAAAAATCAGTGAAGCAGTACTTGCCGCTGACCCAATGGAAGGAGAAAGCTATGTTTGAACAGGGATTTCCAGTTGAGTTTGATCGCTCTGTCTCGCTTTCAGAGAAGGAAGCAACGGCTGCAAAGAAGCTGGCACTGCTTCTGGCTGGTTTGGGGGTGGTGAAGGATGAAAGCCGCGATTGGCTGGCAGTCTCTACGCCAAAGCCGACACCGCAGCTGCATGCTTTGACCTTGATGCTTGGTTGTACCTCCGCCTTGGTCGTGTTGGGTTTTGCCAAAGGGGAGACTATGGAAGAGATCGGAGTAACGCTCCTAAATGTGCCTCGCGAACACGTTTTACTCATGCTTCGCGGCGGTTTGGCGCTCTCCCACGAGGTGCTGATCGCCAAAGCGAGCGATACAGTTGTGTCTCATCGTGTGGCGAAGCTTCAGGATTACATTGGCCCGATCCAGATCGCGGCTTAAGGTGAGGGCATTATATGGCTCAATCAATTACATCATCACCACACTATGCAGCGCGGGTTAAGGCGGAAGTTGAGCGCCGATCCGCAGTGCGTGTGATTGATCTGGTTAGCCTGCTGGAGTGGACCTATGCCACACAGCGGGCGCACTTGGATGTTTTGAACCAGGATGAGGCACGTCACTTAAGTTCCGGTTGCTCCATGCCTGGCTTGGAACAGTACTTGACCCTCGGAACCTTTGTAGATGGTGGCGGACGCACAAGCGTGGAGCTGCACCCGGACGCGCAGGCAGTTCATGACACGGTGATGCAGTTTGCGCGCCAGTCAGATGATTGCGCTTTTGCTGCGGGGTTGCTGATCCATTACGCGGAAACGCAAACCCAGCCAGAGAAGCCTGCAGTGAAAGGTAAGAAAATGGAGGCGCTTCTTGATCGAGCAGGGCGCATCGCCATGAGCTATTGGCGTGACGGTGAGGAGCTGTTCGTGCGTCCATGCACAAAGCTGCCAAAGCCAGTAGATTATGAAGGGCCGGGCTGTCGTGTGGGGCAGGCTTGTGATGTGAAGGTGGTTTCCGTTGAAAGTGATTTGGAGGAGTTTTTGCGGGAGACTTACACATACTGGTGTGCTGCGTTGGAGTTAATTGCAGAGGCGTTACCATTGTTGAAAACTCATAAACTTAAGCAATTTCAAGTACCTGCGTTTGATCGGCGCGGCGTGAAACTGAACTATTTAGAGAGTGCGGCTTGATCTGACCCACAGGATTTGACAGCCTAACAGCGACCAGAAAACCGCACTGAGGGGAAGACCTTCAGGGCGGTTTTTTATTGAAGAATGCAGTAGTGCTTGATCCTGTTTGGGAGGATAGAGCGATGGTCTCGCCCGGTAATGCGGGCACGTAATTCCTTCTGTGGTTGAAGGTGAGGTCCAGCCTTATGGCAGCTTTCAGCCGCAGAGGGGATAACTCCAAAGGTCCCAGCCATGTTCACAGTAAGCTTTGACAAACGAGACCTTGATGATCTCATGCGTGGGCTTGGCAACTTGCCCGGTGAGATCAAAGGAAAGGCCATTGCTCGCGCCCTCAAACATACGACAGCAATTGCCAAAACGCGTGTCATTCGAAAGTCCGCAGCATCTACAGGAATGCGGCAAAAGGACATTCGCAGTGTAACCATTGCGGTGAACACCGGAGCTGATATCGCCAGTGTTATTATGCGTTCTGGTTGGATACCGCTCTACCAGTTGGGGAGCGTCCGCCAGACACGAGATGGTGTATCTGTTCGCAACTGGGGAACACACCAGGGCACATTCCTTGCCACGATGGCCTCTGGTCATGCCGGAGTATTCAAACGATCAAGCGCAGCACGCCTTCCAGTCCGCGAGCTTTGGGGGCCGAACCCTGCTGCTGATGTTCAAAATCATGAAGAAGAATTTATGGACTTGCTCGAAAGCGTCGCTGACGAAAAGCTACGTCCTCGGTTGGAACACGAAATCGACCGGCTGGTCC
>NZ_LCWX01000260.1:165360-174419 GCF_001431305.1 Pseudovibrio sp. POLY-S9
GAGTTGTCAGGGTTGTTAGAGTTGCCAGCAGCCGGTTGCCAAGGTTGCCAGATGTGGAGGCATACAAATGCAAGATGATGCACCGCTGGTGATGGCAACATTTGTGCAGGTTGCCGATCGCGATGGAGTTTCAAAATCGGCAGTTTCTAAGAACGTGCGCAACTACGCAGACAATCACAGCTTACCAGTTGAGCGGGACGGGCGCGGACGGATTACGTGCTTCTCGCTTGCTCACTATGACCACATACGCGCTCGTTTTACGAACCCGCTCAAGGCGTCCGCCAAGGTGCAAGCTGTCGTCGCAGCTCCTTGTCCCACAGCACCTGCTCAAGGGCAGTCAGCCCCCGTGCCTGGTGCTGATCCGCAAAGCCTTAACGAGGGCAAGCGTCAAGAAACATGGCTTAAGGTGCTCCGGCTCCGGCTTGCAATGCAGGAAGAGCTTGGAGCACTGGTGCGCCGCGATCTTATGGAAGATGCGCTCGCCAAAATGGGAGGCGAGATTAAATCTGTTGTTTCGCGGCTTCCCAACCGGGCAGATGACCTGGCAGCGCGTGTCACCAAGGATGGTGTCCATGGCCTGCGCCTGGCGCTGAAGGATGCTGCCTTTGAAGTTGCAGAGGAGATTGCCGAAGCAATGGAAGCTGCTTTTCAGGAAGCACCACAGTTTGATGATCTGCCAGAGGGCATGATTGGGGCTGAAGCAAGTGCAGAAGAACTGATGCTTGCAGAGGAGCAACAGGAGGAACTCTAACGATTACAGGTGAGCTATGCAGGAAACTTTGGGAAGTTTGCGAGGAGCAAACACAAGAGTTTACGGTGCGGCTCGTCTTGTTACGAGAGTCCTTGCAAAGGCGATCCGCCCTAAGAAACCGCTGCCGTTCCATGAATGGCTCCCAAAGAACATTGAGCTGGTGGACGGGCCGAGGCGAGGAGAGCTTTGGAATGCTAAAGACGCTCCGTATTTGCCGGAGATTGCGGCGTGTCTGTCTGCTGATCATCCTTGCAACTATGTGTGTGTTCGCAAGTCTCAGCAGACCGGTGTTTCCATTCTGGGGCTTTCCTGGAGCATCTACCTGGCGGAAAACGCACCCGACAATATTCTGTACGCTGTGCCTGGCGATCAGGCGCTGAAAGAAACCAATTCCATGAAGATCATGCCTTTGATTGAGGCATGGGAGAAGCGCACATCCAAGCAGGTGATTGAACCGATTACAAGCCGCAGCGGTAAAGGTTCGACCACCTTTGAGAAGAAGTTTCCAGGGGGTGCACTGTCGCTTGCCAATGCCAATTCCGAAATGGATCTTTCCTCCAAGACAATCAAGTATGGGGTGAAAGACGAGGTTTCCAAGTGGGAAGAGACGGATAATGGCGGTGATCCTGAAGAGCTTTTCTTTGGGCGCTTTACCGCATTTCGCCGTGAGAAGTCCTATAAGATCTTTGCTCTTTCTACCCCGGAACATGATAGCGGCGATGAAGACGGAGAAGGCCCAGGCCACTGTCGTATCGATCGCGATTTCAAACGCTCAGACCAACGGTTTTGGCATATCCGCTGCCCGTCCTGCGACTTTGAGCAACGGCAGGACTGGAGCGGGTTTCAGATAAATCGCGAAGATCCAGAGGAAAGCACTTACCTTTGTGAGGAATGTGGCCACTCTATTAAAGAGGCTGAGCGCGTAGTTGCTGTTCGCAAAGGGCAGTTCATTGCTTTGAAGGCGGGCGAGGGACGCCAGCCGGGTTTCCATGTGGATGCATTTTGCTCGCTGATGATGAGTTACGGCGATATCGCACGGGACTTCATCAATGCGGAAAAACGCAGCGAAGCAGCCAAAAAGAACTTCACCAATCTGGTGCTCGCCAAGGCTTACGCCATGCGCGGCAATGCTCCTAAGCATGAGCGGCTTATGGAGCGGCGTGAACAACTGGAGCGCGGCAAGATCCCGGCTGAAGGCCTGTTGTTTGTGGCCGGCGCTGATGTGCAGCACTACGGCATCTATGTGGAGGCAGTGGCCTTTGGTGATGACCGGCAGAGCTGGTGCGTGGATGCGCACTTTCTAGAAGGCTCAACCGATGACATTAAGGCGGGGGCATGGCTCAAGCTGGATGCGTTTTACAAACAGCACTTTAAGGACGCATGGGGCATGGAGCGCCGGCTGGATGGTCTGGCGGTGGATGCTGGTGACAGTGGCCGTATGGAGCAAGTGCTCAGCTGGTGCAGAGCAAGGCCAGATACCTATGCCATTAAAGGGCAGGGTGGGCGCGGTGTTCCTGCGATCGGACTGCCGCAGAAGAAGTCAGTCAACAAACGGGGCAAGCGCGTAAAGGTGCGCGGCTCGCAGCTTTGGCCTGTTGGAACATGGGGCCTTAAGCACGAGTTCTTTGGCAGCTTGCATAAGTCTGGCATGGCAGCTGGCGCTGAGTGTGATCCACCTGGTTACTGTCATTATGGTGTTTGGCTGGATGAAGAGTACTTTCTTCAAATCACCGCTGAGTACTTCGACCAGAAACTGGTGAAAGGCCGGCTGCTTGAGGAATGGAAGAAATCCCGGAAAGATAACCACTTCCTTGATTGCCGGATCTACGCCATGGCGATTGCTGAGCATTTGGGCCTGACTTCCAACACTGACAATGATTGGGCGCGGCTGCGAAAGCGGTTGGTGCCTGCAAAGGATCTGGACTTGCTTTCACCTGAAGCTGTCAAAGTAAACCAGGCCAGCACTCCCACCAAAACATCACAGATAAAAGCAGCTCCCGCTCATGACAACGGATGGGCAGAGAGGCAGCAACGTATCAGGAAGAGGCGCGAGAAATGGCGAAACCGTTAAAAGCGCTTGGTCGGTTGCTTAACCGAGGCGGGAAATCAGCACCACCTGAGAATGGAATAAGTCATACAGCGCCATCCACTTTCAACCGATACCTACGCGATACCCGTTCCAGGGTTTTGGCCACACGTCCGGCTCCATTAACAAATAGCCGGGATGATATCCGATTGTCGTGGCGGCGTTCTGCCGGATTGGCGCGGGATATCATCCAAAACTCGGGGCGTCTTAAAGGCGCTGTGGATCAGGTTATTGCAGATACGGTTGGTTCTGAGCTGTTGCTTAATCCCAAACCGGATCTAAGTGCAGCAGGATATGACGCTCAAGAGACCGCAGATTGGAGCCGGATCGTCAAGCAACGCTGGAAGCGGTTTGCTTGGAACCAGGCAGAATGTGACATGCGCGGTAAGTTCACACTGCCACAATTGGTTGACTGTGCTTTGAGAGACTACATCACCTTTGGCGAGGTAACGGGCATGCTGGACTATATGGGCAGAGCTCAGCGGGCACGCTACGGCATTAAAGCCGGAACGAAGCTCTGCCTGTTCTCACCGCAGAAGCTGGTTCAGGACACACTGGAACATGACTGCTTGTTTCAGGGTGTCTACCACGATGAGAATGGCCGTCCGATTTTCTATCTGATTGAAGAGGGAAGAAACGGGCAGACGATCAAAAAGCGGTATGCGGCGCGGGACGGGGCAGGCCGCAATCAGGTCTTGCATGTGTTTGATCCTACATGCGCGAGTGATGTACGTGGGATTTCCATTTTGGCGTCTGCCTTTAGAAAGCACATTCAGCACGAAATGCTTGAGGATGCCACGCTGCAGACCGCTCTTTTGCAGACCTTGTTTGCTGCTGTTTTGAAAAGTGAGTTGCCGTCAGAAGAAGCCTTCGCAGCGATTGAAGCCATAAAGGATACAGAGTCTGGCAGCGAGTACAAAGAAGCATTTTCTGACTACCTCATGGGAAGTTTAGAAAAGTCAGCGGAAAGCTCCATTCATATGGGCAATGACCCTACGGTGTCACATATAGCGCCGGGGGAAGATTTTGAGATTAAAACCGCTGGCACACCTGGCCCCAATTATCTGCCATTCTCTAGCTCATTAGGGCGGGAAATGGCACGTGCGATTGGGATTACCTATGGTGGCCTGACCATGGACTATACCAAGGCCACATATTCCAGTGTTCGAATGGAAAATGCCAGCATCTGGCCGATTGTGACCAGGCGGCGGGAGCGCGTAGCTGCACCCCTTTACCAGGCAGTTTATGAGAGCTGGCTTGATGAGGAAATCGGTGAAGAGCGTATCCCGTTCAAGGGCGGGTATGAAGCCTATTCGGCTTTGCGTGAAGAAGCGTCCTGGGCCCAGTGGCAAGGACCAGCCAAACCAACGGCAGATGATGCAAAAAGCGCTAAGGCTTCCAGCACGCGTTTGGAAAATGGCACATCTTCGCTTGCTCAGGAATGTTCTGATCTGGGTATTGATGAGGATGAACTGTTTGAGCAACGCCGTGCCGAGCATGAGCGCTACCGTACTGCAGGCATGCGCTCGCCTTATGAGCCTATGAGCTCATCCGGAACAGCGCTCAACGACGGCAACAAGGATGGGACAGCTGGTGAGTGATCAGGTCAAAATTGGTTCTGACATGGTTTCCATCGATGAGCCATGTGCTGTTGCAACGGCGCTCCGCAAAATTGAGCTGGTTGTTGCCGCTGGTGGTCGCCGGGAAACCGTCCGGTTTGGACGAGATGAAGTGACCTACTCAGCTGCCAACCTGCTTGCGCTGCAAAAGCTGATTGCTCAGTACGAAGCCAAATGCAGCCTTGCTGCTGGCGGCAAGCTTCGCCGCCGGGCTCGCTCAGTTCGCTGGTGCTGAACCCACCCTTTAAGGATATCCAAAATGCCGGGAATTTTACAGGACGGCGAACTCATTCTTTATGGGTTCGTTGGCGAAAACTATTGGGATGAAGGCTTTACAGCATTGGAAGTGCTAAATGCTCTTGCTCTGCATGGTCGTGATGAGCCGATCACCGCGCGGATCAACTCAGGCGGTGGCTATACCGATGAAGGTATTGCCATCTTCAATGCTCTGAAGACGCATAAGGGCAAAGTGTCTGTCATCATCGACGCAATGGCTGCATCTGCTGCCTCAGTCATTGCCATGGCTGGTGATGAACGCACAATGCGCGCCGGTGCATTGATGATGATCCATGACCCATCCGGGGGAACATGGGGCACAGCAGCAGATCACGAGGCGATAGGTGAACTACTAAATAAACAGGCTGATCAGCTTGCGGGCATATACGCAGATGTCACCGGTAAGACACCTGGCGAGCTGCGCCAAATGATGGTTGAAGAGACCTGGATGAATGGCAGTGAAGCTCAGGTTCAAGGTTTTGCAACCGTTGATGAGGCTGCTCAGGCAGTGAGTGTGTCTGCCTTTGACTACCGCACTTACAACTGTGCACCCGACACTTTGAAACAACTTTCCAAAACAAAGAACTGGAGCGCTAAAGCTGAGCGCTCTCCAGCAGCATTCGTCGCGCAACCGACGGTCAATCAGGAGACACAGCCTATGACGACACAACCTGCGGCGGATGCCAACTCCGTCAGCCCCAACACTGACCAGACGCAGTCAAATGCTGCCAATGAGGCAACAGCAGAGCGTGAGCGCATCAGTAAGTTCCTCAATTGTGAGGAAGCTGTGGGACGCACTGAACTTGCAAAGTACCTCGCGTTTGAGACCACAACAAGCTTTGAGGATGGCCAGAAGGTGCTTGCCAAAGCCCCTAAAGCAGAGGGAACTGAAAAGCCTCAGGAGGATGTACCCAGTACGCAGGCCAGCACTTACGAACAAGAGCGACTTCGTTCAAGCAGTCAAGCCAGCAATTACGGCTCTCAAAAGACCACCACAGCCGCAACTCTCAACCGCGCCGACATTTTTGCCGCACGCAAGCAGGCATAAGGATTGCACAACATGGAAACGAAAGTTCAAGGGGCCCGTAACTGGGCCTTTTTGCTATCCGCTGCTCATGGAAACTTGAGCGTGGATACAATCACTCTTGCCGAAGGGCAGGGCACTTTGGAAGCTGGAACAGTGCTTGGCAAGGTTACTGAAAATGGCGAGTACGTCATGTCACCAGCAGCTGAAGAAGCCGGGAAGGAAGGCGCTGAAACAGCAACCGCCATTCTGGCAGTTAAGACAGCAACTGCCTCAGGTCCAGCAGATGCCCTGGTGGTCAATGGTTTGGCTGAAGTGAAGTCTGACCTGCTGATCTTTGACGGAAGTGTTGCTGCTGCCGCAAAGATTTCCGCCAAACATGAGCAGCTGGCTGCTGCTTTCATCAAAGTTCGATAGGAGCAGCGATAATGCCAGGACTAGATATTTTTAATGACGATGCTTTCTCAGTTCAAAGCCTGACAGCAACTGTGAACCAAATGCCTTATCGGCCTAGACAAATCAGCAAATCCGGTTTGTTTGAAGAAGACAGTGTAACGACCACACTGGTTTCAGTTGAGCTTAAAGATGGGAAGCTGGGACTGATTGAGCCTTCGGCACGAGGCGGTCCCGGTGAGACAACAAGTGATGAAGATCGCAAGTTGGTTCCGTTTCAGGTGGACCATTATCAGCGCGATGATGCGGTGAGGGCTGATGAAGTTCAAAATGTGCCAGCCTTCGGCAGTGAAAACGAAGTTGAGCAAGTTTTGGACCGGGTGAAATCTAAGTTGGATCGCCATCTTGATGATTGTGATATGACGATTGAGCATCAGCGTGTTGGGGCGATTAAGGGCTTGGTAAAGTCCAGATCCGGTGCAACACTGCACAATCTTTACTCGCGCTTTGATATTGCTGTCCCTCCCGCCATTTCTTTGAATCTGGGTAACGAAGATGCCAAGGTGGATGAACTCCTCGCCGTTGATGTTCAGCATTCGATCGAAGACAGCCTGGATGCGTTTTATGATGGTTTTCACGTTTATACGGGGCGTGAGTTTCATCTGAAGCTTTGGGGCCACAAGCGTATCCGCGAAACGTTCCTTGCTACATCAGGAGCAGCTCAGCTTCGTCAGGCTGTGCCTGACACCTTTACAGTCGGCAGCTTCACGTTTGAGCGTTATAAGACAGGCGCTGGCGCCAGTGCTAATGCTGGCGGTGCCTACATTGCCCATGATGAGGCGCGGGTTGTGCCCGTTGGCGTTCCTGGGCTGTTTATCACGCGCTTTGCACCAGCTGATTACATTGAGACCGTGAACACTCCTGGCCTGCCGCGATACGCAAAACAGTATCCGCAGGCCAATGGCAAAGGGGTGTCATTGGAAATACAGACCAACGCCATTTCGCTTTGTACGCAGCCGGCAGCTCTTCGAAAGCTGACGCTTTAAAACTCCTCCTAACAACATCTCATTGAAAGGTCTGGCAGCAGCGTTTTGTCGCCGGGCTTTTGGAGTACGTCTATGTCGAAGAAGAAGAGAATTTCTCTTTATAGCTCTAGCGTTTTGAGCGGCAAATCAATGGGGAAGGATGAAGACTTTCGCCAGGATCGCGACAAACCCTTTCTTGCGCCCGAAAGCTATGCAGATCATCTGATTGCAGAGGGGTTTGCTTATGTGCCTGAGAAGACGAAGAAGTCGCAGGAAGCTCCTGCAAACTCTGGTTCTCAGAGCGGCAAGCCAGCTCAGGATCTGTCTACTGGCACTGGAGCCGGTGATGGTTCTGGTGGCACGAAGCCTGAGGACCAGACCGGCACCAGCGGAGTTAGTGATGCCTGATCATGTCTGAGCTTGATGACCTTCGGGCCGAACTCACCAATGCGGTGGATGACGTCATGGGAGAGCCAGTTCTACTGGCTTTCCTTGATGGTGAACAGCGCAGCGATCCTTCCCGCGAGAATGTAGCAGTAGATGCGGTTTTGCGGTGTGGCGCCGGGCATGTGTTCAACCTTTCCAAGGGATCTAAAAAAGAACGCACTATCCTTTCTGCAGAGCCATCTTTCTTGGAGCTTTCCCGCTCTGACTATGGCGGACCTATGCCCAAGACCGGGGACAAGGTGCAAGCGCTTTCCCGCGCTGGCCTCCCGTGGTTTGAAGTCCTTGATGTTTCTGATCGCGGTGCCTCCCGCATTATTCTTGAACTCGGAGAAGCCTAATGTCTCTTGCCCGAATTGCATTGCGCCACTGCGCAGTGGAGGCGCTCAAAGCGGCTGGAACGCTGGTGGGCACCAACATCCTTGATAGCAAGGTGGCAGCGCTTCAGGTGAGCAGCGATGGAAGTTTGCGCACCGATGAGGAAGGCCCTTTTATTGCCGTTTATACCGATGTTTCCAAATCGGGCGAGCTGAATGGCCGCTCATTGCGCAACAACGGCTATCTGGATTTGGTCTTTAATTTCGGCATTACAGCCGCGATGACCCAGACCAATGATAAGGGTGAAAGTGTTGTGGTTGGTCTGGAGGTTCCGGCAACCAGCCCCAACTTTGAGTTCTTTCTTGATGCCTTAACGCGGCAAATCAAGTTCGCTCTTCTTGATCCTCAAAACCCTTGGTCTGAGTTGTTTAAGGGATTTGCTCCAGACTTTCGAACTTGTGAAGAGCTGCGCCATGGCAATGCCCGTGATGGGGTGCGGTTGGTGAGTGGTCAGTTGCGGCTAACCGTTGAGTTGGTTGCAGACCCTGTTCCAGGAATAGCACTGCCTGAGACTGGGATTTGGAGCCGGTTTCTAACAAAGCTTGCTGAAAGTGATCCGCAGCAATGTGAGCGCTTGCAAGGTTTGCTTGCCTGGAACGGTCGGGAGCAGGATGACCGGCTTTCCTTCCTTCATGGGCTATCTGGCCTTGAAGCGGATGCCCTAAAACTGACCAATGCATCTGCGCTCAATCCTTCAGCTGTTTTTTCCAATGACCCACCGGAGAGCATAGTCAGCGCCGGTTCCCAGTAACTTGGAGCACGCGCAATGTCGCAGGACCTGCCAGACTTAATTGCTGAACTGCATTTTGAGGTTGCCGAGATCAAACGGCGGCTTGCTTCGCGCACGCGGGAAGGGGTGATTTCTGAAGTTGATGCGGCCAAAGGCAAAGCACGGGTCAGGCTGACAGATTCAGATACTCCCATGCTAACGGGCTGGCTACCCTGGACCGAGCCGGCAAGCGGCGCCAATAAGACCCACAATCCGCCTTCGATTGGTCAGCAAGTCTCACTGACCAGTGAGAGCGGTGATTTAACCGATGCCCGCATTGGCTCTGCGCTGCCA
>NZ_LCWX01000260.1:174513-174987 GCF_001431305.1 Pseudovibrio sp. POLY-S9
AGTGAAGACAATCCCAGACCGAGCGCAAAAGGAGACGACCATGTCCTGGCGCAGGTTGGGGCGACAAAAATTATCGTTTCAGGTGGTGGCGATAAACTCCAGCTCAGTGTTGGGAATGCGTCCATTGCCTTGGTTGATGGGCGGATGACTTTCAGCGTTGCCGGCACATCCATCACCTTGACGCCATCGGGTATCACAACCGCAGGCGATGTGGATTTGAACTCCGGCTATGTGAAGTCGGAAGGCACCACAATAGACCACACCCACATTCATTCTGGAGTGACACCTGGTCCATCTAAGACCGGGGCTCCTGTCTAATTGGAGGATACTATGGAAAAAAACCGCTACCGTGTTTTGCGTGCAGGCTTCTTGCATGGAACCTATCGCCGGGAAGGCGAGGAAATTGAGCTGTTTGAAAAACAGGCTCAAGTTGATCTTCCGCCCCTTAGCAATCGGCTTGAGGAGGGGAAGAGC
>NZ_LCWX01000260.1:175126-205502 GCF_001431305.1 Pseudovibrio sp. POLY-S9
AAGAGCTGGCTAGAACATGGCCGGTAAGGACTTAAGTGAGACAACGGGTGGGGAAGTTTCAGGCTGGGCTCACGTGGTCCAGTCCATCAACCGCTTGTTCTCTACTCCCAAAAATACACGGGTTTTCCTGCGTGAGTTTGGATCTGACCTGCCAAACCTGGTGGATGTTCCCTCAAATGATGCTGGCATTCTGGCGTTGTTTGTGGCCGTGGCTACAGCTCTGGAGCAATGGGAACCAAGGTTATCTCTCAGCTCTTTGAGTGTATCTCAGGCCGGACCTGGCAAAATCCTCTTGAACCTGGTTGGCACTTATTTGCCAAGAGGCCATCACGGCGACACCACGCCGGAAGGTGGAGAGCAAACCTTATCTGTGCCGATCTCTGGCCTTTAACTTCCGACATCAGGATAACATCATGAGCCGCTTTGCTGCGCTTGATCTGGCAACATTGCCGGAGCCCTCCGCTGTGGTGGAGCTGGACTATAATGCTTTGCTTGAAGCCCGCCTTGTTGAGCTGGACCGTCACTTGCGTGATGGCCGCTTTGAACAGGCTGAAGCTGATGAGATCATGGCACTGGCGCGCTCAATAGCAGCATCGCCCGCCCGCTATTTAAGTGAGGCAGGAGCATCGCGCGAGCTTTACATGAATGCGCGCATCAATGCGGCGGTGAAATCTGTTCTGCTTGCAACGGCAACCGGATCTGATCTTGATCATCGCGGAGCAGGGCGGGGCGTTGCCCGCTTGGTTCTGGATGACAGTGACCCTGAAAACGTCATTTATGAGGATGATGAGAGTTATAGGGCGCGCATTCAGCTGGTGCTGGAAAGCTACTCTCCTTACGGGCCTGAAGGTGCATACGTCTACTGGGCTTTGCAGGCCTCCGGTGATGTGTTGGATGTTGTGCCTTATGGGCCTGATGACAATCTGGACCCGCCAATTCCTCCTGCTGAGCCCGTGATTTGTGTCCTTTCCAGAACTGGCGACGGGCGCGCGAGTGATGCTCTGTTGGAGAGCGTTTATCGGAACCTGAAATCAGACAAACGCAGGCCCGTGGGTGACAAGCTGACGGTTATCTCTGCGACACCTGTTCACTATGAAGTTGAAGCCGAGCTGCAAGTTGTTTCAGCTGCAACGGCCTCACTCGTTGAAGAGCAGGCGCTTGCAACTTTGCAAAAGTTTACTTCAACGCGCCTTGCCATAGGTCGCCCGCTCTATCGCACCACACTTGCAGCTGCATTGAAAGTAGATGGTGTGGAGGAGGTGATCATCACCAAGCCTGCGGCTGATGTGATGGTCGGGCCTTTCGAAGCGCCTTACGCGTCTTCTGTCAAAATCATCGTTACCTCCATCACCGGAGGGTGGCGCAATGTCTGATAAGGCTTCCCGCCAAACTGTGCTCCCGCCGAACTCTGCTGATATTGCCGTGGCAATGGATCTTGTTGAAGACCGTATGTCTGGTCTTCCAGCTGAGGTTATTCGCGATTGTCTGGACCCTTTGAAAGCACCTGCAAGCCTGCTTGACCATCTGGGCTGGGAGCTTTCCGTTGATGTGTGGGACCGGGAATGGCCTGAGCAAGTCAAACGCCGTGTGCTGGCTGTCTCGAAAGAGGTGCACAAATACAAAGGCACTCCTTACTCAATTAAGACTGCCCTCACAGCTCTTGGGGTGGCAGCGCACTTGCTGGAATGGTGGCAGGAGGGCGGCTCGGGCGTAGCTGGCACGTTTCAGATTACAGCTTTTGCCAATGAGCAAATCTTTGCTGATGGGCCGGTTCTGGATACCAGGTTGCAAGAAAACATCCTGAGCACAATCTCAGCAACCAAACCAAAATCGCGGGGCTTTAGTTTCCAGATTGGGGCGCAGTTTGAGACGTCGCTCAGTATTGGTCTTGCAGGTCGTTCCAATGCCTTCACGCAGCCGATGGGCGCAATGGTTCTTCCCGAAAGTGGAGCAACGCTTAGCGCAGGCACGATAGCACATGGTGTTGCCTTCATGGCGCAAACAGCTGAGCCGGTTCTCCCGCAAATGGGGGCCGTTCTTGGTTGTGCCGCAACTGCTCGAGGGCATTCGTTTCTTTCACTTCATGGAGAGCTTTTAACATGAGCCTTAAGGCCATCAATCCAACACTCACGCGCGCTGGCATGCGATCCATCTTTGATGCCTCAGATGCCAGCCTTCATGCCAGGATCACACACCTGGCCTTTGGCACTTCGCGTTACACGCCAACAGGCAATGAGAACAGTCTGAAATCAGAGAAAGCCCGTATCGAGTTAATTGGATCTCGTTATCTGGATGATTTTCAGATGGAGATTACGGCCAAGATTGACGGGAACACCGGGTTCACACTGGCTGAGCTTGGTGTGATGTTAGAGGATGGCACATTGCTGGCCGTATGGTCAGACCCTGACACGCCATTAGCTCAATACACCCCAGGCGTACCGATTGCTTTTTCCTTTGTGCTGGCACTTGCGACACTTCCTCAGGGCGTCATTCAGGTCTCGGGTGATGTGGATCTGCAGCTGTTTTATGGCGAGGAGTTTGCACAATTGGCAACGGCTATCACTGCAAACATGTTGGCGCAGGCCAAAGCTGATGTGAGGGCTGATGAACTTGCCAAGCTTCAATCCCATCAACAAGAAACGCTGGACCTGATCCAGGCAGGAACGCTTCCCATCGCGGCAGCTTAACCCACTTAAAACGAGAAAGGTAGGCAGATGTCACTTTCAGGAGATATTGCAGGGCTGGTTAGTGAAAGCCGCAAGTTGCAAGAGTATTTTGCGAACTATCGCAATGAGGCCGAGGTGGAGCGCAAGGCCGCGCTCGCAGCCGCACCGGATATGATGAAGGTGTTCTGGGTTGATCAGATAAACGGAGACGATGATAACTCTGGAAACGAAAATGAGCCCTTACGGTCAATTGAAAAAGCTGTAAAGAGGGTGCCTGAGGTTGGCATCTGCAAGGTTAAATTGCTGTCTGATTATCATTTTTCTGAGATAGTCTCTCTCAATCACCAGGGGCTTTACATTGACAGTGTTGGCGAACAGCATACTCTAACTTTTCAGCCGTATTCCCTTGGTGATAATGGGCAGGAAGTGCGCGGTTTAAGAGGGATTAATATGGCGGGCCGCTCTATGGTTTTGCTCAATAATGTTAAACTGCAAGTACCCGAACTCACTGCGCCATACTCAAATATGATACGCCGTTCTATCGCTAGCCCAATCAGAGTTGGCTATTCGCGAGATCTGGGTATGCCCTCTTTGTTCATGAGCTACTGCGACCTCTCTCTGCCAGAAAATATTTTCGGGAATGTATTTGCTCCACTTGCAATCGGCACCGTTGTTCTGTTCGAGTGCACCACAAGTGATAACCCCTATTTGGGCAAACTTGTATCAGGATTTACAGATCCGGCCGGCACAGAGGCAAGCAGCATTTCTTCAATCACCACAAATCTGGAAAAAATTTAAGAGGATCAGATGGCTAATATTTCGCTTAACTATATGGGGCGGGACTTTATACAATTTGAGCCAGCCTCTCTGCGAGCTCATGGCGTTCCCCAGGTGGTGATAGACGACACCCTCTCTGCTGAGAATTTAAAGCTTATCAAAGCGGAATGCCGCAAGCGCATTTATGCCCGCGCCAGCGCTGAGACCCAGATGAACATGGCAACGGCTGCGGCTGCCATTGCTGGCAAAGCCGTTGCTGAGCGAAGTGCTGATGAAGTCACGCTTTTGACCAGCACAAAGGCTGCACTGGATTGGGTGAGTGCTATGCGCTCCAAATGCCTGGAACTTGCTGAAGATCCGGGTACTGATTTCACACAGGATGCCAGCTGGCCGGAGTGTCCGCCTGAAGTGGTTGCACTGACAGAGCAGTTTTAAGCCGCTTCCCTTCCTTTTGAGTTTCATCCGTATCCGGTCCTGTGTGGCCGGTTTTTTTATGGAGAATTGAATGGCTGATGTCAGCTTTCACCATGGGGTGCGGGTCTTTGAATCTGCTGAAAACCCCATTCTTATCGAGATTGCCCAAACCTCTACCATCGCATTGATTGGCACTGCTGAAGGTGCCGATGCTGAAGCCTTCCCTTTGAACGAGCCGGTGTTGCTTTTAGGGGACCAGAGCAAGGCGGCATTGCTTGGGGACGGAAATCTGCGCGATGGCGTTGATGCGGTGTTTAAACAGGTGGGAACCTACGTGTTTGTGATCCGCGTTGCGGAAGGGGTAGACGCTGCCGCAACGCTTTCTAACGTGATCGGTGAAGCCTCCACGCTCACCGGTATCCACGCGCTCAAAAAATGCCAGTCGGCGCATGGCCTGACACCGCGCCTGATTGCCATTCCTGGCTTTACTGGCAGCTTTGAAGATAAAGGCCTGCAATCCATCAATGTGACAAGTGGTGGTGCCGGTTATACCGATGCCACAACCGTTACGATTGCAGGTGATGGCACCGGGGCTGAGGCAATTGCAATGGTCTTGGAAGGGGCAATCACCGAACTGGTGATTACCAAGGCCGGTTCCGGTTACACCAATGCCACAGCTACCTTGAACGGGGATGGCAACGGGGCAACCGCGACTGTCAATATTGGCGCGGTTGGTGATCCGGTGATTGCTGAGCTTGGCGGTGTTCTGGGTGAGCTTGAAGCCATCGGCATCGTTGATGGACCTGATAGCACGGATCAGGACGCGGTGAACTTTAAGGAAGTAAATGCCCACCCGCGTATCTTTATTGTTGATCCAAAGGTTGGCGACTGGGACACGGATCTCAATGCTAACCGGTTTAAGCCATCCGCGCCGTATTTTTGCGGTGTGCAGGCAAAAACGGATCGCACGCACGGGTTCTGGTGGTCGCTCTCCAACAAAACAATCAACGGTGTTACGGCGGTGTCCCGCCCGATCGCGTATGGCCCCCAGACCGACTATCTCAATGAGCGCGGCATTGCCACCATCATCAATCATGGAGACGGCTTTAAGACATGGGGCAACCGGCTTTCTGGCGGGGATGATCTTTGGCGGTTTATGGCGGTGCGCCGGACGGCTGATTTCATCAATGATGCTATCCGCAGCGCTTACATGGAGTTTGTCGATAAGCCGTTCTCCAAAGCCAACCTGCGGTTCATGGTTGAGAGCGGGAATGCCTTCATGGCCAAGCTCAAGGCTGAAGGTGCGATCCTGGGCGGTAAGGTCTGGCTGGACATGGAGCGCAACACGGACGAGGCCATGGCAGGCGGCAAAATCACGCTGGCCGTGGACTTTGAACCGCCAGCTCCCATGGAAGATATCCGCTTCATCGCTCACCGCAACATCACCTATTACACCGAGCTGTTGAACGGTGTTCTGACCACCTCCGTTTAAGGAAACCCCATGAAAGAGACACCGCAATACATCTTGCGCAACTGCACCATTTTCGTGGATCGCGATTCCAAAGTGGGCAACGCAAGTGAAATCACCATTCCCAAGCTCACGGTGAAAACCGAGAGCATGCGCAATGCCGGCATGATCAAAGAACGCGATGTGGTCCTTGGCTATGAGAAGCTGGAAATGAGCTTCAAAATGACAGCCTTTGACCCTGAGACTTTGAAGCTCTTCGGGCTGGCAGCTGGTGTTGAAAAGGATTTTCTCGCTACCGGGGCGTTTGCTGATGAGGACGGCACCACTCATAGCGCCACCTGTTACATGCGCGGCTTCCTGCGCGAGGTTGATCCCGGAGGCTGGAAGCCAGGTGATAAATCAGAGACGGATTATCAGGTCTCGGTCCACTCAATGAAACTGGAAATCGACGGTGCCCAGATTGTTGATATGGATGATTTCGACGTGAAGATTGGCGGTGTGTCGCAATATGACAGCATCCGCAGTGCACTCCAGCTTTAAGAGACCGACATGGATCAGATCACTGTAAAACTGCAATCGCCTGTCGAGCATGATGGGCGGACCTATAACGAGCTTGTGTTTCGCGAACCCACTGTTGCGGACATGATTCAGGCCGAGAAGTTTGAAAAGGACACTCTGGAAAGCAACGCTGTGTTGTTGGCAGCTCTTGCCGATGTGAGCCTGCCTGTCATCAAGCGTCTGAAGCTTTATGATTACAACGCGTGCGACATGCAAACGGTTCCGCTGTTTCTTCCTCCTGATAAGCGACCGGGTGAGGGTGAAGACCCAAACGCGGAAGCGGTGACGGAACAAGCTTAAGCTGGCTACAGGTGGCGGCAGAGATTGCCGCTCACCTATCCACGCCGCTCAGCCATGTGGAACAGCTGTCACCGCAAAAAGCCATCGACTATTTCTATGAAGCCCAGAGGATCAAGCGGGAAGCTTTTGAGACCTCCCGGCGATAATTAAAGCAAACTGGAGCATGCCATGCGCAAGATTGAAACCCAATTGAACTTGCGCGTGGTCTCCAACATGACCCGCGAGTTTCAAAAGACCACGGGTGCGAGTGCGCAGGCCGCAAAGAAGTTTTCCGAGCCATGGGTGCGAGAGGTGAAAACCCTCAACAACAAAATGAACCAGCTCGGGGACTTCAGGAAACTGGAAGGCCAGCTGGACAGCCTGAAGAATAAAACCAAAGCAGCTTATACGGAGGTTGCAGGTAGGCGGGAACAACTTGCGGGTTTGAATAGTCAGGCCAAATTGCTGGCCGGATCTTATGAGTCAGCAAGTGATCGGGTGATGCTGCTTGCCGACCGTATGCAGCGCCTGAAGGCTGAACAGGCTGAAACCAGCAAACAGCTGGCGAGCAATCAAGCAGCGCGAAAGGCTCTGGAAGAGCAGATGCGCGCAGCCAAGAAAGCTAAGGAACCGATTGATGGCCTGAAGACTGCTATTGCTGAACTGAAGGCAGAAGAGCAGGGCCTGAAAGCAACACGGACTGCACAGAAAGAGCAGCTGACTGCACTTAACACTGAGACCAAAGAGGCCGGGCAGGAAGCTAAAACTCTTTCCAAGCAGCTTGCCAGCACAACGCGTGAGGCGAAAAAAGTTGGTCGGGCCTACGATCAGGCAGAAGAAGGGGCGGAAAAGCTTTCTAAGGAAACGCGGAAAGTTTCTAAGTCCGTCTCTGATATGAAAGGCGATATGCGTTCAGCTGGAATGAGCGTGGAAGACCTGACATCTGAAGAGCTGAAACTTGCAGCGGCTATGGGCAAAACCAGCAAGGCCATAGACGCGCAGAATACCAAGCTAGCACAGCAAAAGAAAGCATCTCAGGTAAGGGAGCAAAAGCAGCAAGCCATGAAGGGTCGGGCTGTTAAAACGGCGGCGGTTGGTGCTGGTGGTGCTGCTGCTTTTTATGGTGCCCAAAGAACTTTGCGGGCCATGTTCAACCCTGTGGATGTTGCGATTGATGTTGAGGATGCTTTTGCTGATGTGAAAGCCAAAACAAACTTTACCGACGAGGCAGAAGAAAAGAAATTCAAACAGGCGACAATTGAAAAATCAACGCAGATTGCTATGCCCCTGACAGAGCTGTTTGCCTTGCAGGCAGAGGGTGCCTCGGCGGGTATTGCAAAGGAGGATTTACCTCGCTTTACCGAACTCGCCGGTAAGTCTGGTGTGGCATTCGATCTTGATGGCGGGCTGACCGGTAAAGTGCTGGCAAAGACGAAAACCTCTTTGAATACAGATATGGACGGCTTGGCGGACTATGTGGATGCGGTGAACCATCTTTCCAACAATACGTCCTCCATAGCACCTGACCTGCTCAATTACTTCTCCCGTGTCGCCGGTATTTTTGAGAAAACAGGCCTTACCCAAAATCAAACGCTTGCACTTGGCTCGTCCATGATCGCCAATAACTTTGCGCCGGAAGTTGTTGCCACTACATTTAAGAATGTGGTCAATACTCTGACCGGTGCAGATACTTTAAGCAAAGATAAGAGGGAGGCCTTTGAGGAAATTGGCATGGACCCTGTCCAGGTTGCCAAGGATATGCAGGTTGATGCTTTTGGTACTTTGCTCAAAGTGGTTGAAAAACTGGAAGGTGTGGAAGAGTATCGTCGTTTGGCGATTGAGAAAAAATTGTTTGGTCAGGAAGCGATTGCTTTTGGAGGCTTGACTGCGAATGTCCAGCTACTAAAAGACACCTACAAGCTGGTTGAAAATGACGGGCAGTACGATCCAAATGATGTCCATGTGGGATATAAAGGCTCTGCTGAAGCCGAATACGCTTCAAAATCAGCGACAACCAAAAACGAACTGCAACTGCTTTCCAATGAGATGTATGCGCTGAAAGCGGAGTTTGGGGAAACTATGTTGCCCGTTGTCCGTGCAGTTTCCAGGAGCCTTCGCGCGTTTCTTGCGCCGTTGCGTGAATGGGTAAGAGAAAATCCAGATGAAGCCAAGATTGCAGGTACCATCGCCGCTGTTTTGGCTGGATTAGTTGCAGTGGGCGGTGCGCTGACCACGCTTGTTGCAACTGCAACGATTGCTGCCATTGGGCTTAAGTCGGCGCGTAGCAAGCTCACTGGGCACAGGGGTGGTGTTTTACTGGGCGATCTGGCCGTGGCTGGAGGGGCAAGCCTGAAAGACGGGCGGCCCCCTGATGCTACAAAAAAGGGGGCTTCTTCAGAAGGGGAAGAGAGTGTTTTAGATTCTGCGAATGATTTTATTGGCAAGGTCGGTGTGGCTGCAATGATTGTAGCTACAGCAAAAGCGCAACGTGATATTGCTGAATTTGCGGCGGAAAAGATTGATGTTGGGGTGGGAAAGGTATTTCCTGCTCACGCGAAAGCCGGTCTTCAAGCTGACCTGTTCCAGGAAAAAGTTGAAGAGTACTGGAAGGGGCGGGATGATTGGTTGCAACGCTATAATCCGCTGGCAGAAACGCCAAAAGAGCTGACTGCAATACGTGATCAGATCTATGGCCCCCGAGAAACCAAAAACAAGAGTGCCTTCACCGGCGACCTGGCAACGGCGAAGGAAAAGCTGGCGTTCGTTGACGACAAGATTGCCAAGGTGAAAGGGACGCCTCAGGAGGCTTCCCAGCTTATGACCCTGAACCGTATGCGCGAGCAGCTGACACAAACAATTGCCAAGCTTGAAAAAGATCTGCGGGCCTCGCAGATCGCGCCGGCCCTGCAACAAAAAGTAGACCAGATTAAAGCGGTAATGGTGCCAGCAAACGCCCCCAGAGCAAAGCCATTGCCAGCTTTTGCAAGAGGTGGTGTCACAGGCCGTGGTCCGGCGCTCGTTGGAGAAAACGGACCGGAATACATCTGGACCGAGAGGGGCCAATATGTCTCCAACAACAACCAACTGAAACAAATCAGAGCACTTGCGGCATCTGCTGCGATTGCAATGCCCATTGGCTTGTCTTTACCGCAACCGCCTGCTCCAGCTGCCTTGTTTACTCCGCCAGCTACTCAGCAGCAAGGGGCTGGCAGTACAGCTCGTAGTGCACCGCTTGTGGGTGAGCTTCATGTACATGTGTCCGGTGGAAGTGGCAGAGACGCTCGCTCATTGGGCAAGGATGTAGGACGAGAGAGCGTTAAAGCTCTTCGCCAGTATCATTCTGATGGCGGGATGTAATCTTACAAACTTATGGAGTGGCTATGGCTGGACCAATTCCCATGGCGCTGGGGCCATTTTTGTTTCATGCGCACGGCTTTGGCTATACAGAGCTGGAACGGACACTGGAAACCCGGTGGGCCACGCAGGAAACTGCCGGGCGTATGCATGCCCAGCAATGGACGGGCCCCGGCTCTGAAACCATCCGCATCAATGGAGTCCTGTTTCCGCAAGAATTCGGCGGGCAAACAACGCTTGACGGTGTGCGTCTTGCTGCCAGGCAGGGTGTGCCGTTGATGTTGGTGTCTATTGGTGGGCGGGTATTTGGATCTCACACCATACAAGGGGTTGAAGAAGCTCAAAGCCTTCACAACCGGATCGGTACACCGGGGCAAAATGAATACACCATCGAGCTGCTGGCCTACCCAAGCAGTTTTTTTAATGTGATTGGAGCTGTCGCTTCGATCTTTTAACTCAACTCACGGAGCACACATGGCGGAACTGATTGAGGTGGACATGGAGCGCCCTCTGGACCTGATCTGCTCGCAGTATTACGGCCATACCAGAGGCAGCGTTGAAGCGGTGCTGGCGGCAAACACCCACCTTGTGGGGCTCACACCTATTGTGCCGCGTGGAACCAGGATCTCTATGCCGGTTTTAAGCGGTAATGAGACAACCACGCTGAAGCTCTGGGATTAGACAATGCGGCCAATCGTAAAAGTCTCTATCGACGGCAAACCCGTTTCGGGGCTGTTTCTGGAACGCTTGATTTCCATCCGAGTGGTGGACCGTGAAGGTACGCGATCAGATACCGTTGATCTCGAACTGGAGGATGGTCCTCCCTTTGTCGCGCTGCCAAAGCCAAAAGCTAAGATCAAGGTTTGGATGGGGTACGCCACCAGTGGTCTGGTGTACAAAGGCGAATATACGGCCAGCGAAATTGAGGTGCAGTGCCTGCCGTATCTCCTCAATGTGCCAGGACAAGGCGCGGATGTAACGGAAGACCTGAAGACCCAGAAAGAACGCCATTTTGACAATAAGTCCGTCAAAGACATTGTGAAGCAGATAGCCGGTGAGCACGGACTAAAGCCTGTCATTGATGATGCAGTTGCTGCCCACGTTTATGAGTGGCTCGGTCAGCAAAGTGAATCGGATATGCACCTGCTTGAACGGCTTGCGCGTCGCCATGGTGCGTTGTTTGCTATCAAAGATGGCCGGCTGGTTTTTGCCGAAAAAGGAACCGGTAAAAGTGCGAGTGGAAAGGAACTTCCTGTTCAAACCATCTCGCAAACCCAGATCATTGAAGGGTCGTGCCGCGTGCGGTTTGGAGATCGTGGCCGGTACAAGACGATTAAGGCGTACTATCAGGACCCGAACAAAGCCCGCCGTGTCAGTGTTGAGGCACAGGGCGATGCGAGCGGGAAGGGCACCTACAAGATCCGTGAGACCTTCAGCTCTGAAGGCGAGGCAAGAGAGGCTGCTAAGGCACGTGCCAAAGAGCTGCTGCGCGGTGAGGTGACCACAACAGTTTCAATTGAGGGCAGACCAGATTTTCTGGCTGGGCAACCGTTTACATATACGGGCGTTCGCCCTGGTGTAGACGGGTTGGAGTTTATCGCAGAAGGCGTCACCCACAGTTACTCCAAAGGCGGTGGATTACTGACAGAAATTGAAGGTAAAGCCAAAGCTACTTAGTTGTAAGATTTTATGCGCAGTTTTCGTCATTAGTGGCGCGTGCTGCAACGGTCAACCCGCCCACTGAGGCGGGTTTTTTATTGGAGGTTTCCCAATGAATGCAATCGAACAAATACGTGCGGAGAGCTTTTCTGCTTTCTGCGCAGGCCTTGGGCTGCGCCATTTCTCAGCTGGTGAACTGATGTTTATGGGCGAAAGTCATAGTAATCCAGAGCATCCGGCTTACGGATTGAACTCGCTGCCTCCACCTGAGCTTTGGTCAAACATTGTTCCCACAATTATGGTGGCCGATCGGCTGCGTGAGGCTTCCGGTGGGCCGCTGACAATTTTAAGCGCCTATCGTAGTTCGGGCTACAATGAGGCGATTGACGGTGCCGAGAAAAGTCAGCACGTGAAGTTCACAGCACTGGACCTGCGAAGCAAGGGTTTGGACGTCAGGCCAGTGTTTTGAATGGCTCCGCAATGACCGGGCCGCAGGTGGGTTTGTTGGTGGTCTCGGTGCCTACGAGACCTTCACCCACATCGATAGTCGCGGAACCAACGCGACCTGGGGCAAATTCTAAGCCCACTCTCTCAGCAATCTAAAAGGATACTGTAATGCATCGGATGCTCTCCTATGCAAAGGGGCTGTTTATGCTTGCTCTTTGCATTCTCTCGTTTTCGCTCGTTCTTCTGCCCTCTGCTTATGCTGCGGGTGAGGGCGGTTATACAATTGATCTGGCTCCCGTGGTCGATGCGCTGATGCCAACCCTGCTAGGTGTTATCAGCCTACTCGTTTCGGCGGTATTGGCCTGGCTCATGCGGCTGCTTGTCAAATACACGGGTGTAGTTCTGGATGAAAAGCACCGCAAAACTTTGGATGATATTGTCCTTTCCAAACTGCGGCAGATGTTGACTGATGCCTATGAAGGCAATCGTTCATCTTTGCGGGTCTCAACTAAGTCAGAGGTAGTTGCCGAACTCGCGGGATATGCAGTGCGAAAGGCACCTGGCGCTATCCGTCATTTCAAGTTGGATCAGCAAGGCCTGGAGGAGTTTGTAGCTGGCAGAGTTGGCGCAAAGACACTTGGCACGCTCAGGGAGCAATCATCTAAACTTGGTCCGCTGCCAGTGCCTCCTAAGCCAAAACGGTGATGCTCATGAAGCAAGTACTGGCAGCACTGCTCAAGACGGTCCTGGAAGTCTTTCTTGAGCGTAAAGATCAACGTGAAACTCAGGAACGCCTTACCACGGCGGACCAGCAGGAAGTTCACCATGATTTTGAACAGAATGCGCGAGAGGCCGAGGACGCAGCTGCGCAAGAGCTGGCTGACGATGACCCTCGCGATCTCACTCAGCGCCTGCGCGAGCAGGGGCTTTGAGCAAATAAACCCAATAGTGGAGTGGGGCACGAAAGCTGATAGCGCCGTTTCCAAGGGCTATGAGTGGCGGTTCCCACGCCCTACGCTGAAATCCTATAGCGCAGCATATTCAATTGCAGTGGCAGATGAGCTGGATGCACTTCCAGCCCACAGCCGGTTGCGAGAGGTGACAGCAAATTACAACGCTTTGCGGCGAGCAGTGTGTGCAGTGGATGACTGGCATCAGCCTGCTTGCCAAACCTTAAGAGGTCCCCATGAGAATGCGGAATATACTGATTGGATTTCTCGCACTCCCGATGTTGATGTTGGTTCAGGCAGTGGCGGCGCCTCCGGTGTTGCCGGGCCCGTTCAACGCTGAGCTGATCAAAGTGATTGATGCTGACACCTTGCGGGTGATGGTTGAGGTCTGGCCCTATGAGTACAAGCGCATTGATGTCCGGATCTCTGGTGTTGATACACCAGAAAAACGCGGAAGCGGGTGTAGGGCTCAATATGGAGGTCGGGCAGCAGATGTGCCTGTTCATATAAAGGAGCGTGAGAACCAGCTTGGACGTGAGGCCACTGACTTTGTTAAGGCGCGGGCTAAACCTGGCGAAACGGTGGTGCTCACTAAGGTGGAGCTGGGGAAGTATGCAGGCCGCGTCGTCGGCGAACTTGCGTTACCATCTGGAGAGGATCTCGGTGCTCTGCTGATCGAGCACAGTCATGCGGTTCCGTATGATGGAGGCACAAAGGTAGCTCCCTGGTGTACTGACCCGTAAGGTCAGCTGACTGATTAGAGTGCATCTGCCCGGCTATTATGCCGGGCTTTTTTTCTGCTTGGCTTTTGGAGGCTGGTTTTAAATGAGCGATCCGCTTTACGCATTTTTGGGAATAAAACTGGTGCATGTTTCAGCGGGCTTCTTTGGTGGCCTGGTGCGTGCAATCGTCTCCTCCAGAGAGGAACGCGATGGAAGCCGGCTGATGTGGATATCGAGATCAGTCGGGACTGCGATCGTAGGGGCTTTGTTCGCCGGTCACTTGACACCGATCGTTGCACCAGCCATCTCGGCATGGTTTGGGGCGCAGGGCGAAGGCGTAGAAGGGGCGACTGGCTTTGTGCTTGGGCTTTGCGGTCTGGCTTTATCTGAGGGGCTGATCAAGTTAGCCCGAAGGTGGCGAGAGAATCCGCGACTGCCGAAGATGGGGAGTTAGGGCTTAGCAGCTGCCTGAAGGTTTTCAGGCAGCTCGTGTATTCGCAAACCAGTCAGAGGCTTTTAGCTTGCTGAATTCCTTGTTTCTTGTCAGCAACGTCATTCCAACTGGTGCAATTTCAGATTTTCTGTCGTCCTCTTCAGGAGATATGATGCTCATAAGCGCATTTACAGTAGACATACCAATGATCGGCGTTGCTAAGCTCATTGCGTACGTTCCCTGAATTAGCATTCGGTAATATAATTTTTCCAACTCAGGGTCTTTGGTTAGCTGTTCTTGGATCGCGTGAGATTTCTCAGTCTCTTGAATAGGACTGTCATCTTTCAGGATTTTAAGCAGAATTACTGAAGCAGATCGTTTGTTGATGAGCTTGCTGTACATTGCAACGGTGCTAAGTATCTCGATTGAAACGCAATCATAATTCATCAGATCCTGAGCGCGTTCGTAGAAGATATCTGACGCATGTTTGTAAGCTTGCATCTGCAATGTAATTGAGTTTGCAAACGCCCTGACGACAAAAAGTCCGAGAACAAGAAATACCGCTAAAGTTGCAGTTAAAGCCATTTAATTGTCCTCCTTCTCACGTTGCTTACGTTTTTTGTGCTCATTTAAGAGGCGAAGTCGAAGTATTTGTCCTACTTTAAAGTCTCTTCTGCGGTCTTCCGCCTTTGTGTCTACGATCACTTTAATCATGTGAGTGAGCGCCCTGATTGTTGAAGGTGTGACCACTATCGCTATTGGAAGGCAGGTCAAAACAATAACGTGATAAACTCCAAAATTGAGCTGGGTAAATAGCCGATTTAGAGCGTCGATTGTGCCTTCTGGTGAACCCTCAAGTTTTACACTGAAATCCATTAAAACACCGATAAAGAAAAGCCCGCATATGTTTGGTATGCATTAAAGGCATAAGTTGAGCTGCGGTAAATGCGCGAAATCTTATGGGTGTTTTATGGTTTCCACTCAACTAAAGGTAGTTTTTTTTTATGTTTTGTCCATACCTTAAATGATCATATTTACTTCATATTCAATGAAATCAAATGGTTATGGGAGGTAATTATCAGTTGTGATAAGGGCAAGTATGAGTTTATGAGCTTTAATGCAGCTCGAATAATGTTCGGGATTCGGAATAATTTCCTTGATAGCGGATGCAAAAAGCACCTCCCTTGACAACCTTCCCATCCTCGGTCAACCTGTGCAAGCTCATCTGAAAGCGGTGGGCCGGGTTTCGCAGCCTGTTTATTAAAAGGGCGTCACCGCGCCAAAAGACCGTTCTTTTTGAGCGCGTTTTTTGTTGCGCTTATGGTCAGGCGTTATGGGAGGCTTCGGCCTGCCGATTTACCTTTTAATCGGTCTGCGAACCCGTGGCGTCTGGCCGCCATTTTCGCAGGTGGCTGTCAGGCTAGTTCTTTTAAAAGGATTAGATCATGGCTGTTCTTGATGACAGCACGCGGGAATTGCGTGCATTTCATTCTCTTCTTACTCAACTGAATACAGATATCATCCGTATGGTGGGGCTGTTTGATGCTCTAAACTGCATCTCTAATGAGATGGTGGTGGATGATCCTCTGTTTGAAGCTCTTCTGGCGCTACATGGCTCGCTGCAGGACAAGCATGAGAGCTTGCGATCCACATTGAATGGCGCTGAAGATGAGTTTGCCTCTTTTAGTGAAGGGGAGGTGGCGGCGTAATGTCTGCTCTAACTATTTTTGACTTTGATGATGATTACTCCGTTCGAACAATTGCTATTGAAGGTCTGATCTGGTTCCTTGCGAAGGACGTTTGCGCGGTTCTGGGGTTTCAAAACCCTAGTGATGCGACCAAGTATCTTGATCAGGATGAGCGCACTCTGATTACTAATCCGAGTGGACGTGGAGGTTGTCAAGTTACTGCTGTGAGTGAGAGCGGCCTCTATTCCCTGATCTTTAAATCCAGAAAGCCTGCAGCGAAAACGTTCAAGAAGTGGGTGACTTCTGAAGTCCTTCCAGCTCTGCGCAGAACAGGCACATACTCCATGGGCCCAGTTTCTACAGCTCCTCTGCCAAAGACGGAGACAGCTGATCCCAAGCAAGTGTTGCTGGTCAACGAGATGAACGCCCGCGCCAATCTGTTGTCAGAAGCGCGGCATATCTACGGGCGCGAAGCAGCAATGACGCTTTGGGGCAAGCTGGGTTTGCCGGAGATTGCCGGGGATGGCGTAAACGAGGCTGCAGGCACTCCGGCAGATGATCCGGAAGGCTGTCTAAAGCATCTGATAAACTTCACTTGTGGGCATAACCTGAGCGTAAAAGTGGCTCTGGCGTTCGGCTTGGCGGATGAAATGGCTGCGCGGCGCATGGAGCAACTTGGCATAAAGATACGCCCGCAAGCCTATCCTGACGGTGTGGCCATCGCCTACGACCACGAATACCTCTGGGAGGTCTTCCGCCTCACCCAGTGGCATGGCAATTGGAAGCTGGCCCTCCAAAAGCTAGTGGGCGCCTGCCAAAGTCAAAATGCCATCACGATCGATGGTAAGCAGCGAAGGGCTGTGGTAGTGCCGATATCTCTATTGGAGGCACGGTTGGAGAGTTGATGAAGAAGGGCAGGGCTTTCTCAGTCCTGCCTGTTAAATGGAATTCATAGAAGGTTATGTTTAGTTGCAATTCCATTTAAGAAAGCAAGTGATGCATCTAGCAGACTTTCTAGATTGTGTTCCTTTCCATCTAGATCAGTTACATAAAGTTGTGGCGTGCCGCCGTATCTGCCTTCTCCGAAACCACCTTCTCCCCAACCAAGAGATTTTTGCTGAGTATCATCAGACCCATTCACTTTTGGAGAGTGCTGATATAATCGCGCATGTTTGTTCGCTTTTGCAATATCGCGAAGTAGTCTGAAATTTGGGTCCTGCTTTGCGAGCTCATTCCTAAACTTGCTGTCATCCCCTCTTTGAGGTGGAGCGCCGATCTCAACGAAAGGATCTTTCTTTTTTGTGAGAAGTTCTTGGAAAATATGAGCTGAGTAAGAATCGACAACGGCTACAGCGTTGAAGCCTCTGTGAAGCATTTCAGGCTCAGACTTAAAGTCTGTCAGCGTAGGATTTAGGATCTCTCCATAAAATTTGTCCAAAGGCTTTGCCACTTTTGTCTCCTTTTTAGGATTAGTCATTATAGGCGGTGTACACGAAACGGCCTTGGTCGAATTCTTCAAATCGCCCACCGAAGGTGCCTTTGACAATTTGTTCAACTTGACTTTGTGTCATATCTAGAGGGTATTTTCCCGTGAGTTCAGTGCCGCCTGGAACCGGTTTTCTGTTGGTGATTATAACTTCAGTAACATCGTGCTTGGGGCGGTTGAAAATCGAATATTTAGGCACTGATTGCTCCTTACTTGGATCGTCTGCGGTTCTGGATCTCGGTTAATGCCGCCGTCCAGCTTGGCTTTGCGGGCTTATAATTTGCGGCGGGGGGGCGAAAGTGAATAAGCTTTGATGTAGTCAATGTTTAGCGGCTTTAGATAGCTTTCAGCAACGTCCCCAAATGCCACGACAATCGCATTGGGCAAAAGCGATATTTGTTTCCTAAGAAATTGATTTGTGCATGTGTTGTCTTGAGAGGGGCGCACTTTCGTGAGGACTGAGCATAGTCTAGCATTAGTCAACCATACATGGCGCAATTGCTCATCGAACGACATGCCCGGATATCGCTGATTTATGAACCATCTAGCGTTTTTATGAAACGGACTGCGGCAAGAATTGAAGCAATCATAAACAAATCCAGAGCTTTGTTTGAGGAACTGTTCCGAGCTATTGGTATGCTGGTAGCGTTCATCGTGTTTTGGGCTTCCAGGTCGCGAAAACACCATTACCAGTTCAACCTCTTCAAGAGCTCCTGTTGCTCCGAGGAAACCTCTAGGTACATGGCCTGAATCAGGGACAAATTTTGCTTCTCGACATGCGCCAAAGTGAATGCATGGCGAATAGGCGGGCAACATCAATTCTTGAAGCTTTTTACCGGGAAGCTGCATAATCTGCTCCTTAGTTGGACTAGATTTCAAGCATTGCCCTTATGGCTGCTAAGCCAGCCGGAAAACTTGCGATGCCGTGCTCAATCGCTTTTGTCCCAATCCCTTTTATTGCCTCGGCAGGTAGAGATCGGACGGCTTCCACCATTCGGCTCTTTATGGTTTCATCGCCTTCTTCATTTGCAATACGTTGAACAAGAAGATTTCGAATTTCTTGGTCTGCGAAACGGACTGTTACAACGCCTAAAATCGCAGAGAGCCCACCATCATCTGCAAGAAAATCTAAGCCCTTGGCTGGAATTGACGCGTCTGTTGGCAGCGGGTGGGGTGCTTGCAGCGACGGAATAATGGTCAGGTCAATCAAACCGTGCTCTTGCAGGTATGCTAGATTAACTTTTAACGTGTTGTCATGTTGCTTACCAAATGTGCCAAGGACATTAGCAGGTTCTGGATAATGATCTGCGAGAATGCGGAGGATATTAAGTTGCTCCTCCCTGTCTAGTAGATTGCCCAAATTCTGATACCTCTCCTTAGTTGGACTGATTTGATTTCAAAATACGTTGCGGCAAGTCCCAAACAACCTGTACAATTGGGTTAGTGTATCTACGGTCTACGAATGGACCGATGCAGAACCCAAGAATTGCAAAAAATGAGGAGCCTGCCATTGCAGAACCGCCGCCAAAGGCCACGCCAGTTTCCCCTCCAAGCAGGAACCCTAAGACGCTGCAGGCCATAGCCGCGGTAAGTTTGAACTTCACGAATTCTGGAATGCGTTCAAAAAGCTTAAATATAGTTCGAAACAAAACTGCGCTCCTTTTATGGACGGTGACTTCTTCAACAGCTTAGAAGCGCAAACTCCCCATCGTTCTTCCTTACCTACGGTGCCGCCTAAACTCCTATGAGTGTTTGAAGTTGTTGGTGAACCTCTGGTTCGCACCACACCAAAACACGGTCGTATCCAGCCTCGTGAAAAGCATAGATGCGGTGTCGGCCCTCGACGATATCTGCATTCGTCCCTTTGGGCGTGAGCTTAAAGCACGGTGGACCGATGGTATCGCCCAGCAAGATAAGCGACCGGTAGAAAGCGAGTTTTCCAGGCTTCCAGTCGGTTCTGTAAGCTACCCTATCGGCTGCTGACAAAGCCCATCGCAATGGTTGCCTACGCAGCTGCTCATCAATCTTTGCGATGGATGCGCAGAACGTCTCGTTTGCCGGATAACTAGACTCATCCCAATTCTGATACAAACCTTAGGCTCCTTAGTTGGGCGCTTTGTAGTCGGAATGATTAAGCGTCTCATGATACGAAAATTGTCAGTCTTTTTTTATTAACCATTGCCACAGGGCAAAAAGCGCAGCTCCAGAGCACCCAAAAATCATCACAAATCTAAACACATAACTCGCCCAGAATAAAAAAGGCGCTGTTTCAATCCAGTTATCTTTTTGCCCACGCAGCTCAAAGAAGTATTTGTCTGCTTCAAACTTTCTGTCAATGACTACGTCTCCGACCCACCAATGCAGCAAAACTCCGCCGAAGAGTGTGATCCAAAATACGGCCTGAAAGAAACGAAATATAACTAACTTCATGTTGTTTGGTAATCCGAGGGAGTACGGGCGGCTCTTGCGCAAAGGCTTTGCTCGTGAACAGGGATTTTCTCCTTAGTTGGATTACCGGATCAGCTACTTTCGCGTTCTAGGTCTATGCTCTGGAAGCTAACACCATGGTGTCGTAATGCTTCTTCCATAGCTAAAACGTGCACCGGCCAATCAGAGTGTTCGTCGACACCGGAGTAGTTATAGCCAGGCACCCAAGCTTCCGCCAATCGCTTGTGTTCATCGGTTATGGATCGATCATGCTTGTATGCGTCGCGGGCATTGTCATGTAACTCTTTTAGAGTATTCAGGGAATACTTCTTATAACGTTCAATTAATTCGCTTTGGTCTGTCAATTTTCAAACTCCTTTTTAAGATTTCGTTTTCCGGTAGCGCTTCATGTGTTGGTTGCGTTGTGCCTTTTTTGCCAAGCTAATAATCTCACTGGTATCCGAACCGGCTTTGATGCGAGTAGAGCCGCCATTGACAACCACGTCCACGCGCAGTTTCGCCAGCTCTGATAAAAACCAATCAATATCATCTGGCGACAACCCAAGGCAGTTAAGGGCAGGTACAATAAGCGTATCACCCTGTTTAATCGCTCCAAGCATATCCTCGCGGGCGGTAAGGTGTTTCCTTGGCCGCGTGGTCGTTCCTTCAAATACGTCATGCCAGACTGGGCCGTATTGGCTCAGGTCAATTTCGTGACAAGAGAGGCTTTCTTTTTGTTTGCGCAGGCTGGGGCGGTCTTCTGCTTGCAAAATATAGCCCCACTTTACCGGCTTGTTTTCGGACTGATCGCCCATTTTCTCTACATGACCTCGGCTTATTTAGTATCTCTACATTGTAGAAAATATCTTGCCAATATCAACCTAGAATAGTAATCTCTACAATGTAGAGAAAATAATTTGAAATTGCATTGATAGGCGGGTATCTGCGTTGGTCGAGGGGGTAGCACCCTCAAGCTGCTTAGGTAGTTGGTCGCTGAATACCGGTTAAGGCGATGATCGCACAGTTAAGCTGTAAGGGCTCTAGGCACCCGTCTTTCAATGCAATCCAACAAAGTCCGATTTGTAGGAGGTGAGATCCAATGGAAGTAAAAGAGCTAACATACAAAGGTAGCAACGAAACGCTGCTCTATGCCTGCGGGAAATGTGGTCACATCCACTCACCAAACATTTATGCTTGCGGTGTCGAAAAGGCCCATGCAACAGCCCGCCGCTTTGCTGAGGATTGCTGCAAGCCAAAGGTTTGTGAGTGTGGCGTTGAGCTTGGAAAATCGCATTACACCGCATGCGAGAAGTGCCGGGAGAGAAAACGACTTGAAGCAGCCCAGATCGTGAAGGCCGAAGACTATGATGGCGTAGTACAATCGGAGACCAACTCTGGCGACTGGGGCGAAGGTTACTTCTCAGGCCTTGGCGAAATCAGCGAGCACTGTCACGGCCACGATGAAACCGAACCAGCTTATGTGTTTACATGCACCGAGAAGTTGCTTCAGATCGACCCCGAGAGCATCCTCTTAAACGCTGCAGACGACATGCATGAGGATGCCCACGACCAGATTGAAGCAGCAGATGAGCTTTTCGCATTCGTCAAAGAATGGAACACTAAACAGCGCTGCAAAACCTATTACCCCAACTGGAAGCAAGTGATCATCCTCGATCAAGAGCGCTTCGATGCGCTTCTTGAGCAATCCCAATAAGGCCGGTAGGTGAGAGATGAGCAATAGAGCAATACAAGAGTGCGCTCGTGGAATGTCGGCAAAATGCATTGTGATGCATTTGACAGGCAACAAATCAGACGGCTCGTACCCGCATGACGGGGGTGATTTTGGCCGCTGTGAAGCTCTACTGGATAGGTTTCCAGAATTGCGGGTGCGAATGTGGGAAATGGCAACAGTGAATAAATATTGGGCTGCGCTTGCGCCACGCTGGGAAGAGATAAGAGCGGCAAAAGATCAGTACAAGACAATTCAATCAATAGTCCGTCCAATCCAAGATGCTGACCCAAAAGTTTCGCGTCTTGGTGGCGGTATCTCGATCAGTTTTAACTAGTGCCCAGAAATCCCGGTGGGTGAAATGCGAAATCAATCAACAATCAAAGCATGCGGATTGCTGTCAACTCGGATTGCGAAATTTCGACGACTTAAAGCAATGTCACACGCACTCAGTCCGGTGCTCCGTAATCACGGCAAGCGCCCGCCATACGAGTATTTTGCAGGTTTACTAGAGAGTGAGGTTGCGCTTTCTCGTTTGCCTAGACTGAAGGTCTGAGGGGGTTTTGGGGTTCTAATTAGAGGCGTTTTCTTCCTTATGATGTGCAAGAGCAAATAAAAAAGAGACTACATAGAGACAATTAAAATATCAAAAACTTCTTAATATGCTGATATTAAATAACAAAATACCCATATTATGGCGAAAGCCCGAATTATCCCGGCGCTGTTTGATAGGTTTTTACTGAGCTATCTCTTCTTTTAATTTGAATGGCTTGCGGTTATTTCGAGTTATATCGAAATGCCGCAAGTTTTAATGGTCATGTGACTAGCGTGTAAGTTATTTTTCGTGTTCATATAGGGGTGTGTGATTTAAGCCATCTCCATGGCAACCCGGCTCACCAACTCATATCTCAAAAATTTTAAGTATGAAGACAAACGTATCCGGCTCTCCGATTCCGTAGAGGAGGGGCTGCTCGTCACAGTTGGCGCAAAGAAAAGAACCTTTTCGGTGCTTACGTCAAAGTTGCAAGTCAGCGCTTGTATGAGACGCTGGGGTATTTCCCAGAACTCAGTGTTGATGAAGCGCGTGAGGAACTGCGCAAAATGAAAAAAGCTATGCGCGAAGGGTTAATGCATATCGAGACCCTGGATGAGCTTGCTCAGATTTACTTCAAGCGCAGAGAGGGGGAGGTCGCAAACACTACCCTGGCAAAGTACAAATCTGATTGGAAAAACAAGTTTAAGGACTGGTACAACTTAAGCCCGGCAGCGTTGACAGTCGATAGGTGTCGCATGAAGTTTGGACTGCTTTCTGAGAAGCATGGCCCGATCGCAGCAAATACTGCGGCGATCACAAGCCAGGTAATAATCAACTGGTCGATCTCCCAGGGTTTGCTCCCTCTTTCGTTTGCTAATCCTTGGCTCCACGTAACGAGGAGTCCTCGTAAGCCGCGAACACGGTTTATGAGTTCAGAGGAGCAGAGCAAGTATTGGAATGGGCTGGAAGAGGTTCAGGCCGGTGGGCGGCATTGGATCATGGGTCTCCATGCTCTGCGCTTTCTTCTGATGACTGGCCGAAGAAAGGAAGACACGCTCAGTCTGCACTAGGACCAGCTTGACTTGGAGATGGGGGCGGTGTCACAGCCAACGAAGACCGGGGAGAAGACATTTCGACTTGCCCAAGAAGTAGTCGGTCACCTGAGAAGTATCCCTCCAGTAAAAGGCTGTGATTATGTTTTTGCTTCTTTTGGTAAGGGGAACACAGCTGTAAATGAGCATACTCTCTATGGTGCACATAATGATGTGTGCAAGAAGACTGGCATTTCTGACTTGCAAGTCCATGACCTGCGCCGCACCGTTGGATCTCATCTGCGTTTGAGTGGGGTTGATCTGGCTGATATCGCGGACATCTTAGGGCATTCTGACTTAACGACAGCGCGGCGACACTATGCGTACCTCGATAGCGCGCGGCATAGCGACAAGGCAGAGATTGTAGCAGCATTGATGCGAAAAAAATAAAGTTTCACTCTGATAGGGCTAAAGCCGGACCTTCGATCGCTTCCATCATGGGTTGAGATACCTTCACCCCAAGATTTCTACAGTAGCTCTTGTGCGTGATCTAGAGTTGCTATACGTGACCAATAGCTGACATTCAACCTAACTCTAGGCGCGTCCGGCTAGTGCTTGACTTCAACCACAGGTCGATTTTGATCAACTTGTCGCTGATGGCTCATCCGAATCAGCATAACTTGATGCTGATCTGGTTTTCCGCTGTTTAGTGAATGGGAGCAGACTTTCTATTGCCTCTCCAGCAGACCTGATTTTCGTTGATTGGTCATACCTTGCTGCAATGCAAGCTCTGGATCTTAATCTTAGTTCAGTGCATAGACTCCAGGACATAATATGAGCTCGTTGCTGGTATTGTTGAGTTGCGGGTACAATGTAGCAGTTTGCCTCTTGAACGGAGCTCCTGCTGCGGTTGGGTAAGACCGTGGTAGTGGGGCAGATAAGAAAATGCGCGAAGGTGCCACCATCGCGCACTTTAAGATCTTGAGAGCACCTTATTCTGCAGGCACTAGCAGACCGAGACGTTCACGTTGCACATCACGGATAATCGCTTTGACGACAGAGATTCCCATGAGGGCAAGTACTGCCGAAAACGGCAGAGCACCAATAACCATCGCAGTCTGAATTGCTCCCAGACCGCCGAGGATTAAGAGTGCGCCAACAACCAACGCGAGACCGGTTCCCCAAAAGAGGATGTGAGGTCGGGCTTTGGGACCCTCATCGCCTGCAGCATTGATGGTATTAATGACCAATACAGCTGAATCTGCAGTTGTGATCTGATAGGTCAGCAACAGCGCGACCACAATGATGGAGAAGATCCAGGCCATTGTGGGCTCTAAGATAACAGCAAGTGTCGCATAGAGCTGATCAGAAAGACCGGTGCCTGCAATCTCGTTCTGCGCAACACCGGAAAGCTCCAGATCAATCGCAGTTCCACCCAGTGCAGCAAACCAGATGAAGCACATAGCAGACGTTGCGATCATGGCACCAAGGACAAACTCGCGAATGGTACGCCCCTTGGAGATGCGAGCCAGAAACACACCAACAAATGGTGCAGATGCGATCCACCAGGCCCAATAGAACACAGTCCAGCTGCCTTGCCAGTCAGACAGAGCCTTCCCGGTGGCTGCACCATCATCATTCCAGACAGTCAGCAGCAAAGACGGCAGTGAGGTGACATAATCAAATACACCCGTCAGAAGCGTCTGCACGCCAAAGAAAGTAGACCCGAAGAACAGGAAGAAACTCAGCAAGAAGAAACTCAAACCCATATTCAGGTTTGATAGCCACTTAATGCCGCGCCCAACACCAGAAAGTGCAGAAAGCGTGGATGCTCCAAGGATGACGACAAGCGCAAAAATGATGCCAGCATTTGAGGAAGTTTGCTTGCCATCTGTCGCCACAGAGATGAGCCAGTCGCCAAAACCAATGCGATGCAGGCCTGCTACCAGCTGTTCAACCCCATAACCGATGGTTTGCGCAACGCCCAGAACAGTGGCGACTACTGCGATGGTGTCGATAATCGCACCGGTTGTCCCAGACAGTTTATTTCCGAAAAGAGAAGCCAGAGCTGAACGAATAGTCAATGGAAGACCACGACGATAAGCGAAAAAAGCAAGAGCCAGACCGCAGAGAGTATAACAGCCCCAGGCAGATAGTCCCCAATGGAAGAAAGTCCATTTCATCGCAGAAGGTACAGTGTCCCAACTGTTTGCAGCAATATTGCCTTGAATGACGTCTGGATTACTCTGAAGATGATAAAGCGGTTCGCCGGCAGCATAAGTCAGAAGACCGACACCAAGGCCAGCACCAAAAAGCATTGAGAACCACGAGAAAGTTGAGAACTCTGGGCGGTCATCATTTTTGCCCAGTCTTAAGCGCCCGGTTGCAGGGACAGCGGCCAGTGCCAGACATAAAACGATGTAAAAGGCCATCACATAGATGTACCAAAAGTTGAAGTTGGCTAAGAGAAAGCCGTTGATCTTGCCAAGGAAGGCGCCGGAGTGCTCTGGAAATCCAATCGCCCAGATCAGCAGCGCACCAATTATAAATTTGGCACTGATCGTAACATCTTTTGCGAACCCGCTATAAAAACCACTGGTTGCGGTTTTAATAGTGAGTTCGGTGACAGGTGGTTTGATTGGCATAAATTCCTCCCATTTTGCCAAAGGAATTCGCTGCGTGAGAGAATTTTTTCTTCTCAAATGCATGAGTGCATTCCATATTTTTTTGAAGTGGCATGCCTTGCCAAAGTCTGCTCTCCTGCGTTTTCCCGCGAGGCCGTCCAGCAGTCCTTTTGCTTGGCTTTTGTTGTGTTTTGCCACTCTCGTGGATGTAAAGCTGCATGTTCCTTTCTTGACAGAATTGCGTTTCCTGCTTCAGGCAGGGTGTTACCCTATGAGGTCACGTTTCCTCGGCAATGAACTCATCAGTAAGAGCCAAACCAACTGCTTTATTATTCTTGCAAGTGTTGAAGATAAGCAGCTCTGACTTCAGTCTTATTCTGCGAGCTGGTCTTTCCAGTTTCCCGGATGAACCGTATAGAAAATGCGTGCTTTTGTGCCTCGGTAAACCAAACTAGTACCTTCGGGAATCCACATCACATCACCGGCCTGCGCGGTTAGCTCGCCGCCTTGTGTGCCCAGACGGAACTCCCCTTCAATGACGTAGACAATTTCGTCATAGAGAACGGTCCATTCCACTTCACAGCCATCAAACTCCGCAAATCCGGCAGCCATGGAAGGGCTCAGGTCCGGGGAGATCGCACGTCCAACCCTCGCAATGCCCGGAGGGCCTCCGCGATGGGTCATTTCAACGTCAGCAGCCTTAATTACTCTTGCAGTCATTTTTATTGGTAACTCAGCATGATAGCGCGGCCTTGCTCAGCAAGGCGGGCGTTTAAATGGGGAGCGTCAGGGGAGCCAGCTTCAAGAGCAAAGACAAAGGCATGAGTTAGGTAAAACCAGGCCGCATCTGTGTTTCCGGCAGTTTCGCTTTGATTGCCAGCTTCTGTGTAAAGCCGTATCAAGGCGTCCCTGTCTTCTTTTGCATGGGCGTCTAGCAACTCTCTATCCAGCGTTTCCCAGTTCATCGATTTAGCCTTTCAGTGAAATCGCGATGTTCTTGGTGAGCACGTAGTTGTAAAGCGCTTCAAGGCCCTTCTCACGGCCAAAGCCGGACTTGCCCACACCGCCGAACGGTGTTGAAATTCCGCCTGCAAACCATTCGTTGACAAACACCTGACCTGCCCGCAATTTGCGGCCGATACGATGTGTTCTCGCTAGATCTTTGGTAAAGACCCCCGCCACCAGACCAAAGTCAGTGCCATTTGCCAGAGCCACGGCCTCAGCATCACTATCGAAAGGAGTGATGCAAACAACTGGTCCGAAGATTTCTTCCTGCGCGACACGGCTTGCCGGATCAACATCCGCCAGAATTGTCGGAGCCATAAAATAACCCTGACGTTCCAGAGATGAACCACCAGCTGCGACACGCGCACCGCTCTGCCGGGCTGTCGATGTTATTTCCTCAATGCCCTTCAGCTGAGCGGCAGAGATAACAGGCGTATGCTCCGGGTTTTCAAGGCCATGGCCAACAGACAGGCCATTTGCTAATGCCGCTGCACATTCCACAACATCTTCATAGATTGAGCGGTGAACAAGCACGCGGGACATCGCAGAGCAAACCTGACCAGCATTGTAAAAAATGCCGCTTTGCAGGCTGGCGATCACAGTGTCGATATCGGCATCTTCAAGAACAACAGCAGCGGACTTGCCGCCCAGCTCCATCAAAGATGGCGTAACAGGGCCTGCTGCTGCACGTAAGATTGCCTGACCTGTTGGCACTGAACCTGTAAAGACGATCTGGTCCACTTCAGAAGAAGCAACCAGCTTCGCACCAATATCCCGGCCAATACCATTTAAGATCGAAACAGCACCTTTTGGAACATCAGCGCGTTCCAGCGCAACGCCCAGCATCGCCAGACCGATCGGGTCCAGTTCAGGGGATTTGATGATCACAGAGTTGCCTGCTGCCATCGCTGGAGCCAGAGAGCGGGCTGCAATGGAAACCGGAAAGTTCCACGGCACAATTTGCGCAGAAACGCCATAAGGCTCATAGACCGTGTAATCAACATAATCTGGACCAAGCGGAATGGACTTGCCTTCAATTTTGTCGGCAACACCACCATAATACTCAAAGTACTGAGCAGCTTCTTCAAATTCCTCATGTGCTGCACTGAGGGTTTTTCCGCTTTCGCGGCATAGGAGATCTGCACCTTCATCTGCGATTGTGTGGATCTCAACAGCAATGCGCCATAACAAGCTTGCGCGATCTGATGGACGCATGTCCGCCAGGTCTCCACGTTCAAAACTTGCTCTGGCCGCCTCCAGCGCTTTGCCAAGGCTTTCTTCACCTGCCAGCGCACAATGCGCTAAATGCTCTGCGGAGCCAGGATCTTCAACGGCAATGCGGTTTCCACCGTCTCCCTCAACCCAGTTTCCAGCAAGGAAGTTGCGGGCCAACCCATCTTTAATGAAGGCGCTCATACAGTGCGGCCCTTCTCAATCTGGGTAGCCACCCAGTGATGGAACGCATGGGTTGGGCCATCCATCGCCGGTGAGAAGTGACCACCGTCAAACAACTCGCCATGACGACCCTTTTGCATGCCTTCAACAACGAAGATGTCTTCTTTAAACACAGTCTTCCAAAGACCTGCGTTTTCGGTACGAAGATCATCCAGCTCAGGAGCATCCTGAGGCGGCTTGGAGTAGTAGAGCTCGATATGCTCAACGGTATTTTCCAGATCCACCGGCTCTAAAATGATCGCAAAGACATGATCACGCTGTACACCGAGCAGAACGTTCGGATACACCGCAACATATTCTGAGCCCTCATCCCACTTATCACTCAAGCTATTGAAATCTGGCAGAACACGCCCGTTCTCAGACTTCAGCTGGCGATAAACCAGTGAGCCCTGACCGGAGTATTTGCCTTCTTTTTCAATATTGTAGTGATCTTCCAGGCGGGAGTAGCTATTCAGACCCGGGTGAACCCAGGGCAGATGATAGCTTTCGCAATAGTTCTCAACCGCAAGCTTCCAGTTGCAGTTCACATTCAGCTTGAATGAGGCGGTCTCTCCACCGTGGAAAATTGGCTGCTCAAATTCCTTCCAGCGCTCAATTAAATCCGCATGAGCCTCTTCAAACTCAGGAGCAGTCTCATCAATATTGACAAACACCACATCACGCCAGATGTGTGAGCGGATGCGGGTCAATCCGAGTTCTTTCAGATCAACATCTTCATGGGTGTTCTGACCAGGACCGCCAATATGCGGCGTCGTGCGCAACTCGCCATTCAAGCCGTAGCACCAGCTGTGATACGGGCAGCGAATTGCACCGCGGATCTTGGTTGGCTCTTCAACCAGGATCATGCCGCGGTGGCGACAGGTGTTCTGGAACACGCCAATTTCACCGGTACGGTCTCTGACCATAAGCAGCGGCATACCGAGGAAATTGATCGGCTTTGCGTCACCTGCTTCAGAAATATCCTTACCAAATCCGATACCAGACCAGTTGGCAAACAGAACGGAGCGTTTTTCTTCGGCAAAGATTGCCGGATCAATATAGTGCTCGTTCGGCAGGCCCTTGGCGTGATTAACCGTTGTCAGCACGGAGCTCAGTTGATCAACATTGGCAGTGACAGGTGATGTTGGGTTATGCTTGTTCATTAGAACTCCTCCAATTCCAATCTATTTGGAACATGGAGGAAATTCAGAAGGTCTCTCAATATCAGAAAAGTTAAATCTCAGATGAGCTGAATTAATCTGTCTGACTTTTGACCTCTTTGACGAGCCAGTCGCGCAACAGTTTAGCCCCCTCTGATATTCCATCTTCCCTAGGACAAACGGCATGGAACCGATGAGGCGCAGACAGGACACTGGGGCCAATCGGGATCAGTGCTCGGGTTTTTAGAAGCGGCCTGATGAGACGTTGCCAGCCAAGGGCAAGCCCCGCCCCATCCTGCGCAACTTGTAGGGCGATGGCGTAGTTGTTAACCCGGATACCGTTTGCAATCGGGCCATCATACCCAAGCTGCTGAAACCAGTCCCGCCAGGATGTCCAGGTGCGATCCTCTGATTCCAGATGGATCAGACGTTGCCTTGCAAGTTCTGCAAGGCTGCATCCCGTCAGTGTGTCGGCCATGTCTTTGTTGCCAACGGGTACCAGACAATCACGGTACAACTCCACCTGCTCAAAACGTCCGCCGGTTTCCTGACCGTATCGGATGTAAAGATCCAACTCCGGCACACTGCGAAAAGAGCGATCCACAACCACCTGATTCACTGTGATATCCGGATATTCCTGCCAAAACCGCACCACAGATTGAGAAAGCCAGAGCGAAGCGACTGCGGATGTTGAACCGACAGTAACAACGTCACTTGCGTTGCGCTCTCTCACCGATTGCAGCCTCTGCGAGATCTTTGCAAAAGCAGAGGCAACGGTCTCATAAAGCTGCTCGGCTTCTTCGGTCAGCTCAACGGCTCGGTGCCCTCTGCGAAACAGGGAAACGCCAAGTTCTGCTTCCAAAGCTTTAATCTGATGACTAACTGCACCCGGGGTGACCGAAAGCTCCTGAGCTGCGTTTTTAAAGCTTAAATGCCTCGCTGCCGCCTCAAACGCGGCAAGCGTCGTCAGTGGTGGCAAATTGTAATAGCGACGGGCCATTTTGTTGTTCTCTCGGCTGTCAGATTAGATGATTTCACGTCACATAGTTTTTTTTTGATATTGAAGACAAGATCTTATTTTGTTGTGAAATACCTCTGAAATAGGAGGGTTTCAACTTGGGACATATCGGAGACATCGGCAAATTGCCGCCCAAAGATACGCCATCGGGCTGGGTTCCATTAAGTGAACTTTCCGTCATGGGTATTGCACCGCACACAAATCCAACAAGCAAGTTTGACTGGGTCGTGGTTGGTGCCGGCTTTACTGGTTTGGCAGCTGCTCGCCGGTTGGCTGAGCTAAATCCGGAACACAGCATTGCGCTGATTGAGGCCATGCCGATTGGCTGGGGTGCTTCCGGTCGCAATTCAGGTTTTGTGATTGATCTGCCGCACAAATTTGATCTCGACAGCGACGATAAAGAGCGCCTTTCCGCCATTTTGCGGCTTAACACAACAGCTCTTACAGATCTTGAGCAGCACACACAAAACCATCAGATTGAGTGTGAGTGGTCTAAGGTCGGAAAGCTGCAA
>NZ_LCWX01000260.1:205601-224770 GCF_001431305.1 Pseudovibrio sp. POLY-S9
GCGGCAATGAACGAACGCGGCACCGCGAAGATGCAAGGCTTCATGAAAGCCCTTGATCGGATCAATGTGCCTTATTCGGTTTTGGATCGCGATGCACTGCGTTCCATGACAGGTACGGGTATTTACACTGGTGCAGTGCACACATCAGGCGGCGTCCTGATGAACCCGGTAAAACTGGCACGCGGACTGGCAGGGTCGATGCCTGAAAATGTGCAGGTTATGGACGGATGTCCGGTCATCAACTTTTCGCGAGGAGATGATTTCAACACGCTGACTGTGCGTTATCAGGGTGTTTCAACGCAAATCCAAAGCCCGAAAACGCTCCTTTGCACCAATGCGTTCACGAGCGAATTCGGTTTCCTGAAAAACCGCATGGCTCCCGTTATTACCTTTGCATCCATAACACGCCCGCTGACTAATGAGGAAATGACCGCTTATGGCGGCGAGCTGGATTGGGGACTCACCCCCGCAGATCCGGGTGGAACAACCTTGCGCATGACGCAGGATCGCCGCCTGCTGATACGCAACCAATATGATTACGCAGGCAACTATGGCGCCAAAGATGAGCAGCTGGAAAAGATTGTGCTGCAACACCGCGCCTCATTCCTTGCACGCTATCCGAAATTGGAAGCCGTGCCATTTGTGAGCACATGGGGCGGGATTTGCGGTCTCTCTCGCAATCATGTGAGCTTCTTTGGTCAGGTAGCAAACAACGTCTGGAATTCGTCCTGTCACAACGGTGTTGGGGTTGCGCGTGGAACTATTTCCGGCCGACTGATGGCAGAAGCTGCCTCTGGACAACCTAGTTCCCTATTGGAAGATATGGAAAAAGTCTCTGGTCAACTAGCTTTAAACCCGCCTGATCCATTCCTGGGTCTTGGTGTCCGCACACGATTAAAACTTGCCGCGTGGCAAAGCAGGAGGGAAGTATAATGGCAACTCACCGAGCCAAACTCATAAAAAAAACCGTGCTGAGTGCCGATACAACGGACTTTTGCTTTGCGCTTGAAGAGGGTCAGTTCTCAGGTCTGGAACCCGGCGCTCATGTAGACATCCGCCTCAACGATGATCTGGTGCGCCAGTACTCCATTTGGAACTGGGACCAGAACGGCAAGTGGCTCAATGTAGCCGTGAAGCGCGAAGATGCAGGCCGCGGCGGATCTCTGGCTATGCATGCGCTGAATGAGGGCCAGAGTGTTCAAATCGGCATGCCGCGCAACCACTTCGTGTTGCAGGATGGCCCAAATCACAAAACCCTCATAGCTGGCGGCATAGGCGCTACCCCAATTTTCGCCATGGCGCGCCAACTGCAAAATTCAGGGGCTGATTTTCGGGTAATTTATCTCGTCCGCTCAAAAGAATTAGCAGCTCTGGGTGATGCTTTTTCCTCGCTTAATCTTGGCGATCGCTATCAGCTTCACTGCGACGAGACTTCCGGTCCCATTGAGCTAAAAAAAGTGATGCAGTCCGTGCCGCTTAATGGAGACATTTATACGTGTGGACCAGAACCGTTACTCAACGCCATTCTCGAAGCAGGAAAATCCCTGCGTGGCGGCACAATTCATTTCGAGCGCTTTGCAACCTCTTCTGATGTAGACCACGGTGACAATACTGCATTTGAAGTTGAAATTGAATCAACTCAGGCGGTCTATCGCGTTGGCCCGGATGACAGCATTTTAAATGTGCTGAAGCAGAACGGCATTCATGTAGATGAAGGCTGCGCCGAAGGCCTTTGCGGATCTTGCATGGTGGATGTTGTCAGCGGAGATGTGGATCACCGCGACGGCCTGCTCACTCCAGAAGAACAAGCCAGCAACGAAGTCATGTGCCTGTGCGTTTCTAGGGCGAAATCACCTAAAATAACGCTTGGGCTATGATGCAATAAAGGTATGCAGTTGCAGCCTTGAGACTGATTAGCGGCTTGAAGAGCAGTGTTTTGGCTCACGATTACAGCTGTAGGTGTGAACAATGAGGCAAAACACCAAGGTCCCTATGCTATAATTGAGAATGCCGTTAAAGGCATTCAGCGTAGGATCTGCAAACGCAATTCCATTGTAGAGAAGATCCGCATTTTGCTTGCAAGATTGCGAAGTGAGAACAGCTGTGCCGCCATGAAGATATCTTTATTACAGCTGTTCAAAGAAGGCCCTTGAAGTAGGCAAGAAACGACTTGTTGGTGAAACATCTCTACAGGCGAGACTGAGCATCTACGTTAAGAGGAATGCGAGCTCAAAGAGGTGGAGTGGGAGAATAATAAACTCTCATACTGACGAGATCCCGAAGTCGCAGAAGACAGCAGGCTCAGTCAAAAATTAAGCTGCATACGAATGGATGTATAGGGCTCATTCAACTACCATCATACTCTCAGCATCTCACTTTACTAGTCAACCACTGCTTGTCTCACCACGGTCAACGTTTTGCTTTGAAGGCAGCATCACCTATCCCTTGACCGCGCCATCACCAAGGCCTGCGACGAGGTATTTTTGGGCTATCATGAAGACGACAGTGATTGGGAGGCCTGATAAGATAGCGGCGGCGGCGAAGTCTCCCCAGAGGTATTTGAACTCATTAAGGTAAAGCCGCGATCCTACTGCGAGTGTCAGGTTCTCCTCAGAGCGTAAAAGAATGGACGCTAGAGGGTAATCGTTGATTATGCCAATGAACGACAGGACAAAGACGACAGCGATGATTGGGACTGCCAATGGCAGGAAGATGAAGCGGAAGGTTTGCCAGGGGGTAGCGCCGTCAACCTGCGCTGCCTTGTCCATGGCTGGGTCCAGATTATCGAAGTAACCCTTAATGGTCCAAACATGTAGTGTAATCCCTGACAGATAAACCAAACCCAACGACCAATGACTATCGATACCGAGCACGGGCGATACTTCTCCGAGGCCATCAAAGATTGAGAAGAGAGCTACCAATGCTAGTGTGGTTGGAAACATCTGAATGATCAGCATGGAATCCAGCATTACCCCCGCACCTCTAAACCGAATGCGACTGAACGCGTAAGCTGAGATCGTAGAAAGAGTGACTACGCCGATAGATGCGACTAACCCGATTTTGATTGAGTTCCACATCCATAGCAAAACTGGAAATGCAGGCTCAACCACTGTTCCATCTGTTCGCGTGTAATCCAACCCCAGCGCCAATGCCCAGTGTTCCAGCGTCAAGCTTTCTGGAATGATCGAACCTGTTGTGAAGTTCCCTTCACGAAAGCTAATTGATATGACCATTAAGAAGGGAAAGAGGATAAGAGCCAGAAAACTCAAAAGGAATGCATGAGCAAAGATTTTCTGCAACTGAAGTCTTCTTGGGTGCTCTACGATCATGACGCTGCCCTCTTAGCTGCTTGGCGACGCATGGCAACGAAGTTGGCGTAGGCCAATGCGGCAACAATAACAAAGATGATAAGTGTAATTGCCCCTGCTAAGCCGTATTCCTGACCGGCATTTTGGAAAGCGATGCGGTAGGTAAACGATCCAAGAATGTCCGTCTGACCTGCAGGAATGATCGTGCCCGGAATATCTGGCAGTCCGCGTGTCAGGAGAAGAACAAGCACGATATTGTTGAAGTTAAAGGCAAAGCTTGCGACTAAAAGCGGAAGGAAAGGCGGTAGAATTTGCGGAAATGTAATTTTGCGGAAAATTAGAAGGGCACTTGCTCCTTCAAGTGTTGCAGCCTTTTTGTGATCTTCTGGTACAGACTGCAAAAAGCCCATCGCGAGCAGCATCATATAAGGATAGCCAAGCCAGACATTCACGATCACGAGCATTGTTCTCGCCATGCCTCCATCTGTCATCCAACTTGGGCGGATACCAAAGAGCCCATTCAGGATCATGTTGATCTCACCAAAGTTTTGGTTGAACAGACCACGGAAAATCAGGATCGAAATGAAGGCTGGAACTGCATAGGGAAGTATTAAAAGAATGCGGTAAACTGCTTTGCCGCGAAGGTGGGGCCATTGCAAAGTAACGGCCAGCGCCAAGCCTAAAATAAATGTCAAACCCACTGAAAGCAGTGCGAACAGGCAAGTCCAGAGAAAGATAGAGAACATGGGGGCACGAATGCCCTCAGACTGAAAGATCCGCTTAAAGTTGGCAAGCCCGATATAAACTCGCCAGCCTGGAGAGACATGCTCCCCAGTCATCTCATTGGTGTAAAATCCAGTCTCAGAGTTTGGGAATAACCGTGAACCATCCAAATTTGAAATGAGCACTCCTTCAGGCGTCTCAAGGAACTCCGGCATCTGGGCAGCGAACTTTCTTAAACCTGAGTTTTTGAGAATGACACCGTCTGGCAGTTGAACAGAAATCTCTCCAAGAGCTTTGCGGAGCTTGATAGTATCACGCATGCTCAACTTTTCGGTGCTCGGCATGGGGCCCGCTTCTGCTATTATGGTGTGCTGCGTTACATTTTTCTCGAACGGTTCACTCAGGTAGCCGTTTTCTTTACCGGTAATGTAAAGTCGATAGGTATCGCCTTGCTGCCATACACTAAAACCACGTGAGGTTTCTTGATCGACTATTTTCTTGGCAAGGTGGATTTCACGGACCCGTTCATGGCTGAGCAAGTTGAACGAACTGAAGTTCGTGAAACCGAGGTAAACTGTGTATCCAACCGGGAAAGCGATAAAGTTTAACACCGCAGCAATTCCTGGAAGAATGAAACGATGCGCATAAAGCCGCTTGGTTGAGAACACTATCCCAAAACATACGGCAACAATCAAAACGAGAAGGCCGACGACTGGCTGGTTTCCAAGAAACAACAGGAATGCCGAATAGAACAGCACTGTGAAAACAGCGATCAATAGGCCAACAGTCAAAAGACGTTGGAATTTGAATCCTGATATCTGGCCGGCGTGTTCAGAGCTAAGAGAGGTCATCAGAGGCAACTTTCTTTGCAATCAAACAATGTCGCAACGGGAGGTTCTCCCGGTGCGACACAGTCTTCTTATTCTCCAAGAATGCGGGAGGCTGCGTCTTTAAGAGCTTCTTCTGGAGTTTGCTTGCCTGTTGTGATGTTGCCAAGCGCCGGTGCCATAGCCGCCCAAAATGCACCCATTTCAGGGTTTGACGGCATCGGGACGCCGGTTGAAGCATTCTTCAAAGTGGCTGAGATTTTGTCGCTGTGCAATGCTTCACTCGCTGAGATATCCGCGAGTGCACCAAGAGCACGGTTCTTGTTCCACTCAGCAAGTCCTTCGTCAGTCAGCATGTAGTTTTCAATAAATTCACTTGCCAGGTCAGCATTTGGAGAAGCGCTATTGAGAGCTACCGAATAGACGCCAATGAATGGAGGTGAAATCTTTCCGCTGACTTGCGGAATAGGCGCGACACCGATGTTCAAACCTGCTTCTTCATAAGCTTTCCAACTCCACGGTCCATTGATAACCATTGCAACTTCGCCACGGGCCATGGCAGCATCCATCACACCGTAATCAACCCCATCCGGCATGATGCCATCAGTAAAGAGCTTCGCCAGTACTTCTGCGCCTGCAATCGCGCCCTGATTGTTCACACCTGTCTCTTTACCGTTATAAACCCCATCAACTTTTCTAAAGGAGTAGCCTCCATTTGCCATCAGCATTGGCATCGTGAAGTAGGTATTGGTGTAATCCCAGAGGATAGGTTTTACGCCTTCAGGTAGTTCCAAATGTGCAAACTCAGAAAAGTCTTTAGGAGGTTCTGAAATCAGGTCTTTATTGTAAACCAGACCTATCGCTTCAATCGCAATCGGATATCCCCACACTTTACCGTTAAAGCTCACCGCATCCCACGCGGTTGGAAGAACACCTGCTTTAAACTCCGATGTTGGTTCAACTGGTTGCAGTAGACCACTGGCTGCCCATTCACCAAATCGATCATGGGCCCACATCACCAGATCTGGCCCGTCACCAGTTGAAGCTGCACGTTGGAACTTGTCTGGCAACTCTGGGTCAACCAGCTCTACCTTTGTAGGAACTCCCAATTCCTCGGTAAATCTGGCCGCAACTGCCTCCAACTGCTTTATATCCTTGTCAGCTCCGATCCAGATAAGCAGTTCGCCTTCAACAGCTGCCATGGCAGCCGAAGATGTTGTGGCAAGCATAGTTGCAACAAGTGTGGTTCTTAGTATTTTCATAGCGTCCTCCCAATTAGAAACGCGTTGTCATGCCTTATGAAATCAGCTCGAGTCCTTCCAACTGATCAGAAATCAGGTAAGCAAATCCGTTTGGATTAAGAGTCAGTGTTTGATTAAACAGGGTTGCGCTGGATGGCCCGGATAAGCTCGCTGCGCCCTCTATTCTCAATTTTCTTGCGGTCTCAGATAGATTGAAGACGCAAGTCAGCTTTTGATCCTTGCTCATTCTGTGAAAGGCCAAAATTGGTTCCGGCAGTTCAAGAAACGCGGTAGAACCTATCAAAAGCGCGTCGTTGTTTTTTCTAAATTCAATGGTGCTGCGATAGGAATGTAAGACGCTGTCATTGGAAGCTTCTGCAGCATCAACAGCTCCTGCAAGCTGAGGATCCTTCACGGGCAGCCAGGGTTTTGCGGAGGAGAACCCACCATGTTGCTTATTGGCCTCCCAGACCATCGGCGTACGGCAACCATCGCGACCTTTTACTGCTGGCCAAAAGCGAATGGCCTGTGCATCTGTCAGCTCATCGTAGTTAAGTGCAGTATCCTGTTGCCCGAGTTCTTCGCCCTGATAAATACCGATGGAGCCCTCAAAGGACATGAGCATCGCAATGGTCTGCTTTGCCAGCTCTTTACTCGAGCTAGCCTTCTCTTCCCAGCGAGTAACATGGCGCGGAACATCGTGGTTGGAAAAGCTCCAGCATGCTGTTCCATCTGGCGCAGCCGACCGATAAGACTTAAGAGCATTTTTGAAGTGTGAGGCGGTATAGTTGGATGATAGCAACTCGAAGGAGTAACAAAGGTGCAAACGATCTGGCCCTTTGGTGTATTCAGCCATCAAGTTAGTTGCTGCATCACCGCCGTCGCCGATTTCTCCGACCATCATGCGTCCCTCAAACTCATCAGTGAGGGTGCGCAGCTTTTTCAAAAAGTCGATGTTCTCAGGGCGATTTTTTGAGAAAATGTGCTCTTGCCTACCATAAACATCAGGCAGGTTATCGCGATCTGCACGGATGCTCGCAGGATTACTCCGCAATTGCTGATCATGAAAATAGTAGTTGACTGTATCAAGTCGGAACCCATCAACGCCGCGCTCCAGCCAAAACCGTAAAACGTGGAGCAATGCTTCCTGCACTTCCTCGTTATGCAGATTCAGATCTGGTTGATCAGCAAGAAAGTTATGCAGGTAATACTGCTTTCTGCGTGGTTCCCACTCCCATGCTGAACCTCCAAACACAGACAACCAATTGTTTGGCGGCATTCCATCTGGTTGAGCATCTGCCCAGACATACCAGTCGGCTTTTGAGTTCGTCCGGCTAGCTCTGCTTTCTTCAAACCATGGGTGTTTACTGGAACTGTGAGATAGAACCTGATCAATAATAACTTTCAGTCCCAGCCCATGACTGCGGGCCACAAAGTCATCAAAGTCTTGCAGTGTTCCAAACAGCGGGTCGATGTCGTAATAGTCGCTGACGTCATAACCCATATCCGCCATAGGGGAAGTGAAGATTGGACTAAGCCAGACAGCATCAACACCAAGCGATGCGATGTGATCTAACCGAGAAGTAATCCCCTTCAGATCGCCAATGCCATCCCCATTTGTATCCTGAAAAGAGCGTGGATACACTTGATAGATAATGGCATTCCGCCACCAATTCTCGTTCATGACTACTCCGCGTTGCATGCGTGTTAGCTGTTCACAGCATCAAAACCTAGCATATTTAAATACTATGCAAACGTTTTGAGTCAAGGAGGTAGGTAGTTTGCCTGCACATAATCTGAGGCATTTTGTTCTCTACTCATTTTCTATTTTACAAATGCAAGATTCAGTTTAAAACGTTTTGAAAAGGATTCGAGACATGGCAACGATCAAAGACATTGCAAAAGAACTGGGAATATCGCCTGCGACCGTCTCTCGCGCTTTAAACGGCTTCCCGGAGGTGCGCGCCGAAACGCGAAAGCTGGTTCAGGAAACCGCAGCTACTCTTGGTTACAAGCCAAACCAGATAGCTCAAAAACTAGTCTCAGGGCGCTCTGGCATGGTTGGGATGATATTATCTCTCGGACCAGCACAAACATCAGCGGCCGGATTTTACGAGATCATGGCAGGGCTATCCGATCATCTGGCCGATCGTGATGTCGATCTTGTTTTTCATGCAGCGACGGCGACTGATCCTGTAGCGCCTTACCGCAGGTTCGTTTCAAAGAACACACTCGATGGGTTTATCCTGAATGCTCCAGAGGAGAACGACCCGCGCATCGCATTTTTGGAAGAGCAAAAAATCCCATTTGTCGTTCATGGGGCAACTTCAGGTGCTTCCTACGCCTTCTTTGACATCGACAACAAATCTGTTGCCGTTGATGGAACTAATCTCTTAGCAGATTTGGGGCATCGGCGGATTGCATTTCTGAATGGGCCACAGAACCATGCTTATGCAAAAGCTCGTGCAGAAGGCTATTTGGAAGTAATGGAACAAAGGGGCATAACGCCACCGGAGTTTGCCTTACAATATGGCAGCGGCGACGAAAACTATGGCTACGCCGCAAGCCTGGCCTTGCTGACGGAGCGAAGTGACCCACGCCCAACTGCTATTTTATGTGCGACAACACCGATTGCGGTTGGAGTGTATCGAGCGGCAAAAGACATAGGCCTGTCAATCCCGCAGGATGTCTCTGTTCTTGCTCACGATGATGCCATCCCACAGTTTCGCTCAATCAACTTCAATCCAACATTGTCGGTAACACGGGCTCCATTTCGTGAGGCATGTGGTCCTCTTGCGCGCATTCTCTGCGATCTTTTAGATGGAACGCCAATCAAAGACCTTCAAGTAAGACAAAGAGCAGAACTGATCGTTCGGGATTCAACCAAGATGTTGCAAGAGTCTGAGAGGATACCATGGCAACCAAAGCACTAAACATCAAAAACTTGAATAAGTCCTTTGGTGAAACCCATGTGCTGAAAGATGTAAGCGTCTCTATCAATAAGGGGGATTTTCTTGTCCTTGTCGGGCCGTCAGGCTGCGGAAAATCCACCCTGTTAAATTGTATTGCAGGTCTGGAAGAGATTTCTTCCGGTACCTTAGAAATTTCTGGCCGTGATGTTGTTGCATTGCCTCCGCGAGAGCGTGATATCGCAATGGTCTTTCAAAGCTATGCGCTTTACCCAACCATGAGTATTCGAGAGAATATCGAGTTTGGGATGAAGATCCGCTCAGTTCCAAAAGAAGAAATTAATACTCAGGTCCTGCGCGTCGCTTCTTTGCTTCAAATAGAACACCTTCTAGACCGTCGTCCTGGGCAGCTCTCCGGCGGGCAACGTCAACGTGTTGCGATGGGTCGTGCTTTGGTTCGGGAACCAGTACTCTTTTTGTTTGATGAGCCGCTGTCCAATTTAGATGCAAAACTAAGAATGGAGATGCGTGCGGAAATCAAGCAAATGCACGCAAAGACCGGCACAACAATTGTTTATGTCACTCATGATCAGATTGAGGCCATGACGATGGCAACCAAGATCGTCGTGATGAAGGATGGAGTAATTCAACAGGTCGGGACACCTGATGAGATCTATCGGCATCCAGTCAACACGTTTGTTGCAGACTTCATGGGTGCACCACCAATGAACCTGATCGATGTAAAGGTTGATGGCAACTCAATTCACTTTCCAGATGATCAAGTTGTTGAGGGAGTACATATACCATTGGTAGCACAAAAAAATGGGAGAGCAAAAATTGGAATACGACCTGAAGTTTTCTCACTTGGCCAACAGCTAACTGTGAAACCTCGCATTGTTGAGCATACGGGTGCAGACCTTTTCCTGACCTTCGATATGGCAAATGAAGTTGTCACAGCTCGCTTGCCTTGGTCAACGATCGCGCAGGATGAAATCGGACTGAGTATCGACCTTAATCAACTCAGGTTCTTCTCTACGGTCGACGGGACAGCAATCAACTAATTTAAAACAATAAAACAAGGAGTTACCAACCTGCGCGGTGCGCGGGACGGGAGAGGTGCGTCTGCATCACAAAAAAAGCGTTTTAAACAACGCTGGAATAACTGGAGGAAGTAATGAAAAATGCTCTGTTGGGGACTGTAGCTGCGCTCTCAGTTCTTGCAGCCACTGCTGCGCATGCGGAATTTGAATACAATCAAACCGGCTACCTGCGCATTGGAGTTGGACAAACCGAGGGCGATAAGTTCACTGCAATGCAACTAAACGGGGCTTGGAACAAGTACCGTCTTGGAAACGAGTCTGATTTTTACGGTGAGTATGGCGTAGGTGGCAAATACACCTTTGAAAATGGGAGTGCCTTGGTTGGTGGTGTTCGTGCGCATGTCGCCGGTGACAACAACGACTTGATCGTTGATGGTGAGTTTGGTGCCAACGTTGCAACTCGTGAATTCTGGTTGGGATACAAAGGTCTTGGTGAAGGCGCTCTCAGTGACAGTACAGTCTGGGTTGGCCGCCGCTTCTATAAGCGTAAGGACATTCACATCACCGACAACTACTATGAAAACTATTCTAACTGGGATGGTTTTGGTGGTGGTCTGGAAGACGTAGATCTTGGCTCCGGCAAGCTTTCTGCTGCAGCTTTTACAAATGGAGATCGCAATACACATACTCTTGACGCTCGATTTGAAGGCATTCATCTTGGAGACGATCTAGTAGGTGAAATCGGTGCGGCTTATTCCATGACGACTGGCGATGCAACCGGTGATGATGGCGCAGCGCTTCGTCTACATTTGCAAAAGAACAACATTTTTGGCGGCTACATGAAGGCCAGTCTGATGCACGGCTTCAACGCTGCCTCTGGTTTTTCTGCAGATGGTTGGAGTGATGCGGAAGATCGCTCCATTACGCGGGCGCAGATCCATGGTCTCGCATCCATTACCGACGAAATTGAACTCTTCTACACTGCTTGGCACCAGCTCGATCGCAACAATGGGGACAACACGAACTGGTCTTCAATCGGCATTCGCCCGCAGTACAACATCAATGAAGACTTCAACCTTCAACTTGAGTTGGGATTGGACCACGTTCAAACCGAAGATGAGAGCCGCACTCTTGGTAAAACCACCTTTGCGGCGGCATACACCTTCGGTGAATCTGGTTTCTGGGCCCGCCCACAGCTACGCGCATTTGTAACATATGGCGCATGGAGCAAACCAGGCGCTGTAGGTAACACAGAGATCTTTGACGACAAAAAATCTGGTACAACCTACGGTCTTCAATTTGAAACTTGGTTCTGATGCATTGGGGCCTTAGAGGCCCCAATTACCTCTGTGACATGTCCTATAGTCTATCAGCTCCATCGTAGACCTCTGTGTCTCGGCTAAACTACGGAGTTTAGCGTCAATTGACCATAAGCTGACATTTGCTTCGATGCGATAATTTCCTTGACCTGAATAGGCTTCAACTTTGAGGTGTCCTCATCTAACTTTATACTGAAGTCAGAAAGCACGTGTTCGGTGAACTGAAATAAACACCGTATTCGCAAGTTCAACATTCACTATGACTGAGGACACTCAGGTAACTCATGGACCATGAGGCTTCACAGGCAGTTATGCTTTGCAATCTGATGTTTGCCAACAAGGGGTGAACTGTCTGCATAAAGAACACTCCGGTCACTTTACTCAAGTGTTGAATGGTTTAACCGTCGGTCTGTGGAAGTGCAAAATCTAAGAGAAGGAACGAAACGCTCTTTAGCTATGATCAACGAGATGTTTTGCTAGCATTGGTACGATCTCATTTCTCATTATCTTGAGTGGGTTAATTTGGCGGGAGCGGCCGAAATTTCTACTGGTGAAAACAGCGATTGTGCTTAGTTTAGGTATTACAAACAGGAACTGCCCGCCGCTACCTTGTGCTTGAAAACTTTCGAAAAGTACCTCTCCTACTTTAAATTCATGCTTCCACCAAAGATAACCATAGTTTGGGAAACCAAGGCGTTTCTCTGTGGTTTTGGTGTGCACATCAGTGGAGCGAACGACCCAATCAGGCGAAACGATTTGCCTGTCCTCCCAAGATCCCATGTTCAGGTAGAGCTGTCCTAGCTTGGCAAGATCCCGACTTGTGAGCTGGATGCGATACGGAACATCTGGCCGCCCCTCCAGACGATGGGTCCATTTGTAATTCTTTATGCCCAGATGCTCAAATAGATAGACTTTAGCAAACTCATCAAGCGGCATACCGCTTGCGTTGACGATTGCCTGCCGCAGAGCAATCTCGCCAATACTGGAATATGAGAATTGCTGACCTGGCTCGTTTATCAACTTAAGCAAAAATAGTTGCCGTACCCAATCTTCATCACTTTGGTACAACCTGTTTTCGTTGCCAGGAGACAGTTTGTCCCAATCATTTGCATCCAGACCTGATTGCATTGTCAGTAAATGCTCAAGTGTAATGGTTGCTTTTGGGGAATTTGATTTAAATATGTCAGCATATTCTGGCAGGTACATTGCAACGGGATCTTTCACACTTGTGAAGAACCCTTGCTGGATTGCTATGCCGACAAGAATAGAAGTTATGGACTTATTCGCGGAACGCAAATCATGTAAACTATCAACGGTATGCTCGTAAAAATACTCTTCAACAACCAGCTTGTTGTTCTTGATTAAAACAAAACTGTGTTGCCACTTGAAATCTGGATCATTCACAAAGCGTTCGACAATTATTTTCAATCTTTGCTGACTGATGCCTTCACTCGTTGCTTCTCCGATCCACCAGCCGTCTGTTCGTATAGTTGGTAGGGTATAAGTATAAGCATAGTCGCTAAAATACGAATGCGATCGCGCTACGCTAAAGTCATACCAATAGAGGCCAAACCCGATCATGAACGCAATCATGGTTTTAGAAGAAACTAAAATCGTGGCCCAGTAGTTTGAAATAGGGCGGAATAAATCCCGCTTCACCAAAGAAATCAGAAGCGTGAGCAGCACGACCCCTGCTGCATAAATCAACAAAAAACTCGTAAGATTCAAATAGGTCTGCATTCCTCTGGCCTCCGTTATCAGCGGGACCAGAAGTGTGCATATGGAAACCCCAAGAACGGTCCATACGATTGTTTTTTTTTTAGATCAGACATGAGCTGAAAATTCCAAAGCATGAAGCAAATTATTGCTATTCCAGAGAGGCACCCGCTTCCTGCTCAGGTTTCTCTGTAAAGTGAATGGTTGTTCAGAAAGCACTGTTTTGAGTAAGCTGAAGGGGCAAAATGGATCGTGCATTAGAGTTTTATTTGCAGGCGAGCAAATACTTTTTCGGCACCGCCTGAGACCGCTCAAAGAAACCACCAAGCCTTTTGGTAGAGCCAGAGCAAAACCTTATCTGCGTCCGCGAAGGTAAAGTGTATGGGGGTAGAGTTTAATGCCCATTGCATCGGCTTAATGGGCTTTCTTCCATACTGCTCTCAGCACGGTTTTCGGGGTTCTCTGGCAGCTCAGGATTTTCAAACCGAATGACAATTCGACCACGGGTTCTATGCGAGGTCAGAACTCCAATTGCAATTTGAATCCGCCTTAAATTGAATGGTATTTCCATCTCAATTGGTGAGTGGATCTTGTGTTCCGAAGCAAATTGCATTGCTTCCTGAGCAACATGTCTGGGTAGGGTTGCACAGAATTTATAACGGGGCCCCCGAAAAATGGTCGAGATGCTTCTCCTCATCACATGGCAAACACTTTGTAAAAACTCTTTTCGTGAGAGCTTGCGTTCACCCAGATATTGAACTGGGCCAACAACAGTGATGAACTTTCCGCCCAGCTTCAGCCAGCGATATGCGACTGTCTCAATTCTCAAACCTCCAACTAAATCAAAAGCTTTATCGAAAGAGTTGGCTTTTTCTGCAGTAAACTCAGTACTCTGATAATCCAGAGTATTATCTGCCCCGAGAGTACGTACAAGTTTCGCATTTGCAGCGCTACAAACACCTGTCACATAAACAGATTTGGCTTTGAGTATCTGGACAAGCACCGATCCGATCGCCCCCGAAGCACCAATAACCAGACACCGTTCACCTGCCTTGATGTTTGCTGTGCGCAATGCACCCCAAGCAACACAGGCTGACAGCATGATTGCCGCAGCTGCTACATGAGACATGTTTGAAGGTTTGAGCATCACATAACGCGCAGAAACACATCTATATGTAGCCCATGAACCATTTTCTCCAGATTCATTCGGGATGACCACAACTTCGTCTCCCAGCTTGAACTGTTTAATAGAACTTCCAATCGCGACGACAATCCCAGAAACAGAAGACCCCATTATGTGAGGGTTATTTACTGAAATATTTTTGGGAGCGTAAAATCGACCAAGTGCAGTGCCTTGGGCTGCATAGATTTCATCAATATGCATTGAAGACGCAATCAATTGAATTGCCACCTGATTTTTCGCTGGTCGAGGAACAGGTAACGTAAGTAACTTCAATTCATTCGCGACCTGACCAATTTGTGGCTGTTTCGTCAGGGCGATAGCAGAGATCTTTGCGGTGTTGTGGTAGGTTACTGAACTCTCGAGTTGTTCTTTCAATTGTGCAACTCCCTAAAAATCAAAGACACTGGCATAAGACGAAACTGATAATCTGGAACGTCATTCCAAAATTGGCGCTCTGGCACAGCATAATTGGGGGAACATGCTGTGCCAGATTTGTGTATCCATCACATTGAGTAGACAATTTGCTTTGCCCAGTGAGGTAGCCAAGTTATAAACCGACCGGAAGTCTGTATATTCAGACCGGCGGTCGGTTTCAAGGGGAATTTTGTGAAAGCACCGATGCGTAAAAATATGAGACCTGAAGAACGACGTGCCCAGTTGCTGGACTGTGCGCAAATGTTATTTTTCTCCAAAGGCTTCGAAGAAACCACAGTCCAAGATGTTTTGGAGTTCACAGGTGTGTCGAAGGGGGGATTTTACCATCACTTCAAGTCCAAGGAAGAGTTGTTGTTCGGTGTGTTGGACCGACTAGCTGATGCTGTACTCTCCCAAATGGCAATGGTTGTCGCTGATGAGGGGGCGTCCGCGACCGACCTCCTGCACAATTTCACACACCTTCGGGCGAACTATCTGCGGGAGCATGACTACCCGGGGCAAGTGGAAATATTTCGCACGATGAATCAAGAGAGAAATCTGGCGTTGTTGGAGCAGTTCAAACGTAGAGTACGCGTTGGTGCTGTACCAATTCTCTCCCAAATCCTCCAAAAAGGTTGTAAAGAAGGCGTCTTTAAGATCGCCGATCCTGAGACTGCTGCCGAGCTCATTCTTCACATCAGCAACTTTCTTGATTTTGCGCTCTTAAGAGCGATTGATGCGCGGGGAACGAAAGAGGCAGACTTTGCAGCTGAAAAACTACAGGCAGCAATTGACTTACAATTTCTCACGATCGACAGAACTTTGGGTCTACCTGATGGCACAACAAGTTTTGGTTGGCCGGATGCTGTGCATGCGACAATGGAAACTCGGCCAATTGAGTAAGTGGGCGATTGGCAAAGCGCAGCACTGTTGCATCACTGTTTGAGGTGCCGCTCAACTCAAATTTGAAGTATTGGGCCTCAGAAAAAATGCAAAAGAGTTTCTAAGTCATGCATACTTGATTGAGGGCGGGATTTCTTATGCGCCAGTCTGAGATATTCAAACGATAAAGGACATGCCTTGCTTTGGGATGTTCTTGGTCGAGCGCCGGATGTAAGAAATCTCCATTTAAGTCTCGCTTCATTCCCAGACGCTTCATCACCTTTCGTGAAGGGATGTTCGCTGGAATTGTAAAAGCTACAATTTCCTCTAGATCTAGCTCTTCAAATGCAAAGCGGAGCCACTGTGCTGCTGCTTCAGTGGCGTATCCATTTCCCCAAGCAGATCGTTTAAAGCGCCAACCAATTTCGATGCAAGGATCGAATGGGAGAGGCTTTCCATAATTTGGAATATTCAATCCGACTGCACCTAGAAACTCTCCAGAACTCTTTAAAGTAACTGGCAGCAAGGAAACTCCGTTTTGCGCCTGCGCAGCTACGGCTCTTTTGATAAAAGCCATCGCTCCCTTGCGGTCCATTACTTGAGCCATGTGCTGCATAACGACTTGATCAGCACACATGCAGGCGAACGGATCGAGATCACACTCTTCCCATAACCGATAGGAAAGCCTTTCAGAGGCAATAGGATACTTCATGTTGGCTCCATGAATTGATTGCTAGAGATAGTTCCACTGTGCAGGAATAGACGTAAATTGAACTCCTGAAAGATGGAAACTCAGCATTAAGTGCGATTGCAGCAACGAACTGGTTTACGCAGCCTATTTACAAACCGACCAGCGGTTTGTAAATAGGCTGCGTGTCTGCTTTCCAGCATTCCAGTGTTAATGTTCCATGGCAATCTGAGGTGTCACTTGTCCTGCAGAGCTATGCTCGGGGCCCTTTCCAGTCCTATATACGTATCATCGCTCCAGACCGACCAGGCATTGGCCGTTCTGACTATAAGTCGAAATCGATTGTCTATTGGCCACAAGACATTCAAGAGCTCCTTGATCATTTGCAGATCCATAAAGCTTTCTTGTATGCCCTCTCTGGTAGCGCACCCTATGCATTGGCTAGTCGTTGGGGTGCTGGCGTTACTCAGAATGATTTGGCGGGTTTCTGACAAGATTCAACCTCTCGTGCGCTTACCGACACGTGCATTCGATTAGTCAGCTAGGTACAACACCTTTTAAGAGAAAAGCAGATTTTGAATAGAATGACTTTGGGCTGTATGCCAAGAGACAAGATCATGATGCTTTGATGAGAACGTCTGTAGTAGCTCTCCATCAGAGCTAGCTCAATCGATGCTAGGAACACCCGAATGATCGCATTGGCCCACTTCATAGCAATGCCAACTAGGTAAAGACTTAGGCTTTCAAAACAGACGTAGTTCGCTCATTGAAGTCTAAGCTCATCCTCAGAGCATATTACTACTCTGCCACGTCTGTAGATCTAGATCTCAAAACCGTCTTCTACATGCAGTAAAATCGGTTCGATGTGGTGGTTGAGGGATGGCATGGAGGAGCTGTTATGACCATTACAAACCTTCCTATGATCCGACCAATAAAACCAGCCTGGAATCGTGGCAGGATTGTCGGGCAAAAGCGCCCTTTGCTACCAAAGCACGTTTGGGCCATTCGTGTTCGCCTTGAGCTTGCAGGCAAAGTACGTGAGCTAGCTTTGTTCAATACAGCAATCGATAGCAAACTCAGAGGGTGTGACCTTGTACGTCTTAAGGTTGTCGATGTCTTTACTGCAGGACGAGTGAAAGAGCGCACTTCAATAATACAGAGTAAGACCGGTAAGCCTGTTCAATTTGAACTCATGGAAGGAACCAGATCAGCCTTGTCAAAATGGATAGACAGTCCAGAAATGATCGGGTCAGAGTATTTATGGACTGGTCGGTTTCATGACAGGCCGCACATTTCAACGCGACAGTATGGTCGAATGCTGAAAGAGTGGGTTTTATCAATCGGGCTAGAACCAAGTTCTTACGGCACACACTCAATGCGTAGAACCAAAGTTGCGCAGATCTACAAGAAGACAGGTAATCTTCGTGCAGTGCAGCTTCTTCTTGGCCACACTAAGATGGACAGTACTGTCAGATACCTAGGTATCGATCTTGAGGATGCACTCTCGCTTTCAGAGAAGGTCGATATTTAGAGGACAAGGAGCTGGAAGGGAGCAGCTCCAAATCCTCTTTCAGTGTTTGACCAGATGCCTATAAACTGATTGCCTTCTCTCTGTATGTTTCAGCAATTTTCTGTATATGCGCCTTACTTCTCCTTCAACGCATGCGCGATTTGGTCTTGCATGGGTTTTATGAAGTAGGAGAGGACGGTGCGTTCGCCGGTTTGGATGAAGCCTTCGACGGGCATGCCCGGGACGAGGGTCTGGCCATTCAGCTTTGGCATTTCGCTCTCTAAGATCTTCAGCCGGGCCAGATAGAAGGGCTCGCCGGTGACTTCATCACGGGTCAGATCCGGGGAGACGTTGAGCACGGCTGCGCCCAGCTCTGGTGTGGTGCGCTGATCGAAGGCGGCAAGGCGCACATAAGCGTCCTGTCCCACTTGCAGCTGATCCACATCGACCGGTTGAACACGGCTTTCAATCACCAGATCACTGTCTTCCGGCACCACCAGCATGAGTGTGTCACCCGGTGCGATCACGCCGCCAACAGTGTGAACGTTGAGCTGGTGCACATAACCAGATTGCGGCGCGCGGATATCGATGCGCTTCAGCCGGTCCTGTGCAGCCACTTCCTGCTCTTCCAGCTCGGCAATCTGCGAGCGGATGTTTTGCAGGTCAGACAGAACTTTTTCCAAAAACTCTTCGTCCAGCTGCAGGATCTGCACACGCTTTTCGCTGATGGCTTCCTTGGTCTGAGCGACTTGCGAGATCAATCCGCCGCGATCACCAACCAGCTCGGCCCGCTCCCGCTTGATGGCGGTGACCTGAGAGGCGTTGATCAGGCGTTTTTCCAATAGAGAGGCGAAGTCGGCGAGCTGCTGGGTGACCAGATCAATGCTTTCGGCCTTGGCATCGCGCTGCACTTGCAGGCCTTCGATCTGCTGCTCCAGCTGAGCAATCTGCTCGCCAAGCTGCTTCTTGCGGCCCTTGATGCCTTGCTGACGGGCAGCAAAGAGAGCTTGCTCACCATCCAGAGCAGTGGCGGCAATCTTGTCGGTCTTTGCCAGCTCGACCAGATATTCCGGGAAGGTGACCTGAGCGTCATTGCGCCACTCGGCAGAAAGGCGGGCTTCCTGCGCCTGCATCTGATGAAGACGTTTGCGGGTGATGGCCAGATTGGCTTTCACTACGGTCTCATCAAGACGGAACAGCACGTCACCGGCTTTAACTTCATCGCCATCTTTGACGAGAATTTCGCCAACAATGCCACCTTCCTGATGCTGCACCTTCTTGGCCTGTCCATCGACAGCGATGGAGCCGGAAGTGATCACTGCGCTGTTGATCTTGGCAACGGAGGACCAGCCGCCAAGGCCAAGCACAAGAACGCCCACAAGGACGAGGCCCCAGCGCATGTGTTTCTT
>NZ_LCWX01000261.1:0-332 GCF_001431305.1 Pseudovibrio sp. POLY-S9
GGCGGTAATGAACAGATGCTTGTTCCTCATGGTTTCCCCACCCTTGAGGCGAAAAAAGCCGATGCTTTTTGAAGGATCTCGTTTTCCTCCTGAAGTCGCTTGTTTTCCTTGCGAAGTCGTGTGAGCTCGGCAGCATCGGCCTGCTGGCGCCGTTTGGCTTCCACTGACCCAGCTGCCTCAATCTCCAGACGCCACATCTTCAGCTGTGTCGGCGTCAGTCCAAGCTCCTTGGCAACCTTTCCCAGAGTGGCTCTCGGCTCATAAAGCCGCTCCACAGCTGCCGCTTTGTACTCTTCAGTGTATTTCGAGCGTCCCGTGCCCATTCACATCTC
>NZ_LCWX01000262.1:0-251 GCF_001431305.1 Pseudovibrio sp. POLY-S9
ATCTTGCGGTAAGACAGTTCAATGGTGATCAGCTGAGTGAAGTCAGCATTCTTCGGATCCTGACAATGTGGCAGGCCACACTCGATGTTGGTGATCAGGGCATCTTCAAAGGAGGTGGTGAAGAAATGCTCCTGCTTGCCGGAAGAATTGGTGCGGTACCATTTGACTTCACATTTAGGCAGCATCTCACCGGAGACCAGCGCATTATACAGCAGCGGGATGGACTTGTTCATGGAGCAGGTGAACTTGAA
>NZ_LCWX01000263.1:0-4946 GCF_001431305.1 Pseudovibrio sp. POLY-S9
GCTGTCCACGCCCGCCGTTCCGGATGGAGAGCCGAGTTCAAAGTCGAGGACTGAGGCAGCTGTCAGACTGAGGTTGCCGCCGACTGTGAGCATACCAGGGCTATTGCCTGCAGCAATCGTTCCGCTTGTGACTGTTGCCGAACCGTTGATCGTGCCTGAGCCGCCCAGGGTGCCGCCATTGATTGTCACATTACCGATGGTGCCATTAACAACCAGCTTGCCACCAGAAACAATGGTGTCTCCGGTGTTGGTGTTCGTCCCTGTCAGGATCGTAGTGCCGGAAAGCTGATTGACACCGCCAGCCCCGCTGATCTCTGCGGAAAAGGTGTAGTCACTATCCGTGTGGTTGAAGTTGATCACCCCGGTGCCATCTCCGAACTCAATCGCTGGAGCATCAAGCATACCGGCTACAGCAGCCGTTTCACCACTGTCCGCACCGATATTCAAAACGCCAGAACCCGTTGAATTAGAACCCAGCCGCATCACCCCAGACACACTCACGGTTGCATCCTCGGAAATCGTCAGAGTGCCATCGCCATGTTCGCCGACAAATAGACTGCCCAAGTTGTCCCAGGTTGACCCGGTACCGGTCACTTGAACACTGCCGGTTGCGCCGCTGTTGAGGCCGATGTGGCCTTCTGCGTTACTCACTACACCGCTATCAGATACGGTCAGAGTGCCATCGCCGGCGTTACCGACAATTAGATTGTTCGAGTTGTCCCAGGTTGATCCGGTGCCAATCACTTCAACACTACCGGTTGAGTTGGCGAAATTACCGACATAACCGAACGTGTTACTCACCGCACCGCCATCGGACACCGTCAAACTACCAACGCCATGGTTGCCGACATACAGATTGCCCGAATTAACCCAGGTTGATCCAGTGCCGGTTACTTCAACAGTGCTAGTTGAACTGCTGTGGCGGCCAATATCGCCGATCGCGTTACTTACCACGCCACCATCAGATATCGTCAGAGTGCCATCGCCGTAGTCACCGACAAACAGCCGGCCCGAATTGACCCAGGTTGACCCAGTGCCGATCACTTCAACACTGCCGGTTGAACCGTTGCCATAACCGATGTGGCCGGTCAAGCCACCCTGTGCCCCACTCACGGACAGAGTGCCGCCGTTGATATATGTTGTTCCAGTAAAGTTTGCGTTGTTACCGCTCAGTTCCGTCCAGCCGGACTCGTGCACAATCGAATGTATTCCGGTGCCGGTGCTGGAAAGGTCAGCGTCGAACTGATAGACACCAATTTCACCCGTGTGGTTGAAAACCAGCGTTGCGGTTCCGTCTCCGAACTCAACCGTGGATGCATCAAGCGTACCGGCCGTATCACCGCTTCCCGCCCCGATGTTCAAAATGCCAGAACCCGTTGAATTAGAACCCAGCCGGGTCACCCCGGACACACTCACTGTTGCATCGTTGGAAATCGTCAGAGTACCATCGCCATCGCGGCCGACATATAGATTCTCTGAATTGTCCCAGGTTGACGCGGTGCCGGTCACCTCAACAATGCCGGTTGAGTCTTTGTAACGGCCGATAAAGCCGGATATATTACTCACCGTGCCGCCATCAGACACCGTCAGAGAGCCCCCCCCATCGCGGCCGACACTCAGATTGCCCGAATTGCCCCAAGTTGACCCGGTGCCGGTCACCTCAACAACGCTGGTTGAGCCTTTGTAACGGCCAACATAGCCGTAGTTACTATTCACCTTACCGCCATCGGATACCGTCAGAGTGCCATTGCCAGATCCTCCGACAGCTAGAATGCCTGAATTGACCCAGATTGATCCGGTACCGGTCACTTCAACACTGCCGGTTGAACCTTTGCTATAACCGATGTGGCCGTACCAATTACTCACCATGCCGCCATCGGACACCGTCAGAGTGCCGTTACCAAAGTCACCGATACTCAGATCCACTGAATTATCCCAGGTTGACCCGATGCCGGTCACCTCAACGGCGCCGATTGATCCTCTGTTATCTCCGATATAGCCGTAGTTACTATTCACCACGCCGCCATCGGATACCGTCAGAGTTCCTTCGCCGCTGTAGCCTACCCTCAGATTTTTTGCCCTTGCAGTTCCGTTGGTGGTTTTATCCGTTACATTGGTCGGATTGGGTGCTGTGGTATCGATGTAAACACTTCGTGCCCCATTCGGGATGATATCCCCAGACCAGTTATCCTCAGCAAACCAGTCGGTCGAGTGGTTACCTTCCCAAGTCTGCCCAAAGGCGTCGGTTGCGACGGACAACATCAAAGGTCCTGATACAATTAGCCCTGCTGCAAGATAGGGCGCTCGACTTGCTGTAGTGCCGGCCACTTTGGTCATGCGCCCACCGCACCGCAGATGGTCCAAAAAGTGCTCAAAACATGCTTTTGAAGGGGGCGTAGTCATATGGCTATCGGAACTCTTGGTTCAAAATCTTTGATGTACCCATCTCACTTCAAAACCTGATCGTTTTGACGTGAAATGGTGCGGAATTTGTCGGTGCCTGTTCAGGAACACTCGTCAGTTTTGGGTATGGCTTCCCGAAATGAGCAAAATGGTACCTGCGAAGTGCTTCCGGTTCGGATGAACACTTTTTATGGGCAACGCACTCATGCGTAACGGTCGCTGCCACTCATTCGGATTGAAGCGGCGGAGAGCAAAAATGGGCAATTGGATCAGATAAAAAGGTGGCTTTTTGCTATTTATTGCGGCTCATTTCGTCAGGCTCAAACCATCTTTGCCAAGCCTTACAACTTCTTCATGGGTTGAAAATACCTAGATCCCTGAACCTTCACAACAGAAAGAAATTGAGGGCATTATTGCTATTAGCTATGAAGAAGAGGATGATGAATGCGGTCTCTTTTACGAGATGCATCAATGGCAAAAAATATAGAGTAAATCTTGGATATAAGACTGCACCAGCCGCATAACATGCTAGAGGTGGCGATGGTTGTCATCAACCCTAAGTGAGTGGATCAGCGTTTTGAGCGGGCGTGAGCAATTGGCAAAATGCAAGGGTCGCCAGCAACATTGCTTGGAAATCAATCGGAGACATGATGTTTTCGAATGGACTAACAATTGCCCTTCATTGAATGACGCTTGATAGAGTTTCCGGTGTAGCTTTATTGCGGAGTTCCACATCTAAGTATTTGGGTCCTCTAGAATAATGTGGGACAGTTCTCTGTTCACAAAGTGAATGTAATTTGCGGCCCAGGTCAGGCCGTAGACTGTTGTGGCATAGCCAAGCGCATAGGCCAGTGCAGTGTGCAATCCTGCTAGAAAATATACGCTATCCGCACGCTCCCAACTAGCCAAAGTAAGTCCTAAATAGCTGCTAAGTCCTTCATTTACTGCCAATCTCACTCCGCCAACGAGAGGTAAAACAACAAGAAGAGCAAATAGCACTGTGATTGATAGGCGTAAAAACCAATGGTGCGATTTGTTGAGAAGTCTGCGCTTGTCTACAAAGTAAAGTAGGATGAGCTTTCCAAGAACGGCAATCAAGAGTCCCATACCCACAAATGCATGGAAGCGCGTGTAGCCAGTCGCATCGATCTCCGCTGTTTTATGTTCGAGAACCCCAATTCCGAGCAGAAATTGCAAAGCACTCAAAGCTAGAATTGCCCAGGTAAAGATCTGAGATAGTTTCCTGATTTGAGTATTGTAACCTGAAAACTGCATTGCTTACCCTTCTTCTAGTATCCAACTTCTCAGCATTTTCATTTGCGGAAATTGTTAGGCCTTGGACTTTCACGACAGAAAGAAATTGAAGGACTTATTGCTATTAGCTATGAAGCGGAGGAGGGTGAATGCGAGCTCTGTTGCACAATACTTCAGTGGCGAAATCCAGCACAAAGCGCGGGTATTACACCGCGGAGATGATCAAGTTAACTTGCAGCCTGTCATGGCCATGAGTGCCGATGAGAAAATACAGTTGTCATTTAACAATCTTTGCGATGCTGATGATCGATAAGGGAGGGTAAAGACTAAGTCGTTTTGCGGCTTGCATGTTTACGAGTACTGAAAATCGTTCGAGAGCCCTGATTGATAGTGCTCCAGGTGACTTTGCTTTGAATAAAATTTCGTAGGCCTGAGAAGCTGCTAATTTGCCTACGTTTTTGTAGCTGTTAGAAACAGACATAAGGGCCAAGCCATCGCGAACCATTTGTTCATATGCACTAAAAACCGGCAGGTTCTCTGATATTGCAGCTTCTGTGTAACTTTGCCGGTTTTCGAGATTAAAAGAGCTGGATCCAACATATAACGCGTCTGCGCCCAGGGCTTTTGCCTCGACAATCTTGAGCGGAATTTCTGCTGGATCTGCCCGTTCGTCCGCGCCAAGACTATATTCAAGAGAAATGACCTCAAAACCCAATTGATCTGAAAGTGCCGCCAACTTTTGAGTGTTCTGGTGAGAGTTAACTGCGTTCGGCTCGTTAATAACCGCGAGATGCTTTATGGGTTGGTACTCAAAAATGTGTTTGAGCTGTACAGTCTCATTCACACGATTATGCACGCCAGTTACCAAGGGTCGCCCTGAGGTTTCATGGTCTACGATAATGCCTGCACGAACCGGATCTGCGACAATCATAAAAAGGGATGGGATGTCACCCAAACCTGAGCCTATACCGTAATCTGCAATCGTGCCAATGAGAGAACGCGTGACTGAAGCCCCCCAGGTGACAACAAGATCGGGTCTCTCTTTGAGGAGCAGTTGCTTCACTTCCGGCAAGAGGCTTTTGTCTTTCGCCACATCAGTGACGATCACGTTTACAGGAAGCTTTCTGCTTTTGAAAAAATGAGTGAAGCTTTTACAAGCCTCTTCACAGCCACGCCAAACAACCATGTGCACCTGATAAGCGTCCGTGTCGTCCTCTCTGGCTCTTGTAGCCCCCGCCATTAAAATAAGGGCAACTATGATGAGCATCACTTTAGGCATGAGCTTGCAC
>NZ_LCWX01000263.1:5041-10755 GCF_001431305.1 Pseudovibrio sp. POLY-S9
TCCTGCTTTGAGGAGCGTGAAACCAGAAGCATTATGAGTCCCGAGCCAATAATCGCAGCACCGAGAAGTGCGGCAACAGTGGTATACTCTTGCTTTACAAGCAGTGCTGCTACGATAAGTGGACCAGCAGCGCTGCCGACACGCTCAAACATACGAAGATAACTCAGCGCACCTGTTCTGCTAATTTGTTGCTCCTTCTCGACTGCTTCCATGACCGCAACCATGATGGGAGCCTTGATGAAGGCATGAGCGAGGCCTACCAACGCGACCACTATAAACACAGCGATAATGTTCGTGTTTTGGTATAGAGCCATCAGAGCCACTCCTGACGCAATTGTTGCATAAGTGATCACGGAAAGATTTTTTCCAAGCTGATCAGAGAGACGAGAGGCCAGTGGGCTGATTGGTATAATAATCAAGGAATAGGCCATCATAATCCGACCAATCTCAGATTGACTGGCATCCAGGCTGGCCAGATAGATTGGAACAAAGAAATAGAGGAATCCTGTGAGGACAATTTTGGTCGGAATTGCGCAAAACATCAGGATTGCCACGAACTGCGTGTTTCCTATGAGCGTTATCAAAGGCTTACCTGCTTTTGATGTTGTTGAGACGGTATCCGACTTGAAGCTTGGCAACTCGTTTTGCAGCATTCGCCAACCCAGAATACCTGCAAGGACCATAAGACTGATAGCGATGACGAAAACTGGCTTATAACCAACCCAATCAGCCAAAATTGCACCAATTGCCGTTCCACACATAGTGGCTGTCATGGTAACACCAACATAGGTTGCCATTGCTTTTGCGCGGCTCCCTTCGTCTGCGACAGCAGCAATATAACTCTGGCAACTGATTGTAATAATCCCGTAACCGATTGCAGTAATCGAACGAGCAATAACAATGTCAGTTGCGTCTTGGGCTAAAATACAGAAAATGTAACCACCGATTGCAGGTACCAAACCAGCGAGGTAAAGCTTTTTGTTGCTGAAACGTTCGATAAGCTGTCCTGAAAACGGTGAGATGATAGCGACGACCAGCATGAAGGCTGAAATCGGCAGGCCCGTCATGATGTCTTTTTCGAACCAATCGTTTTCACCGTAATACTCCATGGAGAAAAACGGTAGAAACGACTTTTGAAGCTCATCAGCTAAGCAAAATACAAAAAGTGGTATCCGTGCATCTGCAATAGACGCCTTGTTACCTTCTTCGACACGATACAACTTGTATTTCTTAGCGAAAGTACGCGACTCTTCGCGTGATATATTTTTTGCCTGCTGCAGTTGCTCAAGCGTTTTACGAATTTTGGCGTTTTGCCGGTTCATCGTTGCAATGAACCGACCGGCCCAATCTTTGCGGTCAGAGCCAAGATATGTGCCCAAATGCCCTCCAGCACACTTTACGATGGCTGTTTCAACAAGACGTAGTGGCACTGTTATGGTTGAACTGACGCAAACAATCACGACTTCAACCGCAATCAGACATGCCGCCAAGAGAAGAACAAATGTATCAAGAAAGATACTGGTGAGCTGACTGTTGACGTACTCCTCATCCAAAGTGGTTTGCACTCGAGCAACAGGAGCACCATTCACAACTACATCCGTAATACCGTCTGTTTTCTGTTGCCAGAACCAAAAATAAACACTCCTAACTTCGAAAGGGAGTCGAAGGTTTGCTGAGCAAGTAAAATGGCATTGCTCTCGGTACTCTCACGCTCCAAGGGGAGTGTCTCACTCTCTCCCAAATGCACCGAAGAGTTAACTGCAACAATAGAAATTCCACTTATTTCCTTGTGTTCTGCAGTTAGGTCAGTGAGGTACTTTTTAACTCCTCTGATTTCAGAGAACGGAATACCAATCTCGCTAGCATATTCCAGATTTTGCTTGACGGTTTCGCTAACGCTCCGTGCCTTTGCAAGCAAGAATGGGTTTAGGCCAGAGTTAAACTCCGCCAGAGTAACAACAACACTTAGAAATGCTGCCACCGACATAGCAACTGACATAGTCAGCAAAAAGTGTCTTGAGAATCTTGAGAATATCGTCACGTCAACTTTCCTCAAGACTATCGCTCAGTTTGGTGACTGCGCTGACACTAGACATTTTTGAAAGGTCAAGTAGTGCTGTTTCTTGCATTCTTTTGCCCTTCGATATCTGTTTTTGCAGCTCATCAGATCCCTTGGGATCAAGAGTTCCCAAATCCGCCTTACCAGACTTCCTGAAGTAAGACTTTAGAGCATGTAATTGGAACAAGGAGAAAAGGCCTATCGAGATTGCAACGATTGCAAAAATACCCAGATACATAAGTGTGAGACGGGACCATGTGTCTCTCACTTTTGCTGATAGCTCCTTAGTATGCTCTGAGACTAAAATAGCTCCCATAATGGAGTTTGAAGAGTCGCGCAGTAAGCGGCCAGCGTACAGATACTCCCCACTTTCACGTGTTATGGTCTTATCATCACTCGTTAGAACGCCGGGCAGAACCTCATTCATATCTTCTTGCAAGACATTGCGATCTCCGGAATGAGCCAGGATCGTGCCCTGAAGATCTAAGAGAATAATTTGATGAATCTTTGGGTCGCGCAAGCGCTCGCGTTCGATCAAAGCGTCCAGATCGGATATTTCATGCATGCTCAGGCCGACAGCTTCCGCTCGCCGGATAACCACGTCAATAGCGCTCGCGGTGACTTGCAACCGAGATGATGTTGCCTCGACAACCAGTGTTCGAAACTTAAGCAAGCTTAAAGCACTTTGGAGCGCAAGCATCACTGCAATAACCGCAAGAGTCGAAACAACAACTCGCGATCTAATACCAGAAAGCATCTGAGTATCCATAAACTAAGGTCTCTAATCTTATCGTCACGTGTAATTTGAAACTATGACGTTCGCCGGATTATCTGGTTGTAAGGCGGGTCTGAGGCACAGCAGCTAACGGGCGTCGTCTTGGTTATGTGGAGCAGCTGTGGCACCAATCGGACAAGTACCACCTCAAGTTTCAGTTGGGTGACAAGTACTATATTCTCACATTACTTGATATTTCGATATTACCTGAACTTACTACATACTGATAGAATTTTGATTCGAGAATATATCGCATTTTTGCAATTTATTCATTTGATAGGATAGAGATAATTCAATAAACGCATCATATATACGTATTTTTTATTTAAAAATATCCCATTACTACTTAATGGTATCAAAATTAATTGCTGTATTATTGACATCTACTAACAGCGAATATAGATCTCTCAGTCCGAAATGCACACTATCGCAACCTCGAGTTAAACACAGAGATTAATTGTAACGCGGAATGCGGGCTCTCGTTACTTATCATCGCTCATTACATTCGGTTCGTTCGATTTCCATTTTGCGCTCTAGTAAAACTACGGACTGTGAGTAAGCAACTCATTAGACCACCGCAACAAAAAGAAATTGAAGGCCCTATAGCTATAAGCTATGAGGCGGAGGAGGGTAATTGAGTACATTGACCATTCAGAGACTTGAGATCTTTCGAGCAATCTATGAGAATGGAAGTCTTACTCAGGCAGCGTCAGAGCTTAAACTTGCGCAACCTACCGTTAGTAAGCATATCAGTAATTTTCAACGGACATTGGGATTTGACCTCTTCGTCAACGAAAAGGGGCGCCTGCGACCAACCGTAGAAGCAGATGCGCTCTACCAAGAATGTAAGGATATGTTTGATCAGCTGGAGCATATTGATCAGTCTGTTCAGTCACTGCGTCGCGGTAGTGAGCAAATCCTCAGGGTGATGATTGTTGTACCTGGAGCACAACTGCGCCTCTTCAGTGATGCTATCCGGGCCGTGAGAGATCGATGGCCCGATATTAATTTGATTGTTTCTGTTGGAGGGCGGGATACTCAGATTTGGAAGCTGCGCAGAGGGGAAATTGACCTTGGAATAGGAACTCCTAAGCTGCCCCATCCAGATATTGAAAGTGTGGTTTTGACCACCTTGCGGATGGTGGGCATTATGCCAATTACGCATGAACTTGCAACTCAGAAGAAAGTTTCCGTCTCTGATTTTGGCAAGTACCCGAGCATTTTACCGTCAGAATCTACATTGTATGGTAAGCTCATTTTGAGAACCTTAGAGCATGTGGGTGTCGTTCCAGATACCAGGATCAGCGCGGATGCGCCCAGCCAACTGCCATTACTTGTAGATTCATTAGAATGCTTGAGTATTCTTGATATGATAACAGCCTTTCATCCACCTAAAGATGCCGCCATCAAAGTTTTACCATTAGATGTGTCCATGGACTACAACGTCTGCGTCAATCGGATCCAGGGCCGTGTTCTTACACCGCAGGCCGAGTTCTTAATTGAGAAACTTCGCGAAGGGTTGTTACAAGAAAAGCAGCGCATGGAGCGACAGCTTTAGGGTTGTAGCCGAATTTTGTGTGTGAACTCAGTTTGTTGAATGGAGAGGCGGCGCAAGATAAAGACGCCGCCTTTAAGATACTTATCACTCAGCACAAGGCTCTAGGCAGAGTGGGTCATCTTCTCTGCAATAACCGGGAACGCATTGTGGACCGCCATAGCCAGCCGGCGGATTAGAAATGCAGGCATAGTCTTGTGTATCGGTGGCTCCTGTACACTTTCCAGTCTCCAGACAGCTCTCAGTTGTATTTGTCTGGAACTGGAAAAGCACTCGATTTTTGGCATGTTTGTCTGGATTGCATGTAGCAGTAAAGGTGTTTGTCACAGACTGTGATAGCGCCGTTTGGAAGTTCTCTGACAATGCAAAGCTCATTGACACCTGTTCACTGACCTTTCCACCAGCGCCAAGAACCTCAAAACTTTCCTCCATAGATTCTGTGACTGTGCTTGTCCATTCTGCCGTCGTTGACCAAGTATTGGTGCGTGAGGTACCGATTGAAAGTTGTTCCGAAATCGAGCATCCTTGCCCTTGACAAGACTGGATTTTTGACCAGACCCCAAATGTACTGGTAGCAGATGGTGCTACGGCCATCCAATAACAACGCTTGGTTTCGTGGACCGGATTTGGCCCAAAGGTTTCATTGTTACATTCATAGATACTGTCTGCTGAATGCAAAAAGCGCCAATCAAATTGATTGTCAGTGCCATAACGCATGAGAACGACATCGCCGACTTGCGGAGTGCAGTTTTGTCCCTCGGTAGCGCACTCTGTGAGCGTGTTATCCTCTGACAGAGTATAGTACGCGCTACTGCTGTACTGGCATACCTTGTCGGTGCCGTTGAGCGGGTTGTAGTTGAAGTAATCGTTGGTGCATGCCACTGTTTGCTCGCCATCACCGGACATCACCGTGTACATCCAGCTGTTGCTGCTGCCATATCGGATCCAGTGCATCTTACCTGTATCAGGCAGGTTGAACGTCGCCCCTTCCTTCGCAACTTCAATATAGCTACCCTCAGGTGCGACTTTCAGTAGGTTCGCTGTCGTATAGGCACACTTCTTGTTTTGACCATCCGACGGGTTGCCCCAGAAATTGTTGCAGGAAATTCTGTCCAGACCCTGAGCAAGGATGTAGGTATAATTATCTCCCTCACCGTATCGCATGGTGATGACGCCGTCGCTGTCGGGATAGCAGTGCTTGCCCTCATCGGCGCAGTTAACCCAACTTGTTTCTTCCGTTTGCTCCTCGCTTTGCTGAGTGGTATCGGCTTGCACGGGGAGCGCGATCAAGGCTTGGGCTACGAGCACAAAGCCTGCAGCAGTCA
>NZ_LCWX01000263.1:10946-12629 GCF_001431305.1 Pseudovibrio sp. POLY-S9
TCTGTTCAACTGAAGAGAGGGGGTTTCTTATTCAAAAAATTGGGATCTAAACATCGCTATCCTCAAGTAGAACCGCGACAAAAAGTAGATTGGCCTCACAACGGTAGCAACACAAATAATTTTAATGCTATATTGCTGTGGTCTATACGTTAATTAATCTAATTATGATTAGTTTTTATATAATTTTATTTGTACTTAGATAATCACATTGCCGTTAAGATATAATGATATAACAACTTACAGCATTACATAGTGAAGACGTAACCTTAAAATAACTAAGGAATAATTTGGGAGAAATGCCAAGGTAAACATGTAGAGGCTCCTTAGAACTATAATAGGACCACTCCAGCTAGCGAAGTCATTGGGTACTTCTTCGATCCTTGACGACAAAGGGGTATCATCAAGCTGCTAACTGGCATTTCTCCCACATCAAAGTTAGTCACTCAGACTGTTGCTCTTCTTACTCCTATTAAACTTAGCAATAACAGACCTGGAATCTGCGATTATCATTTTGATGCCATCGATGATTGAGTATTTGAAGGCAACTATGCTTACAACGCAAAATAGTCATGAGAGACTTTGCTTTGGGCTATACATTAAAGTTTAAAAGCAAAGATATTGGTTTTGAACTTAGCTCTCTAGAAAGAGAGAGCAAGGCCGACTGCCTTCTACTTAAACTGCTTGACTAGGTGGTGAGATCGGATGTTCAGGTTGCTGGAGACTTGAACTACATAACTTAAAACGCTCATCCAATTTGGAAGTGCTTATGTGTGCAACCAAGGAGGTGCCGCCGCACCACTGACAGTTGGACACAGTACATGCTTCAGTTAGCGCCCGCAGAGCTCCGCCTCGTACTCGCTTAAGGCAACCTGCTTTGCAGGCAGATCTACGCTTTCTCCACCTTACATTCTCCGATCGACACGCCACGACTAACCCAACACTCGGAAAGGAGACTGATTTCAGACCCATTCGAGCCTTCTACGTGTAAGTCGTTTGTATAGCTTATGCAGAGATTGCCATTCAACTCTTGCTAGATCCGCCCAAATGTCCGCAGTTGACCCGACACTCTAGTTATGGGCTGTTGCCCCTCAAATCATCACGCCTGCCACGGATCACGGCAAAATCTGTGCCTTTCCAGTTCATATGTCCACATTGCCAACGGTACTTCTTGTTCCTAGCAGTGCTATCAACCAAGAGAAGCATGTTACACTCGCTGCTGTGGCTGGTGCCACCCTAAGTGATTTCATCGCAACGTCGGCATCATTTACAGGCCTTGGAGCAAGGGGACATGTCTTGTAGGTGGCTGGAATTTGAATTCCAAGGACTGAATTTTTGGGAGTGTACTTAGCATGAATCGCCGTTATCTGTTAGTTGCGCTAGCCTTCGTACTGATTGCTGCATCCGTGCTGACTTATCTCATACAGACCGGAGAACGTGGACTAGGACGTCAAGCGCGGCACACCCGAAGTTTGGACGTGACTCAACTTGACGCAACTAAAATCAAGAATTTAGGTTGGGATGCAAAAGGGCTGGATGTAGTTTTCAACTACGCTGCTAGTTTAAGCACAGATTCCTTCATGATCATCACCGATGGTCAAAGAGTTGGTGCCTTCGGTGATCTTTCAAAACCCTACAGTATTCATTCTATAAGAAAATCTCTTCTAAGCGCTCTATTCGGCCAGC
>NZ_LCWX01000263.1:12727-15571 GCF_001431305.1 Pseudovibrio sp. POLY-S9
AACTGGCTTCGCCTACAAACGAACTACGCCTTGATGCCACACTTCTGGAGCTGGGAATTGATGACGCCCCGGTTTCGCTGACGGAGTTGCAGCGACAGACAACCGTGCGTCATTTGCTGCAAAGTGTTTCAGGTATTAACCACCCGGCTGCCGCATCAGGTAGTCTGCAAGCAGATATCGACAGGCGTTTGAGACACACAGAAAACCAGCCAGGTACTATCTGGGCCTACAACAACTGGGACTATAACGCGCTGACGACTGTTTTTGAAAATACAACAGGCTCCGAGGTTGCAGAGGCGTTTGATATCGGGATAGCACAACCAGTCGGAATGCAAGATTTTGAACGCTCCGCCGTGTCTTATATCTTTGATCCTCAGCAGTCTGAGCATAGGGCGGCGATGTTCAAAATGTCAGCGCGTGACCTTGCAAGAGTTGGAAGTCTCTATCTCAATCGCGGACTTGCTGACAGACAACACATTCTTGCAGAAAACTGGACAAGCCTCATTACGTCTGATTTCAATGAAACAGGCTTTGGCGGATTGCGATGGGGGCATGGATACTTGTGGTGGATACCCAGCCCAGAGACCGGTCTGCCTGAGAGGACTTTCTGGGCGTGGGGGTTGGGAAATCAGGCACTCATAGTGATCCCGGAATGGAATACGATTGTCATCCACCAATCAGACACCACTGAGTTCTTGAAGCGGTTCATATCATTGATCCGCAGTGAAAAAATGACTGGTGAAGAGGCTATCGAGCGGCTTATTCTTTCATGTCGCGAAGCAACCACCCGTGAATCCGAGTATTGCATCGAGCATCGCTTTATCTCGCGGCGCGAGTTCAAACAGCTAATATCGTTAGTCGTTGCAGCACGAGAATAGAGTAGCTTTTCGGTGTGAGACTTATTCGCTCTCCAAGAATAGTCCCAAGGTGCTAGTGACTTCTCATAACCAATCCCTAGTATCTCTCAGCAATGCTCGTAATCCCCCGTTGCGAACGATCTCAACCATTGATGGAAACGCTCCAATGTCCGGTGTTAGCCCAATCTGTCTTAAATTTGGTCAAAATCTCTGTCTGATGTGCAGTGGTGTTGATCGCAGATATTAAAATGAGTTTCCAGACCTATGATCTGCAGGAAAGGCGGGTATGATACTTTATTACTCTCCCACAGTTTTCAAAAGCGCGGGGCTTATTGTTTCGCGTTTTTTTGTTTAGGAGATGTGGTTTCAGAACCTCTTTTACGAGGTATAGACTTTCAAGTGGCCAGGGGTTTGGAGGGGCGGCTGGCTATGTAGGCGGCTATGGCGCACATCATGAGGGCGACTGCTACGGCGAGCAGGATTGTTGGGTGAGACATCTTCAGGAACATCAGGTAGCCAAAGATAAGGCCTGTGAAGGCAAAAAACTTTGCTCTTTTGGGAATGACTTTATGTTCCTGCCACTGGATGACACTTGGTCCGATCTTTGGATGCGTCAGGATCCAGTTTTCCAGGCGCGGGTTGGACTTTGCAAAGCAACCTGCTGCAAGGATGAAGAAAATCGTTGTCGGCAGCAATGGCAAAAAGATGCCAACAATCCCTGTGGCCACAAGGGCTAATCCAAGCGTCATATAGAATAGCTTCTTCACAGAGAGCTCCACTTCCGGCAAGCATGATATGCCTTATACGCCGTGTTGGTGAGTGCTGACAATAGTGGGAGTTTGGCTATTGGCGCATCAACCGGCGACCATGGCTAACATATCCACCCTCTTAGATGAGAAGCATGAATTCTTTTTCAAGAGGAACTTGCAAAACCGACAAAATACACTAGTTCGTAAAGAAGCACGGATATACCTGCGCCTTGTCGCTGATATAAAGCGGAAGGTTCCCGAATTATGAAAGTTTGGCCGATGGGATCTGACGGGGATAAAAAGCCGAAGCGCGTTGGGTTTATGACGCGGCTGCGGAACTATTTCTTTACTGGCCTTGTGATTACAGGCCCGGTTGGCATTACGCTTTACCTGAGTTGGTCCTTGATCCAATTGATTGATGGTTGGGTGAAGCCTTTCCTGCCATCCATCTACAATCCAGATAATTATCTGCCGGTTGAAGTTCCAGGTTTCGGATTGTTTGCAGCGCTGCTCGCAATCACGGTGATCGGCTTCCTGACAGCTAACATTGCAGGGCGTTCGCTTATCAGCGTTGGCGAGTCCATTCTTGGTCGCATGCCGTTGGTGCGGAACCTTTATTCTGCGTTGAAGCAGATCTTTGAAACTGTTTTGAATGACAGCGGGCGTAACTTCACCAAAGCAGGGCTGGTTGAGTATCCGCGCAAAGGTTTGTGGGCGATTGTGTTTCTTGCCACAGATACCAAGGGCGAAGTTGCTGCGCATCTGGAAGAGCAAGCGGATACGGTTTCTGTCTTCTTGCCAACCACGCCGAACCCGACCTCTGGTTTTTTGCTGTTTGTACCGCGCGATGACATCATCGAGCTTTCCATGAGCGTTGAAGATGCCGCAAAGCTGGTGATTTCAGCTGGTCTTGTTAGCCCGGAATATCCGAAGCTGTTAGAGGGCGAGGATAAAAAGGCCGTTGAGGCGCATCAACGTAAGAAAGCTGGCAAAAGCGGCGATGGTCCAGAGACTGTCGCTGCTGAATAGGTCAGCCTGCTCTGAGCAGTTTGATAGCTTCGTCTCTGGCGAAGAGGTACAGGAGGTGGCGCAAGGCGTCGCCTCTTTCTGATTCAAGCTCAGGATCTGTTGCCAGAATAAACTTTGCATCATCACGAGTGATCTCCATCAAATCCGCATGATCTTCAATAGAGGCGAGCCGGAAGCCCGGTGTGCCGGACTGGCGGGGGGCCCGGGGC
>NZ_LCWX01000263.1:15704-17435 GCF_001431305.1 Pseudovibrio sp. POLY-S9
AAAGCCGTCATTGGTTTGACGCAGGATGTTGAGGCGGGATGCTGCCGTCTCATTAAGAGGGGCTTTGAAGAGGAGCAGACATGAAGAGGCTAGACTTCCGCGGCCAACACGTCCTCTGAGCTGGTGCAGCTGTGCAAGGCCGAAGCGTTCGGCGTGTTCAATCACGATGATGGTTGCGTCCGGGACGTCAACGCCAACTTCGATCACAGTTGTTGCCACAAGTACGCGCGCATCACCATTTTTGAAGGCGTCCATGGCGGCTTGTTTCTCATCAGCCTTCTGCCGTCCATGCACAAGAGCAACAACCGGGCCTAGGGCGTTTTGCAGGTCGTTGAAGCGCTCTTCGGCAGCGGCGAGATCAATCTTTTCAGACTCTTCCACCAGAGGGCAGACCCAATAAATTTTCTGTCCCTGCGCAATCATCGCTTTCAGGCGGTCAACAACTTCACCGATGCGATCCAGGGATATGGAGACTGTTTTGATTTCCTGACGGCCCTTTGGCTTGTCGGTCAAGCGGGAGACGTCCATATCGCCGAAGTAAGAGAGGACCAACGTGCGTGGGATTGGTGTTGCTGTCATCACAAGCACATCAACGTGGGCGCCTTTGGAGGACAGAGCCAGTCGCTGGTGGACACCAAAGCGGTGTTGCTCGTCTACGATTGTGATGCCGAGGTCTTTGAAGTTGACAGTTGACTGGAAGAGCGCATGGGTGCCGACGATCAGATCGATTTCGCCAGCTTCCAGCGCTTCGCCAATCTCACGTTTTGTTTTGGCAGTGTCTTTACCTGACAAAACGGCAGTGCGGATGCCTGCTGCATCGCACAGAGGCTTCATGGAAGCATAGTGCTGGCGGGCCAGAATGTCTGTTGGGGCCATCATTGCGGCTTGAACGCCTGTCTCAATAACAGCTGCCATTGCCAGGAGGCCAACGACCGTTTTGCCAGACCCAACATCGCCCTGAAGCAGGCGCAGCATACGGGTCGGCTCTTCCAGATCCGCGAAGATCTCTTTCAGTGCCTCTTCCTGACCGCCTGTGAGTTCGAACGGGAGGGCTGCAAGGATCTTTCGGCGTAACGAACCGTCGCCTTTGCGGGTTTTGCCGCCCATGTGGCGCAGAGAGTTGCGTACAAGAGCAAGGGCTAGCTGGTTTGCCAGAAATTCATCGTAAGCGAGGCGTTCGCGGGCTTTGCCTTCTGGTGCCAGATCTCTGGCATCTTCTGGTTTATGTATGGACCGCAAGGCAACATCAAACGGCGGGAAATCGCGTTGTTCTATAAAGGGCTGGTTTTGCCACTCAGGCATTTGCGGGAGAAACTCAAGAGCGGTGCCCATTGCACGTTGGAGCGTTTTGGAAGCAAGGCCCGCTGTCATTGGGTAAACAGGCTCTACGAGCGGCAGATTTTCAGCTTCTTCCTCAGAGACTATGTGATCTGGGTGCACCATTTGGGCACGGTCGTTAAACCATTCGACCTTGCCAGAGACAATGCGCTTCTCACCCTCGGGCAGCGTGCGATGCAAGAAATCTCCACGTGCGTGGAAGAACACCAGCTCAATGGCTCCGGTTTCATCATGCGCGAGAACCTTGTAGGGGGCACGGCTGCCGCGTGGTGGTGCACGGTGCTGGTCTATGTGGAGCACAAGCGTCACGATTTCCCCTTCGGGGGAGCCGGAGACACCTGGGCGCAAGCGTCGGTCGATAACATTTACCGGAACATGGAAGAGCAGATCGGA
>NZ_LCWX01000263.1:17534-32595 GCF_001431305.1 Pseudovibrio sp. POLY-S9
ATGCGGGCGTCGCGGTCCGGGCTGCCGACAAGCAGGTTTGTTATGGTCTTTGCAATCTTGGGGCCGATACCCGGAAGTTTGGTGACCGAAGCGAAAAGAGGATCAAGGCGAGTAGGGCGCATACCATATAGACCAGAACGTGAACAGCAGATCTGATCTGTGCCATGTTCCTGTGATTTGTGCAACGCCCTTAAGAAAACACTGACAGATGAAAATAAGGGTTGTATACAGGCGAAACATTTTGGCCCTATCTATTTGCAGATAGTGACAAGGATCAGCGACCTTCTAAGGAAACGACGATGGATCAGAGTGCGCAGAGCGAAGATCAAAACGAGAACACCGGGCTGGATAACCGCCGTAAACGTATCATTTTCCGCTGTCACCATCGTGGCATGAAGGAAATGGACATCATGCTTGGCGGCTATGTTGAAAAGCATATTGTTCAGATGAGTGATGAAGAGTTGGATGAGCTGGAAGTGTTTTTGCAGCATCATGATCAGGATCTCTTCTCATGGTTTATTGGCACGAAACCAGTCCCCGATGAAGCGAACACAGATCTGTTTCGCAAGATCCTCGATTACTACAAGGACAAGGCTGGAAGCTGATTGCGCTGTTGTATCTGATTGGCTGTAGATCAGATGTCTGTTATTGCCCGCCGACGATTTGAAATAATAAGGTTGCCCCTCCCGTGTTTGAAAGTTTGCTCAAAAAAAGTGAAAACATCACGCTTGCTTCCGTTCCTGATGGAGCAGAATCCTACGTGCTTTCAAAGGTGCTTGCTGAAGTTGAGGAGGGCGGCCTTGCGCTGACTTATGTTGCGCGGGATGCAACCCGTATGGCGGCGCTGACAGAGGCTCTGGGGTTCTTTGCGCCTGATGTGGAAGTGCTTCAGCTGCCTGCATGGGATTGCTTGCCGTATGACCGTGTTTCGCCTCATGGAGCGATTGTTGCGCGCAGATTGCTGACGTTGCTTCGGTTGGCAAAGGGACTGCCGAAGAAAAAGAAGTTTGTTCTGATCACAACAGTGAACGCGGCTTTGCAGCGGATGCCTGTTCGTGAATGGACTGCCAACCATATTCTCTCGTTTATGCCGGGCAACCGTATCAACCCTGACAAGATCGTTAAGTGGCTGGAAGTCAACGGCTTTGCCCGCACGCCAACAGTGCGTGAAACCGGGGAATATGCGGTGCGCGGCGGCATTATTGACCTGTTTTCTCCGGCAACCAAAGAGCCTGTGCGTCTGGACTTCTTCGGGGATACGCTGGAGTCCATTCGTTCCTTTGATACGGATAGTCAGAGAACGCTGGCCCAGAAGAAGGGTCTAACGCTTGTTCCTATGAGCGAGATCATTCTTGATCCTGAAACGATTTCGCGGTTCCGCCGTAACTATGTGACTGCTTTTGGGGCCGCTGGGCCTGAGGATGTTCTCTATCAGTCCATCAGTGAGGGACGGCGTTATGCGGGGATGGAGCATTGGTTGCCTCTGTTCCATGATAACCTGTCTACCCTATTTGATTATATTGGTGAAACGCCAGTTGTGCTGGATGCCAGTGCTGAGGACATGATCAAGGAACGCCTTGAGCAGATTGAAGAGCATTTTGGTGCGCGTCAGGACGGGCTCAACAACAAAGCGCTTTCCTCTGGTGTGCCGTATAAGCCTATTCCGCCAGTTGCTATTTATCTTCAGGAAACGCAGTTCAGCACATTTGTGGCAGACAGAGCCTCCGCGCAGTTATCCCCGTTCGCTATGCCTCCGGGCACGGGCAAGACTGCGATTGATATGGGGGGGCGTCAGGGACGTAACTTTGCGGCTGAACGTGCTGCGGGTGATGTAAACATTTTTGATGCGCTATCCAAGCATGTGTCAGCTCTTGCCAAGGATGGGAAGAGGGCGGTTCTTTCTTGCTGGAGTGAGGGTTCTCGTGAACGGTTAACCCAGGTTCTGAGCGATCATGGGCTGGACCGGACCGGATATGCGGGCAATTCTGCTGAGCTGGGTAAGGTCCCCGCTGGGCTGACGGCATTGATCCTTCTTGGGCTGGAACATGGCTTTGAGATTGATGATCTGGCCTTCATCGGGGAGCAGGATATCCTCGGTGACCGTCTGGTGCGTCAGCGTCGGCGCAAGTCCAAAGGGGCGAATTTTCTTACTGAGGCCTCTGCTCTGGCCCCCGGTGATCTTGTTGTGCATGTGGAGCATGGTATTGGCCGGTTTATCGGGCTGAAAACCATTGAGGCTGTTGGGGCGCCGCATGACTGTCTTGAGCTGCAATATGCAGGGTCGGACAAGCTTTACCTTCCTGTCGAGAACATTGAGCTACTGACGCGCTACGGTTCAGAAGATCAGGAAGTTCAGTTAGATAAGCTTGGCGGCGGGGCATGGCAGGCCCGTAAAGCCAAGATGAAGAAGCGCATTCTTGAGATTGCCGATGGCTTGATTAAGATTGCGGCAGAACGTGCGTTACGAACTGCTCCTGCGATTACGGCTCCTGAAGGGGCTTATGACGAGTTTTCTGCGCGGTTTGTTTATGATGAGACCGATGATCAGATGAGTGCCATTGAATCGGTGTTTGATGACATGGCATCAGGGCGTCCGATGGACCGGCTTATCTGTGGTGATGTGGGCTTTGGTAAGACGGAAGTTGCTCTAAGAGCTGCGTTTTTGGCGGCGATGTCTGGGAGGCAGGTGGCGATTGTGGTTCCGACCACGTTGCTGGCGCGCCAGCATTACCGGACTTTTGCCGATCGTTTTAATGGATTGCCGATTGAAGTGCGCCAAGCTTCGCGACTTGTCCCCGGTAAGGAGCTTAGTGAGACCAAGAAGGGGCTGAAAGAAGGCTCTGTCGATGTCGTCATTGGAACGCATGCACTTCTGGGAAATGCTATTGGTTTCAGGGATCTGGGTCTTCTCATTATCGATGAAGAACAGCATTTTGGGGTGAAGCATAAAGAACGGTTGAAAGAGCTGAAAAGTGATGTTCACGTTCTGACCCTCTCTGCGACCCCGATTCCTCGTACCCTACAATTGGCACTGACGGGCGTTCGGGAGCTTTCCCTTATTGCGACACCGCCAGTGGACCGTTTGGCTGTACGCTCGTTTATATCCCCGTTTGACCCGATGGTTATCCGCGAGAGCTTGCTGCGCGAGCACTATCGCGGGGGGCAGAGCTTTTATGTGTGTCCGCGCGTGTCTGATCTTGCCGAGGTGAGGGCGTTCCTGGAAGAGAATGTGCCTGAAGTTAAAGTGGTTTCTGCGCATGGGCAGATGCCTGCCGGGGAGCTGGATGACATCATGAACGCCTTTTATGAGGGCAAGTTTGATGTGCTGTTGGCGACCACTATTGTTGAATCCGGATTGGACATACCAAACGCGAACACTTTGATTGTGCACCGCTCAGACATGTTTGGTCTGGCGCAGCTCTATCAGATCCGTGGGCGTGTGGGGCGGTCGAAGACGCGGGCTTATGCTTTGTTTACTGTTCCGGCCAACAAGACGCTGACACCTACTGCCGAACGCCGCCTTAAGGTGCTGCAAAGCCTTGAGAATTTGGGTGCCGGCTTCCAGCTTGCGTCTCATGATCTGGATATTCGTGGAGCGGGTAACTTGCTTGGGGAAGAGCAGTCCGGGCATATTAAAGAGGTTGGGTTTGAGCTTTACCAGCAGATGTTGGAGGAGGCGGTTGCGCAGCTGAAATCTGGCGGTGAGGACTTCCAGGAGGACAAGTGGTCTCCACAAATTGCCATCGGTACGCCTGTTCTTATCCCCGATACGTATGTGCCGGACCTTCAGTTGCGGCTTGAGCTTTATCGCCGTCTGGCGGACCTCATGGAGCTTGAAGATATCGATGGCTTTGGGGCCGAGATGATTGACCGCTTCGGGCCACTTCCTGAGGAAGTTCAACACCTTCTGAAGATTGTCTACATCAAGGGGCTGTGCCGCAAAGCGAACGTTGAAAAGATTGACGCTGGGCCGAAGGGCATCGTGATTGCTTTCCGTAATGGCGAGTTTAACAATCCGGCAGGGCTGGTATCCTACATCGCGGAACAAACTATCCTCGCCAAGATCCGCCCGGATCAAAAGGTAGTGCTGACCCGTGACTGGCCGTCTGCGGATGACCGGTTGAAGGGCACCGCTGCTGTGTTGATTAAACTGTCGCGACTGGCGGAAAACGCCTGATTTTCCTTCCTGATTGGCTCATTTGCTGGGGTTTTTATGAAATCCCAGCACTGCGTTGCTATGTGCGTTCATTTGCGTTTTTTAGCGATTATATGAAAGGTTTTTGCGAATTAAGAAGATTTCCGGGTTTTCGGAAACTCTTGGTTAAGGGCGTTGTGAAATAGTGCGGGCATGTGACCATTTTTGTAATGAGTAGGTCAATCAGTGCTAGCTACCACACGTCAGCGGAAACACTCCTATCTAAAGAATTTCCTTGTGCCAGGAATTGCCATTGGTGCGCTGTGCTACTTTGCATTTCATGCGCTCAACGGTAAGCTGGGTCTTGTGGGCCGACCACAGATTGAGCATGAGATTCTTGCTCTTGAACTTGAGCTTGATGAGTTGCGGGAAGAACGCCTGCAATTACAACGCCGTGTCATGTTGCTTGACCCGGAGAGCCTTGATCCAGACATGGTGGATGAGCGGGCTCGCGCTTCCCTAAATCTGGCGCACGTGAATGAAGTTGCAATCATGCGCAACTGAAACATCAGCGTGTATTAACTTGAATTGGGTTGACTTGATTGAATTAACCTAATTTGAGTTAACTTGAAAATATAAGTAAAATCAATATCTTATATAAATCCCCAAGTGTTTCTGCTCATATTGGCATTCAGCGCTATGGGCGATAGTGTGCTTTCACCAATTCACGTCACAAAGAGACGAGGCTCATGGCTGGAACTCAATCCAAGTCTTCAGGCGGTCGCGCTAAAAGTGCTACCAAAGCCCGCGGTGCGATGAAAAACGTACCTGCACTAGTAGAATTCTCCAAAGATGAAGAGCTAAACGCTTATCGCGAAATGCTTTTTATCCGTCGCTTCGAAGAAAAGGCGGGTCAGCTTTACGGTATGGGTCTGATCGGTGGCTTCTGTCACCTTTACATCGGCCAGGAAGCTGTTGTCGTTGGAATGGAGATGGCCAAGGAAAAAGGTGATCAGATGATCACTTCTTACCGTGACCATGCTCACATGCTCGCTTGCGGCATGGACCCGAACGGCGTGATGGCCGAACTGACTGGTCGTCAGGGCGGTCTGTCCAAAGGTAAGGGCGGTTCCATGCACATGTTCTCCAAAGAACAGGAGTTCTATGGCGGACACGGCATCGTGGGTGCTCAGGTCTCACTTGGTACCGGTCTTGCGTTTGCGAACCGTTATAAAGAGAACGGCAAAGTTTCCATGGCGTTCTTCGGCGATGGTGCTGCCAACCAGGGCCAGGTTTACGAGAGCTTCAACATGGCGAAGCTTTGGAGCCTGCCAGTGATCTACGTCATTGAGAACAACAAGTACGGCATGGGTACCTCCATTGAACGTGCTTCTTCCACGACAGATCTTAGCCAGCGCGGTGCTTCCTTCGGCATTCCAGGTGTTCAGGTTGATGGTATGGACGTGCGCGCGGTGAAAGCTGCGACCGACTATGCGATGGAATGGTGCCGTGAAGGCAATGGTCCTTACATCCTTGAGATGATCACCTACCGTTACCGTGGCCACTCCATGTCTGACCCTGCGAAATACCGCAGTAAAGATGAAGTCCAGAAGATGCGCTCTGAGCATGACCCGATTGAACAGGTTCGTGCTCGCCTTCTTGAAAAAGAATGGGCAAGTGAGGATGATCTCAAGGCTATCGATAAGGAAGTGCGCGCTGTTGTTGCTGCTTCTGCTGAGTATGCACAGAACGATCCTGAGCCGGATCCATCTGAGCTCTACACAGATATCGTGCTCTAAGGTCGGGATAATACATTATGGCTGTTGAAATTTTAATGCCTGCGCTTTCTCCGACCATGGAAGAAGGCAAACTTGCTAAGTGGCTTAAGAAAGAAGGCGACACCGTTACTGCAGGTGACGTGATTGCTGAAATCGAGACCGACAAAGCAACCATGGAAGTGGAAGCGGTTGATGAGGGCGTGCTTGGCAAGATCCTCGTTGCTGAAGGCACCGAAGAAGTAAAAGTGAACGCGCCGATTGCAGTTCTGCTGGAAGAGGGCGAAGACGCCTCTGCTGCTGACAATCTGGGCGCTGCCCCTGTTGCGCCGGCGGCTCCTGCAGCTGCTGAAGCACCAGCCGCGCCTGCTGCGCCGGCAGCTCCTGCGGCTCCGGTTGCAAGCGTTGCACCTGCTGACCCAGAAATTCCTGCGGGCACCAAAATGGTGAGCATGACCGTTCGTGAAGCTTTGCGCGACGCGATGGCGGAAGAAATGCGCCGCAATGAGAACGTGTTCCTGATGGGCGAAGAAGTTGCTCAGTATCAGGGCGCCTATAAGATCTCTCAGGGTCTCCTGGATGAGTTCGGCGAAAAGCGCGTGATCGACACTCCAATCACCGAGCATGGCTTTACCGGCCTTGCTGTTGGCGCTGCGATGGCAGGTTTGAACCCAATCGTTGAGTTCATGACCTTCAACTTCGCAATGCAGGCGATTGACCACATCATCAACTCTGCCGGCAAGACGCTTTACATGTCTGGCGGTCAGATGGGTGCACCAATGGTGTTCCGCGGTGCAAACGGTGCGGCTGCTCGTGTGGGTGCGCAGCACTCTCAGGACTTTGCGGCATGGTATGCTTCCATTCCGGGCCTTAAGGTTGTTCAGCCTTATACCGCTGCTGATGCGAAGGGCCTTTTGAAAGCTGCAATCCGCGACCCGAACCCGGTTGTGTTCCTTGAAAACGAGATCCTTTACGGTCAGCACTTCGATGTGCCGGATGTTGAAGGTCTGGTTCTGCCAATCGGCAAGGCGAAGGTTGTTCGCGAAGGTACTGATGCGACCATGGTTTCCTGGAGCATTGGCATGACCTACGCGCTGCAGGCTGTTGATGAGCTGGCAAAGCAGGGCATTTCTGTTGAACTGATCGATCTGCGTACCATTCGTCCGTTGGACATGGAGACTGTTCTGGCCTCCGTTCGTAAGACTGGCCGTCTGGTAACTGTAGAAGAAGCCTTCCCAATCTGTTCTGTTTCCTCTGAAATTGCTTATCAGGTTCAGAGTGAAGCTTTCGATTGGTTGGATGCGCCAGTTCTGCGTGTGACCGGTAAAGATGTTCCAATGCCATATGCAGCAAACCTTGAGAAGCTGGCTCTGCCAAACACCAAGGAAGTTATCGACGCTGTTAAGGCTGTGACCTACACCGCCTAACCGGGAGACAAGTGGTATGCCAATCAATATTCTGATGCCTGCGCTTTCTCCGACTATGGAAGAAGGCAATCTGGCCAAGTGGCTGGTTAAAGAAGGTGACGCGATTTCTGCAGGCGATGTGATTGCAGAAATTGAAACCGATAAAGCGACCATGGAAGTGGAAGCTGTCGATGAAGGCACCATCGGTAAAATCGTGGTTGCTGAAGGTGCTGAAGGCGTGAAGGTGAATGCACCGATCGCGATCCTTCTGGAAGAGGGCGAAGACGCTTCTGCGATGGATGCAGCACCTGCTGCACCAGCCGCTGCTGCTGCCCCTCAGGCTCCTGCAGCACCTGCTGCTGAAGCGGCGCCGGCACCAGTTGCAGCTCCTGCACCTGCTGCTCCGGTTGCAGCTTCTGGTGAGCGTGTGTTCTCATCCCCTCTGGCGCGCCGTCTGGCGAAACAGAATGGTCTGGACATTGCCCTGATCAACGGCTCTGGCCCGCATGGCCGCGTTGTCAAGCGTGACGTTGATGCGGCTATTGCTGCTGGCACTGGCAAGGCTGAGGCTGCTCCGAAAGCTGCGGATGCACCGAAGGCTGCTGAAGCTCCAAAAGCTGCGCTTGCGTCTGGTCCATCTGATGAACAGACCCTGAAGTTGTTTGATGAAGACAGCTACGAGCTGGTTCCTCACGATGGCATGCGTAAGATCATTGCCAAGCGTTTGACCGAATCCAAACAGACTGTTCCACACTTCTACCTGACACTGGAGTGTGAACTGGATGCTCTGCTGGCTCTGCGGGCTCAGCTCAATGCGTCTGCACCGAAAGACGGCGACGGCAAGCCAGCTTACAAGCTGTCTGTCAACGACATGATCATCAAGGCGCATGCTTTGGCACTGAAAGCAATTCCGGCTGCCAACGCATCTTACCTTGAGAGCGGCATGGTTATGCATAAGCATGCTGACGTTGGTGTTGCTGTTTCCATCGATGGTGGCCTGATCACTCCGATCATTCGCCGCGCTGAAGAGAAAACGCTCTCCACGATCTCCATCGAGATGAAAGATCTGGCAAAGCGTGCTCGTGAGCGCAAGCTGGCTCCAACCGAATTCCAGGGCGGAACAACCTCTGTTTCCAACCTTGGCATGTTCGGCATCAAGGAATTTGCAGCGGTGATCAATCCTCCGCACGCAACCATCCTTGCTGTTGGTGCTGGTCAGAAGCGTCCAGTTGTGAAGGGCGATGAAATCGTGCCTGCGACTGTGATGTCTGTGACCCTTTCCACTGACCACCGCGCGGTGGATGGTGCGCTGGGTGCAGAGCTTCTGCAGGCCTTCAAAGGCTACATCGAAAACCCGATGTCCATGCTGGTTTAATCAGGACTTACCGGCAGAAACAGGAGCCCCTGCTTTTCTGCCGGTAAATCCAAGTGGTAGGTGTGAGCAAATAGAGTGGAGTAAGCTGAAGACCGTTTGAGCAAGGAGACCGTATGATATGGTCAAAGTTGTCGATGGCTTCACGTTTTTCAACGAACTCGATACCCTGGAAATTCGTTTGGGCGAACTTTTCGATGTGGTGGATGAGTTCATTCTTGTAGAGGCCACCAAAACCTTTACCGGACACGAAAAACCTCTCTATTTTGCTGATAACAAGTCGCGGTTTGCACCGTTTTTGAGCAAGATCCGACATATCATTGTCGAGGACATGCCGGAGACACCGCAAAACGCCTGGTCGAGGGAGTACCACCAACGCGATTGTATAGAACGCGGCCTTAAAGATCTTGCGGTGAAAGATCTGATCGTTGTTTCCGACGTGGATGAAATTCCAAAGCCGGAGGCGCTGCTCAGAGCGAAAAATGACCCCAGGAGCTGTAAAAGCCTGACATTCTTTGGCGCAGATATTTTCCGATACAGACTGAATTTCAAAGACGATGTCTCGGATTTTACCTCGTGCCCGCGAATGATCAGCGCGATGTTTTTCAAAGGTGCTCAAGCTTTGCGGCGTGAGCGGGCCTTGCAGAGTAAAAGCCTCTCTCCTGTTCTCGAGGCTGCTTTGTGGCAATGGAAAGCTCTTACACGGCACAGCCGGCTTATGCGACGTCAATTGATCAGGTCTTCCAGCTGGCACTTCAGCTTTTTGGGGGACATGGACAAGGTGGTTACGAAACTTGAGGCTTACTCGCACACCGAACACATGAATGATGCCTATCTGGGCCGTGCGCAAAGAACGCTGGACCGTCTGGATGCGGGCGATGGCAGAGGAAAGCTGGTCGCTAAGGACAGCGGAGAACTGCCCGACTACGTTTTGGAGAATTTTTCGAAGTTCTCCCACCTTTATGTGGAGCCTCAAGCTCCTTGATGCCGATTTGGCGAGGTTAAAGAGATGAGTGGCAACGCCTACGACGTGATTATCATTGGTTCTGGTCCTGGTGGCTATGTAACCGCAATCCGCTCCGCGCAGCTTGGTTTCAAGACCGCGATTGTCGAGCGTGAACATATGGGCGGTATCTGCCTGAACTGGGGCTGTATCCCAACCAAAGCGCTGCTGCGTTCTGCTGAGATCTACCATTACATGCAGCACGGCAAAGACTACGGTCTTTCCGCTGAAGGCGTGAGCTTTGACGCTTCTGCTGTTGTGAAACGCTCTCGTGATGTTTCCGGCCAGCTCAACGGCGGCATCGGCTTCCTGATGAAGAAGAACAAGGTCGACATCATCTGGGGTGAGGCAAAGCTCACCAAGCCGGGTGAGATCGCTGTTGGGCCTTCTTCCAAAGACGCTATGCAGCCACAGCACCCAACACCTAAGGGTGTGAAGGGCCACGGCACTTATTCCGCCAAGCACGTTATTGTTGCAACTGGTGCGAAGCCGCGCGTCATTCCGGGTCTTGAGCCTGACAAAGAAAACATCTGGACCTATTTCGAAGCGATGGTTCCAGAAAAAATGCCTAAATCCATTGTTGTGATGGGTTCCGGCGCGATCGGTATCGAGTTTGCATCTTTCTATAAGACAATGGGCGTTGACGTGACCGTTGTTGAAATGATGTCGACCATTATGCCGGTTGAAGATCCTGAAATCTCCGCGATTGCGAAAAAGCAGATGGAGAAGCAGGGCATCAAGTTTGTGATGGAAGCGAAGGTTTCCAAGGTTGTTAAGGGTGGCGGTCAGGTGACTGCGACTGTTGAGACCAAAGACGGCAAGACGCAGGAAATCACCGCTGAGAAGCTGATCTCCGCTGTTGGCGTTGTTGGTAACATCGAGAACCTTGGCCTTGAAGCGCTTGGCATCAAGACAGACCGCGGCTGCATCGTGACTGACGGCTTCAGCCGCACCAATGTTCCTGGCGTTTACGCGATTGGTGACGTTGCTGGTCCTCCAATGCTGGCGCACAAGGCTGAGCATGAAGGCGTGATCTGCATTGAGAAGATCTCCGGCCTTGATGTTCACCCGATGAAGAGCGAGCAGATTCCGGGCTGTACCTACTGTAACCCGCAGGTTGCTTCTGTCGGTCTGACTGAGCAGCGTGCGAAAGATGCTGGTTATGAGCTCCGCGTTGGTCGTTTCCCGTTCATGGGTAACGGTAAGGCGATTGCTCTTGGTGAGCCTGAAGGTCTGGTCAAGACGATCTTTGACAAGAAGACCGGTCAGCTGCTTGGTGCGCATATGGTTGGCGCAGAAGTGACCGAGCTCATTCAGGGCTTCGTTGTTGCCATGGGTCTTGAGACCACCGAAGAAGAGCTGATGCACACTGTCTTCCCGCATCCGACCCTTTCCGAAATGATGAAGGAAAGTGTTCTGGACGCCTACGGACGCGCTCTGAATATGTAAATCAATTCCCTCTCACTGGAATTTTACCAGTGAGGGGGACTTAATTTTTCCCGGGTACTCTTCTTATCAAAAAGGAGAAGAACCGTGGACTTTATGAAATCAATCATATGGCTGGTGACATCAGCCGTTTGTGCCGTTGTAGCTACTGTGCTGGTGATGGCTACAGTTGGCGGAGACTTCGCCGTGTTGATTATCGCCGGATTTCTCGGTGGTATTTCAGGGGTTTACCTGTTCGAATTTGCGGATGTGGAAGTTTCCCTGGGGAATGAATATCTCGACCAGGCGGTCGTTGCGATGGTTGGCGCCATTGCGTTTGCTCTGATTGCCTCACTGATTGGTGGGGATGCAATTGGCTTTGAATAGGCGTGGTCCTGAGGCGCGGAACTGACTGAACACCAGTGTCTGGCATTGAGAGATGCTTCATTTCCTGTTATGGACCACTAAACTTATAAGAGACAGTGACACTGACCCTTAAGGCAAGTGTGAAGCAAAGTCTCGGACCTGACGGAACTGATATGGTTACACTGGTAAATACACTCGATCCTAATCATAAAAGCCAAACGGCGTCTGCACTGCAGGAAAAAGAGCGTCCGCGCCATCCGGAAAAAGCGCATCGCCCGGATAATCCTGTTCAGCGCAAGCCAAAATGGATCCGTGTTAAGGCGCCCACTTCTCCTGTCTACAAAGAGACCCACGAGCTGGTTCGCAAGAACAACCTCGTCACGGTTTGTGAAGAAGCTGGTTGCCCGAATATTGGTGAGTGCTGGTCCAAGAAGCATGCGAGTTTCATGATCCTGGGTGATACCTGTACCCGTGCTTGTGCGTTCTGTAACGTGCGCACCGGGATGCCGGGGCCAGTTGATCAAAATGAGCCTGAAAGCATTGGTAAAGCTGTTGCGTCCATGGAACTGCAGCACGTTGTTATCACCTCTGTGGACCGGGATGATCTTGATGATGGCGGTGCAACGCACTTTGCCAACGTGATTGCTGCGATCCGTAAAGCTTCTCCAAAAACAACAATTGAAGTGCTGACGCCTGATTTCCTTCGTAAGGAAGGCGCGGTTGAGATTGTTGTTGCGGCGAAACCTGACGTGTTCAATCACAACATGGAAACGGTTCCTTCCAACTATCTGAAGGTTCGTCCGGGCGCACGCTACTTCCACTCCATCCGCCTTTTGCAGCGCGTGAAGGAGATCGATCCGGAGATGTTCACCAAATCCGGCATCATGGTTGGTCTGGGTGAGGAGCGCAACGAAGTGCTTCAGTTGATGGATGATCTGCGTGTTGCTGATGTGGATTTCCTGACTGTTGGCCAGTACCTGCAGCCAACCAAGAAGCACCATCCGGTGATGAACTTCCCAACGCCAGACGAGTTCAAGGCCTATGAGAAGATCGCTTACGCAAAAGGCTTCCTGAAGGTTTCCGCGAACCCGCTGACCCGCTCTTCCCACCACGCTGGCGAAGACTTTGCCGAGCTGAAAGCAGCCCGTAAGGCAAAACAAGGCAACTAGGCACCGGTTCCATTCCACGAATTTTAAAGAGCGTCACACTGCACGGTGTGACGCTCTTTTTGCTTGTGGGTGTTGCAAGATCAAGTTGTCTTCTTCGTTAGGCGCGGAAGTTTTATCTGTCCGGTTGCCAGCGCTACTCCTGTGAAGATAAAGAGCAGACCAGTCAGTAGGTTTGTTGTAAGGATTTCGCCAAGAAATAGTACTCCCAGGACTACGCTGAAACTGGCCCTGAGATAGCTTCCTGTTGTTACTCCTAAAGGGCCAAGCGTGCGTACAAGGCGGAAATAAAGCACCATTGCAAGTGCAGTGGAGAACACACCCAGAGCAAGGATTGAGGCCAGAGATTCAGGCGATGGTGAAAGCTTCAATGGATGGTCGAATGTGAAAGCAATCGGTGCCATAAGACAAGCTGCAAGGGTCATCGAGCATGCTGCTGTCAGCAGTGGTGGTTGATCTGAAAAGCGCTTTGCGTTCAGGGCAGCTAAGGCATAACAAAGGCTGGCCCCTGTGATTGCCAGTTGTCCGAGTGCTGAGTTTTGTTCTCCTGCAAAGGCCGCAGGCCCCATGATGACACCAATACCTGCAAATCCAATCAGAATGCCGAGGAGCTTTTTGGCGTCTACGGTCTTGTCCTGCAAAACAAAGTAGCTGATCAAAAACACGAATAGAGGTGGCGTTGTGTTTAAAAGGCCTGCAAGGCCACTGGAAGTATGTAGCTGTCCCCAACTGATGAGCGTGAAGGGGAGCGCGTTTTGTAAAATGCCTTGCACAAGAAGTTCACCCCACCGTTTGGCGGTGTTGGGGAAAACGGTTCCGCTGATCATGACCAGTGTGATGAGGACTACAGCACCAATCAGCAGCCTGAGAAGAACGATGGTTGCTGGAGGAACGGTGGTGATTGCAACTTCGATAAGTGTGAAGGAAGCTCCCCATAGGAAGGACAGGATTATGAGAAGGCAGAGTTCCGGAATGAGCTTGGCAGATGTTTGAGGCATAGTTGTCCTTTCAGAAAACCATAATTTCTTGCCATAAATGATCTGCTGAAACTCGCCGGATACGGACTCCATCGTCGATTAAAGATCGACAGATTCAAATAAAAAGAATTTACTGCTGCAATGATTGATGTGGTTGCAGAGTTCCCAGGTTGGAAGACGTGTGATCGAGCGCGGTTAGCTAGAGATCGCAGCTATGATGGGGTGTTCTTCTCGGGAGTTAATTCTACTGGGATTTATTGCCGTCCTGTTTGTCCTGTTTGCCCTGCAAAATCAGTAAACGTTAGTTTCTATCCATCTGCTGCTGCTGCGGAACAAGCAGGGTATCGTCCGTGCCTTCGTTGCAGGCCCGAGGCCGCGCCCGGTAGCCCCGCATGGATGGGGACTGCAACGACAGTTGGACGTGCGATGCGTCTCATCCATACGGGGTATCTTGATAGTAACAATGTCCAGCAACTTGCTGAAACTCTCGGCATTGGTAGTCGCCATTTAGCGCGCTTATTTTCCCAGTACCTTGAGGCAACTCCCAGCCAGGTTGCTGCCACGGTAAGGCTTCAGCGTGCAAAGCGTCTGATTGACACGACTGATCTCACGCTGGCAGAGATTGCGTTTGCCTCGGGCTTTGGGAGCATACGACGCTTTAATGCTGTGTTTCAGAATTTGTACGGCAGGCCTCCATCTTCACTTCGTAGGTTATGACTATTTGCGCGCATAGATTTACAGTCTGACGCTCCTCTCTAATCGCCAGCATAGGCGGGGGGCCTTCGTTCTATCCAGGCGTTGAGGCCTTCGTGGATGTCGTTGGTGGGGACCATTTGGGCGAATTGGGCGGCTTCGATTTGGAGGCCTTCGGCGATGGTTGTGTTGAGGCCGCGGGTGACGGCGGTGAGGATGCGGGCGGCGGCGAGTGGGGAGTGGCGCAGGATGCGTTCTGCCAGAGCGAAGGCTTCCGGCAGTAGGTCATCGTGCGGGACGACCTTGTTGATGAGACCAAGCTCACAGGCTCGGTCCGGACCGAACGGGTCTCCGGTGAGCAACAGTTCCAGCGCGCGCTTGCGACCGGCGAGACGGGGCAGGCGCTGGGTGCCGCCGAAGGTGGGCGGAATGCCGATATTGATCTCTGGTTTGGCAAAGACGGCACGGTCTGAGGCGATTGCCAGATGGGCGGCCTCGGTGATTTCGCAGCCGCCGCCAAAAGCGATGCCGTTGACAGCGATAATGATGGGTTTGGTGAAGTTTTCGATGCGGCTGGTCATGGTCTGGCCGCGGGCTACGAATTGCTTGACTGCAACATCTGTCCCCTTGGTGATGCTCTGGGAGAACTCATGAATGTCACCACCGGCTGAAAATGCTCGTTCTCCTGCACCTGTGAGGATCGCGGCGCTGATTTTCGGGTCATCTTCAATCCGGTCCAGAAG
>NZ_LCWX01000263.1:32696-57381 GCF_001431305.1 Pseudovibrio sp. POLY-S9
ATCCAGAAGGCGGTCGTTGGTCTGGTAGTTCAGTGCGTTGAGTTTTTGCGGGCGGTTTAGGGTGAGCAGTGCAATGCGATCTCTGACTTCAAAGAGAACGAGCTTTTTCATGGTGTTTCCCTCATTTCAAGCTGGATTGACTCAAGGGTAGGAGTGCTGCACTCTTCAGTAAACTCACTGGTTAGTATACATGGCTCAGAAAACTCAGCGGACGACCCGCGATCGCATCTTAGATGCTGCAAACAAGTTGTTTTACGGTGAGGGCATTCGTGCCGTTAGTGTGGACGCTGTTGCCGAGAAAGCAGGTATCACCAAGAAGACGCTCTATTACCATTTCAAAAGTAAAGATGATCTGGTGACTGAGTACCTGATCTCCCGGGACCAACCCAATCTGGAAGCATTTGCGACGTGGTTTGATGAGGCGGAGGGGAGTGCTGCGGACAGGACTGCTGCAATTTTTCTGCGTGTTGCATCAAACGCCCGGCACCCGAAATGGAAGGGATGCGGTTTCATTCGCACAGCTGCGGAACTGGCTAATATGCCGGGGCATCCGGCTGTTGTGGTGGGGGCAAAGCACAAGAAGGCGTTTGAGGCTTGGCTGGCAGAGCGTTATACGCTTGCCGGACTGATGGAGCCTGAGGTTCTGGCACGCCGTGTGGTGTTGCTGATGGAGGGGGCCTTTTCCACCATGCTTATTCATCGTGATCCTGCTTATGCTGAGGAGGCAGCTGATACGGCAAAGTGTCTTGTCGAGTTACAAGATAAGTCTTAGTTGGCTTTAGTGTGTGAGCGCCTCACCACGATGGGAGGCGCTTCTTTAGGAGCTTAGCTGGTTGCCAACGCTCTGGTGGTGCTCATGTTCTGCAGCCATGTGGTGATGTAGGACAGGCTTTCCTCCCAATTGTCTTCCAGCATGATGTCGTGTCCGGCATGGGGCACGATTTTATGCGTTGCCTCATAGAGGGCAGAAGAGTGCAGAGAGCGGTTGAAGGGGATGATGGCGTCTTCGCTGGCCGTGAGCCATAGTTTGGGTGTTTCATCATCCAGCGGGGGAAACCATTGCGGCGGGCGATGTTGCAGGTGCACGACGTCGGATTCTGGCCCAAGCTGGCTCTGAATGTACTGGGCAACCGGGTTCGAGCGATCTGCAAGGAACCATTTTGCCACGGTTTTGGGTGATCTGAACTGGAACTTGTATCCCAAAAGAGGTGACAGCGCTGTTCCAAGCCAGTCGATGGACATGGCGTTTTTCAGGCAGTCTTGCATAACGTCAATGGCGGTCCATGAGGCGACAAAAACAGCTGCTTTTAGCCCGCCGACATACTTCAGATACCACTGCACCAAAGCACCGCCCATGCTGTGGCCGATCAGAACGGCTGGCTGGTCATGGCGGGTAACCTCCTCCTGCACAAATCGGAGGTAATAGCCCAGTGTGGCTTCTGCTGTGGGGCGCTGTTCTGGTGAGTGACCGTGGCCGGGCAGGCTGATGGCGACACTCTCCCAGCCGGATTCTGCGAGTTTTTCCTGATAGTTCTTCCAGCACCATGCGCCATGCCACATGCCGTGGATGAAGATGAGCGGGGTTTTGTGCCGGGCTTGATGGGGGATGTATCTGATGCGTTCAATCCCGCCTTCGACCACTGTGATTTGATGGTATTTGGCGGTTTCTTCGCGGCTGATGACCTGTACAGGGCTATCTGCAAGAGTATTAGTGGTTTTAATGTAATCTTCTTCTCCGCCTTCTTTGGCGAGGTGGGAAATTTTAAAAGGACTAAGCATTGGGTTTGCTTTCAAAAAGAGCTAAGTATTAGCGCATAGTGTAGAATTGAGTTTTGAGTACTGACCAGAGTTTTGAGAATGAAACGGTTGCGTTAGATCGTCGCGGTATAATTGCGACTTGAAAATTTCTGATGCTTTTGGCTCACAGGGGCCTGCTTGATGAGAGAAAACCTGAAAATTTTCTTGGCAAATCAAAAAAGGTCGCTTAGAGCATCCTGAAGAATTTTTGAAAAACTAGAAGAAAAAGAACGCGAGCATATGCCGTCTTTCGAAAGCACACACCGGGTTCAGCACAGTGCTGATGATATGTTTGATCTGGTTGCAGATGTGGAGCAGTACCCTCAGTTTGTGCCGTTATGTCAAGCATTGCGTGTGCGCGGACGTAGGAAGATTGATGACCACCGTGAGATGATGGTGGCGGATATGACTGTGGCTTACAAAGTTTTCAAAGAGACATTTGCCAGCCGTGTGACCCTTGATCGTGAGGCGAGTAAAATTACAGTTGAGTATCTGGATGGCCCGTTTCGCCATCTGGAAAATGTCTGGAGCTTCGATCCGGTTTCTGAAAAGGAATGCGATGTGAGCTTCTATATCAATTATGAGTTCAAGAGCCGAACACTCGGCACCATGATGGGTGCCATGTTCGACCGCGCCTTCCGCAAATTCTCCAGTGCCTTTGAAGACCGCGCCGACAAAATCTACGGCACCTAAAAATCTGAAGACTGATGTCCGCTAAAATTGGGCGCACTTAGATAATCTCAATATATTCCATAATCATAAGGGTAACTCATATTCTTGTGTGGGCTATCGCAGGATCTCCAGGTGTTGCTTTAATCCTGCAGGGAAGAGGTCAACGCCGTTTGGGGTGAGTTCTTCGGGATCGAACCAGTGGGCGGTGATTTCCGTTCCGCTGTCTTCCAGAAATGTGATCGTTTCCTGCGTGGTAAAGGCATTTGGCGGGAACGTTACATTTGCGATGAACAGAATTTCGTGGCCTGTCTGGCCTTCGTGTTCATAGATGTTTTCCATGACAACGGGATCGCCAGAGATTGTGACCTGGATGTTCAGTTCTTCTTTGAACTCTCTGATCAGAGCAGTCTTCCAATCTTCTCCAAGCTCAACAGTGCCGCCAAGAGGGCGGACGCCTTTGAGGTTGCCTGCGTCATCATAGACTTCTGCTGCCAGCAGGCGATTGTTGCGCCAGTGCAGGCCGAGAGATTTCACCCTGATCGTTTGTGCTGGTCGCCAAATATGCATTTCGCCGCTGCTCCTTCATGCAAAATATTCATGTACAAAGAGCAGCCGAATAAAGTGCATTGGTGCTGATCAGTCGGTTGTTTTCAGGTCTTCCGGCATTTCATTGGCTGAAAGACCTCGGAGAAACGGCTTAATTCTTGTCGCGATTGTTCAGGAACTGGCTCAGGCGGGAGCCTCTCTTCTCGTAGTTTTTGGTAATTTCGGCTTCAGCCTGCTCTGGGGTAAGGCCGTTGCGCATGACGAAGGTGCGCCGGATTGCCTGAAAGCGGTTGGTGAGTTCCTTGTCCGGATCACCATGCTCCATGGTCTTTTCAAGAGAAGCGTAAATGCCGACGTCTTTGAGGTTCAACTGTGTGGTTGGTTTGGTGCACAGAACCACCCAGCCATAGCCCTGGTTTACTTCAAGGCGGATCTTGTGGCCAAGCTGTTCTTCCCATTTTGTCCAGGCAACAGAGTAGGGGCGAACCCAATAGGACTGGCCGCACAGGCGCAGCTCCTTATAGCCACCGCGTGGCATTTTCTGCACTTCGTGAGAGCCGATGAACTCGTCATCGAACCCTCGTGAAATGAGGAATACATCTGATGCCGCATAAGCTGAGGTGCTTAAGCACATGCCTAAAAACAAACTAGCAATATATCTCATGGGTATACCGTGACATTCCGTTGTAAATTTAAAACAGATTTTATCTAAGTTTTCTTAGAATGTCATAAGGTAGTAGTGCCTACCCGGTACTCTTTTAACGAGAAGGTAAATTTCGATTAGCTAGTTTCAATAAAATTTTCTAATAATTTTAATGCTTGTACCAGCGCCTGAAAGCGTATTCCCTCGCGTCCGGTGTTCTCGAAGAGGCATTGGACGTGCTTGGTTTCCTCTTGGTCAGCTGCAAAGCCAAAGTGGACAAGTCCGACAGGTTTGTCTTTGGTGCCACCGTCTGGTCCGGCGATGCCCGTGATGGAAACGGCCACGTTGGCATTGGAGCAAAACAGGGCGCCGCTTGCCATGGCTTTGGCAACTTCGCTGCTGACCGCGCCGTAGCTCATGAGCAGGTCAACGGGGACGCCGATCATCTCATGCTTGGCTTCGTTGGAGTAGGTGACGAAGCCACGATCAAGCACAGCAGAGGAGCCGGGCACTTCTGTCAGCAGGCCTGCGAGCAGGCCGCCGGTGCAGCTTTCTGCCGTGGTGATCCTGATCTCTTTTTCAGCGTATCTGGAGACGAGAACGCGTGCTCTTTCCTTAAGGCTGAGGATGTCGGTCATGGTTCTCTCTCCCTTGTTTTGGTGGCTTCGTTTAATCTTCAAACGGAAGCCGGATGGTTGCGCAGGCTTGCGCTGCAATGCCTTCCTGGCGACCGGTGAAGCCCAGCTTTTCGGAGGTGGTTGCTTTCACAGCCACGCGGCCAATGGGTAAATCGCAGATCTGTGCGATCTGTTTGCGCATTTCTTCCCGGTGTGGGCCGATTTTCGGAGCTTCACAGATCAGCGTTAAATCCAAGTGTGCGATCATGCCGCCGCGCTTGTGAATCCGGTCTATTGCGTATTTCAGGAACTGGTCAGAGGCCGCACCTTTCCACTGCATATCAGAGGGTGGGAAGTGCGAGCCAATGTCGCCATCTGCCAGTGCGCCGAAGATGGCATCCGTCAGGGCGTGGAGGCCAACGTCCGCGTCGGAATGGCCTTTGAGTTTTTGGGTGTGCGGGATGGAAATGCCACCGAGAATGACGGCGTCTCCGTCTTCAAATGCGTGCACGTCGTAGCCGGTTCCAACGCGAATGTCGCCAAGGTCTGCGAGTTGTTTCATGGCGATCTGTTCCTGTGCGTTCGTCATGTCTTTGAGTGTGGTGAGCTTGATGTTTTGCGGGTCGCCTGTCGTGATGGTGACAGGTTTGCCTTGCCATTCGATGAGTGCCGTATCATCGGTAAAGCTGTCGATATTCTCATTGGTCGCTTGCTGATGAGCTGCCCAAATGAGCGGATACGGGAAGGCTTGCGGTGTTTGTGCGGCCCACAGGTGGGTGCGATCGACGGTTTCCAGAACTTGCTGGTTTGCGTCTGCCCGCTTTAACGTGTCTGCCACTGGCACAGCTGGTAGTGCTGCTTGTGCGCCGTTTTGCAGGGCCGTGATCGCGTCTTCTATCACCGCTGGTGTGATGAAAGGGCGGGCAGCGTCGTGGATCAGAACGTAGTCCGGAGTGTGTTGTTCCAGCGCTTTCAAACCACATGCGACAGATGCCTGACGGGTGGCTCCGCCCGTGACGGGCCTGATCAGGCGATTGTCAGTCAGTGAGCTTGCGGCCTCTTGATAGGCCTCGCCGTCTTCTGCGTGGATAACAGGCAGTACCAGATCCACCTGCGAGGAGGACAAAATTGCTTCCAGTGTTCTTTGCAGAACAGTCTTTCCGCCAAGGTCCCGGTATTGCTTCGGGCTGCTGTCATTTTGCGTGGACATGCGTGAACCGCGTCCGGCTGCAACTATGATGCATGCAATTTTTTCAGTGGACTGCAAAACTGGATCACCTGCTTTGAGTGTGAACTGCGTCCTCAGAGTGTGAGGTGGCGGCTCTTAGAAACTGTGTTGGTGAGGGTTTTGCTCGATTTAAGAGCGAAGCTCAACACTTCAATCTCTTCTCTTTAATATTCCCTTGCCTAAATTTTTAGTTTGGTTAGAGTATGTGCAACTTCATATGCTGCTTATCAAATGTGCAACTGGGCTCTTTCAAGAAATATGCGTAATGCTGACGATAGGTAATATCCCTCTCAAAAACAAAGTTATTCTTGCGCCAATGTCCGGCGTTTCGGATTTGCCATTCCGTCGTATCGCTTTGCGCTATGGCGTGGGTTTGGTGGTGAGTGAAATGGTTGCCAGTGAAGCGCTGTGTACCGGTCATCCAGAATCGCTGATGCGGGCTGAAGGTGAGGGGATCGATCCTCACATCGCGCAGCTGGCAGGTAAAGATCCTCACTGGATGGGCGAGGGCGCGCGCATGGCTGAAAAAGCCGGTGCGGATGTGATTGACATCAACATGGGCTGTCCTGCGAAAAAGGTTACTTCTGGCTATTCCGGTTCTGCTCTCATGAAAGATCTGGACCATGCCATGACGCTGGTTGAGGCGACGCTGGAGGCTGTGTCTGTTCCGGTGACGTTAAAGATGCGCCTGGGCTGGGATGAGACTTCCATTAATGCGCCGGAGCTTGCCAAACGGGCGGTGGATGCAGGTGTGCAGATGATCACCGTGCATGGTCGTACGCGCTCTCAGTTTTACAAGGGCAAGGCGGACTGGCGGGCTATCCGGCAGGTGCGGGATGTTGTTCCGGACGTGCCGCTGGTGGCCAATGGCGATTGTTGCAAGTTTGAGGATGCCGACGAGATGCTGGCGCAATCTGGTGCTGATCTGGTGATGGTTGGCCGTGGTGCTTATGGCCGGCCGTGGGTGCCGGGGCGGATTGCACATTATCTGGAAACGGGTGAACGGCTTGCTGACCCACACGGGGAAGAACTGGCCGCGCTTGTTGTGGAGCACTACGACGCCATGCTGGAGCAATACGGCTTTGAGATCGGCGTGCGGGCCTTCCGCAAGCATATGGGCTGGTATCTGGAAGCTGCGGGACGGCTTGATGATGCGCCGCAAGGATTTATGCGAGGGCTTATGACCAGTCTGGATGCTGATCTGGTGCGGAACACCCTTTATGACTGGTTTGTTCAAGTTCCGATGAGGAGTGCTGCCTGATGTTGGAGACGGGAGGAGATACTCTGACAGAAGCCGAGGCTGGTTTGGGTAAAGGCGTGCCGGGACAGGCCGTTTTGGATTCTCTGCCGCACCCTGTTGTGGTGGTTGGAGGAGATGACAAGATTGTTGGGGCAAACAGTGCGGCGGAAGACTTTTTCCATGCCAGTTTGTCGATGTTGAAGCGCCGTGAGGTGTCCTGGTTTGTGCCGTTTGGCAGCCCACTGCTGGGTTTGATTGCACAGGTGCGTGAACGTGGCGGTGCGGTCAACGAGTATAAGGTGGACATTGGGACACCGCGCATTGGGCAGGAGAAACTGGTAGATATTCACGCTTCTCCTTTAAGTGATGCTCCGGGCGGTGTTGTGCTGCTGTTTCAGGAGCGCACCATGGCGGAGAAGCTGGATAAACAGCTGACCAGCCGCGGTGCTGCGCGTACCGTGACGGGCCTTGCTGCCATGCTGGCCCATGAGATCAAAAACCCGCTTTCTGGTATTCGTGGTGCGGCTCAGCTGTTGGAGCAGTCAGCCAGTGAAGATGATCGCACTTTGACCCGTCTCATCATGGAGGAGACGGACCGGATCGTGAAGCTGGTGGACCGGATGGAAGTTTTTTCTGATGAGCGCCCGATTGATCGCGAGCCGGTGAATATTCACGTGGTGCTTGATCATGTGAAACGTGTTGCGGAAAATGGCTTTGCCTCCAAAGTGCGGATCGTTGAGGATTATGACCCCTCCCTGCCGCCCGTCTATGCCAACCGCGACCAGTTGGTGCAGATCTTTATCAATCTGATCAAAAACGCGAGCGAAGCGCTGAGCGGCGTGAACGAGCCGGAGATTGTTGTCTCCACGGCCTTCCGTCCCGGTGTGCGTTTGTCTGTGCCCGGCGTGCAGGAGCGTGTGAGCTTGCCGCTTGAGTTTTGTGTGCGCGACAACGGCTATGGTGTGCCGGAAGATCTGCGCCCGCATCTGTTTGACCCGTTTATTACGACAAAGACGAATGGCTCTGGCCTTGGGCTGGCGCTGGTTGCCAAGATCGTGGGTGATCATGGCGGCGTGGTGGAGTGCGAGAGCGGCAATCGGGGCACGACCTTCCGCATTCTGATGCCTGCCTTTACCGGGCCTGACGTACATTCTGGAATTGAGGACTAAGAGTATGCCGAGTGGAACCATTCTTGTTGCTGACGACGATTCTGCGATCCGTACCGTTCTCAATCAGGCTCTGTCTCGTGCAGGGTATACTGTTCGGCTGACATCCAACGCCACCACGTTGTGGCGCTGGGTGAGTTCAGGCGAGGGGGATCTGGTGATCTCTGATGTGGTGATGCCGGATGAGAACGCGTTTGATGTGCTGCCGCGTATCCGCAAGCTGCGTCCGGAACTTCCTGTGATCATCATGAGTGCGCAAAACACCTTCATGACGGCGATTAAGGCCTCTGAGCAAGGGGCTTATGAGTATCTGCCCAAGCCGTTTGATCTGAAAGAGCTGACAGGCATTGTAGGCCGCGCGCTCGCTGAGCCTAAAGGGCGGCAGTTTGATATGAGCGGCGAGGGGAATGACAATATTCCACTTGTGGGTCGTTCTCCTGCCATGCAGGAAATCTACCGCGTGCTTGCCCGTTTGATGCAGACTGATCTGACCGTGATGATCAACGGTGAAAGTGGCACTGGTAAAGAGGTTGTTGCGCGGGCGCTGCATGATTATGGCAAACGCCGGAATGGTCCGTTTGTTGCGGTCAACATGGCGGCGATCCCAAAGGATCTGATTGAGTCTGAGCTGTTTGGGCATGAGAAGGGCTCGTTTACTGGCGCTCAGGCGCGCTCTTCTGGCCGGTTTGAGCAGGCCGATGGTGGTACGCTGCTGCTGGATGAAATCGGTGATATGCCGATGGAAGCGCAGACCCGTTTGCTGCGCGTGTTGCAGCAGGGCGAGTATACCTCTGTTGGTGGTCGCACGCCGATCCAGACCGATGTGCGGATTATTGCTGCGACCAACAAAGACCTGCGCCAGCTGATTAATCAGGGTCTGTTCCGTGAAGATTTGTACTTCCGATTGAATGTTGTGCCAATCCGCCTTCCGCCTTTGCGGGAGCGGACTGAGGATATTCCTGATCTTGTGCGCCACTTCTTCTCTATCGCAGAGAGTGAAGGATTGCCTGCAAAGCAGATTGAGGTGGCTGCGCTTGATAAGCTGCGCCGTTATCGCTGGCCGGGCAACGTACGTGAGTTGGAAAACCTTGTGCGCCGTCTGGCAGCGCTCTATCCGCAAGATGACATTACGGCCAGCTTGATCGATCTGGAACTTTCTCAGCCTTCTACGGCTGTGAATGACATGGATGCGCCGTCTGTTCAGGATCTGGGTGGGTCTGTGGAGCGGTATCTGGGCGATTACTTCGGCGGGTTTGGTGAAGACCTACCGCCTCCAGGCCTTTATCACCGTATCCTGCGTGAGGTGGAGTACCCCTTGATCAGTGCCGTGCTGGCAGCCACGCGCGGTAACCAGATCAAGGCCGCTGAACTTTTAGGTGTGAACCGCAACACGCTGCGCAAGAAAATCCGCGATCTGGACGTTCAGGTGATCCGTAGCTCCAGATAATCGATTCTAGGTGACCTTGATCTTAAAAATGGCGCTATTCCTAGCGCCATTTTGCGTTTTGTGCTCTAGACGAGAGCGTGATCTCATAAGCTTAAGGAGTTTCGACACTATAAAAGCGCATGATGTACTCTGGATCTGTCATGGAACCACGAAGAGAAATGCTTGGTTCTTTAATGCAGTCGAGATCAGAGTTAAAGAAGCGACCTGAAAATCTAATTCGTTGATTTTTGCTCAGTTCTGCAACTTGGGAGAACAGAGGTGATGAGGGATCAATCAGTGTGTCATCGCCAATATCAGAGAATGCATTGTTCCAGGTCTTGACGGTGACGCCGTCAGCCAAGCGGATACTAATTACGCCCAGTCCATCTGAGTTGGAGGTGAGCTGTTCAAGCTGACCTACCCAGTTATTTACTTCAAGACTGGAGAGTACTGCACAAACATTCTCTTTTCGTTTGGATCTTGTTCCGCCCTGTGCCAGTTCGTTTTTTGCTGCACGGAAACTTGCAGTCGCATTTTGCACGGCAGTCACAAACTGTGTTTGCTCAGCAGGTATTGCAAAAAAAGCTTCTTTCTTCAGATGTTGTGCGTAAGCATCTGCGGTGTCAAAGCCAGTTTTCTTTGCTGCTTCAAACTCCTCAAGGCTTGCAAAACCTGCTTCTTTGGCTTTCTTTGTGTTTTGTACTAGCTGCTTCGCGCGTTCTTCTTTTTCTTTTTCTGCTTTAGCCTTGGCAACAGCCTCAGCCTTTGCTTTTTCTTCTGCAAGCGCTTTCGCTTTGATTGGGGCATACTCTTCAGGTGAGGTAATCCCAAGTTCTTTCGCGTGCCTAAAGTCTTTCAGGTTCTCAAAACCAGCTTCTTGAGCAGCTTGGTTATGCTCAGTATCAAGTTGCGATCCGGCGACACCCAGTACTGCAAAGCCAATGACAAAAGGTATCAGTGCCTTTTTGCGCGATGAAATTCCTATAAATTTGAGTGGAATTATGAGTGAAATCAAACCAGCCACAAGCAATAAGAGGCCGAGGAGTGCAAGTGCCACAAACATGGAAACCTACCTATATCATTGAAAATACGGTGAAACGTGGCGCGACTATCAGTCGAATTTTATGAAATTACAAGTTTAGATTGTGATAAATTAGGGGGTAGGAAGATTGGGTGAATTGAGCTCATCTAAAACTGCAGGTCTCGTGAAACTCTTTAGTTTTCCCCATCAAGAGTGTGACTAATAAAACCCATTGTCGCATTTTGGCAACAATTCGTGCTAATAGTCTGTTTCCAATATTAATAAAGTTATCGCAGGTGCGCAGGTTCGCGTTTCATGATTTTCAAGTCAAAAGCAGAAGAACATACCCCAAAGCTTGATGCGAAAGGCCGCAAGTCTCGCATGTTTGGCCTTTCCGTGGTGTTGCTGGCGCTGTGTTCCATTGGGGTTTCCTTTCTGGTGCTGATGGGCGTGACGCCTATCGTTCCTTCTGAAACGGTTGTTTACATTGCGCTTGGCTTTAACGGCGCACTGGTGTTCCTGCTTATCGGCTTGATCATCTTTGAGCTTGTGAAACTGTTGCAGGCGCGGCGCCGTGGGCGTGCTGCGGCCCGGCTGCATGTGCGCATTGTGACTATGTTCTCGCTGGTGGCTGCACTGCCTGCGTTTATTGTTGCTGTGGTGGCAACGATTACGCTGGATCAGGGGCTTGATCGCTGGTTTGAGACAAGAACGCGCAATATCATCACCAACGCCCAGTCGGTTGCGGCCGCTTATGTTCAGGAGCACGGAAACTCGCTGCGGTCCACGCTGATTGGCATGGCCAGTGATGTGGATCTGAACCGTAACTCTTATTTTTATGACCCCACTCGGTTTGACCGCTTTTTTGAGACCCAGACCTGGGTTCGCGGATTGCTGGGGGCATATGTTCTGAAAAATGATGGCACCGTCGTGATGCGCGTGTTGCGCGATCCGAAGGTGGAGCCTTTGCTGCCGCCGCAAGTGGCGATGAACCAGGCTAAAGACGGGGCTCCGGTTCTTATTGCGCCGGGTGTTTCCAACCTTGTGGGCGGCGTGATTAAGCTGTCTGCTTTTGATGATCTTTATCTTTATGTGACCCGTGCGCTTGATCCTCGGGTGGTTGAATATCAGCGTCTGGCGGAAGCTGGTGTCAATGAATATGCGGAGCTGGAACAGCGACGCTTTGGTGTTCAGCTGGCGTTTGCCCTTGTTTACGTTGGTGTTGCGCTCGTTTTGTTGCTCTCCTCCATCTGGGTGGGCTTTGGGTTTGCCAACCAGCTTGTGCTGCCAATTCGTAATCTTATTGGTGCTGCAGATCAGGTTTCCAAAGGCAATTATTATGTTGAGGTTGAAGCTGCGAAAGCCAGTGGTGACCTTGAGAGCCTTGGTCGGACCTTCAACAATATGACGGGTCAGCTGCGTGGGCAGCGGGATGCGCTGCTGGCTGCAAATGACCAGATTGACCGACGTCGTCGCTTCAGCGAAGCCGTGCTGTCCGGGGTGTCCTCTGGCGTTATCGGGATTGATGATGAGGGCGATGTGACCATGGTCAATCGCTCGGCAACACGACTTCTCAGTCAGGATGAAAACGAGCTTCTGGAAAAACCGATCTACGACAATCTTCCAGAGGTGCAAGAGGTTGTGTCGAAAGCGCTTGAAGAAAGCTCCAGTGGCTCACAGGTGGCGCAGGTTGCCATTATGCGTAAGGGGCGTGAGCGCACTGTGAATGTGCGTGTGACGACTGAAGAGGCGACCCGTTCTGAGCATGGTTTTGTGGTGACGCTGGACGACATCACAGACCTTGTTGCAGCTCAACGTAACTCAGCCTGGGCGGATGTTGCCCGCCGTATTGCGCATGAGATTAAGAACCCGCTGACACCGATCCAGCTTTCTGCTGAGCGTATCCGTCGCCGCTATGGCAAGCGTATTGAAGATGATGACCGTAAGGTGTTTGACCAGTGCGTGGATACGATCATTCGTCAGGTGGGGGATATTGGCCGTATGGTTGATGAGTTCTCTTCGTTTGCGCGTATGCCGAAGCCAAAGATGGAAGAGGCTGATCTGCGCTCCGTGGTACGCGAGTCCACCTTTATGGTGTCTGTTGCCAATTCTCAGGTTCATTTTGAAACCGATGTGCCGGATGAGGCTGTACGGGCAACATTTGACAGCCGTCTGGTTGGGCAGGCTGTTGGTAATGTGATCAAGAATGCGTCGGAGGCTGTTGAGGCTTATCTGGCGAGCGAAGAAAACCCGGAGCAGGGCTCTGTTCTGGTGAAACTTTATAGGGAAGGTCCGGTTCTCACGATTGATGTGATTGATAACGGGATTGGCCTTCCAACTGAGCACCGCACGCGGCTTTTGGAGCCGTATATGACGACCCGCGAAAAGGGCACCGGCCTTGGGCTCGCGATTGTGCGGAAAATTATGGAAGATCATGGGGGTGGAATTGAACTGCTGGATGCGCCATCTGTTGCCGAGGGCGGGCATGGTGCCATGGTTCGGCTGACTTTGCGCAGTTTTGATGTTCCTTCCTTCACTGAAAATGTAACGTAAGAATGGTGGTGATAAGCCGTGGCAAGTGACATTCTGATTGTTGATGATGAAGCAGATATTCGTGAGCTGATCGCCGGAATTTTAGAGGATGACGGCTATAATACCCGCACCGCTGGCAACAGTGATGCGGCGTTGGCTGCGATTGCGGACCGTCGTCCTTCTCTGATTATTCTTGATATCTGGCTCATGGGCAGCAAGCTTGACGGGCTTGAAGTGCTTGAGGTGATCAAGAAAGAAAACCCTGATCTGCCTGTTGTGATCATTTCTGGTCACGGCAACGTGGAGACAGCGGTTTCTGCGATCAAAAAAGGCGCCTACGATTACATCGAGAAGCCGTTTAAGGCAGACAAGCTGGTTTTGATCACCGAGCGCGCGCTGGAAGCTTCTTCCATGAAGCGCGAGATCAAGGAACTGAAGCAGCGTGCTGGCGACGTTTCCAATCTGGTGGGCAGTTCGTCCTCCATTAACAACCTGCGCATGACGATTGAGCGTATTTGTCTGACCAACAGCCGTGTGATGATCACCGGGCCGTCTGGTTCTGGCAAGGAGACCGTTGCGCGGACGATCCATGAAGCGTCTCCTCGCTCCAAATCACCGTTTGTGGTGCTTTCTGCGGCGAATATCACACCGGAGCGGATGGAAGAGGAGCTCTTCGGCATTGAAGAGACTGACACCACACCGCGCAAGGTGGGCGCGCTTGAAGAGGCGCATGGCGGGACCATCTATCTTGATGAGATTGCCGACATGCCGCTGGAGACGCAGAATAAAATTCTGCGTGTGCTGGTGGATCAGACCTTCACCCGTCTGGGTGGCCACAACAAAGTGAAGGTGGATGTGCGTCTCTTGTCTTCCAGTGGCTACAATCTGGAAAACAGGATTGCGGAAGGCTTGTTCCGTGAGGACCTTTATCACCGTCTGGCTGTTGTGCCGCTGCGTGTGCCTGCGCTTGAAGAGCGGCGTGAGGATATTCCTCAGCTGATCCATTTCTTCATGAAGCAGATTTCCAACTCCACCGGCCTGCCAATGCGCCGGATTGGTGAGGATGCGATGGCCGTGCTGCAAACGCATGACTGGCCGGGGAACCTGCGCCAGCTGCGCAACAATGTTGAACGTTTGATGATCCTGACACGGGCTGACTCAGAAGCTGTGATTACAGCGGATCTTCTGCCTGCTGAGGTGGCGTCGACTGTGCCGAGCATGCCGGGATCTTCTGGCGGTGAAGAGTTGATGTCCTTGCCACTTCGTGAAGCACGGGAACAGTTTGAGCGTGAATATCTGCAAGCACAGGTTAAGCGTTTTGGCGGTAATATCTCGCGTACCTCTGAATATATTGGTATGGAACGGTCAGCATTGCACCGAAAGCTCAAGTCTCTTGGTCTCACCTGATTGGTGAGCTTTGAGGTGGAGCAAAGGACTGAATTATGAAGGTTGTAATTTGTGGCGCCGGACAGGTTGGGTACGGCATTGCCGAAAAACTTGCAGCGGAGCAGAACGACGTTTCTGTGATTGATACCAGCCCACAGCTGGTTCATGCCATTCGTGACACACTGGATGTGCGCGGCTTTATTGGCCATGGTGCGCATCCGGATGTGTTGGCGCAGGCTGGTGCTGATCAGGCTGATATGATTATTGCCGTGACCTTGTATGACGAGATCAACATGGTTGCGTGTCAGGTGGCACACTCTTTGTTTAACGTGCCGATCAAGGTTTCGCGTGTGCGTGCGCAAAGCTATTTGCAGTCCCATTACCGCAATCTGTTTTCGCGCGATAACATGCCAATTGACGTGATCATTTCTCCTGAAATCGAAGTGGGTGAGATGATCCTAAGGCGCTTGTCGCTGCCAGGTGCCATGGAAACGGTGCGCTTTGCGGATGATAACATGATCATCGTCGGGATCGACTGTGGTGGTGATTGTCCGGTGCTGGATACGCCACTGCGCCAGTTGACCGAGTTGTTCCCGGATCTGTCAGCCGTGGTTGTTGGTATCGCACGTGAAGGCAAGGTCTTTGTTCCGCACAGCTCCGATATGATGCGGGAAGGGGATTTGGTTTATGTGTGCTGTGAGCGTGGTCAGGTGCGTCGTACGCTGAGCATCTTCGGTCATGAAGAACCTGAGGCCAAGCGTGTTCTTATTGCTGGTGGTGGTAACATTGGTGCTTACGTTGCTCGCCGTCTTGAGGAAAAGCAAAGCAGAACCAAAGTAAAAATTATCGAGCATTCGCGTGATCGCGCTATTCGTATTGCGGATGAACTGCGCAGAACTGTGGTGTTGCATGGCAGTGCGCTGGATCAGGTGATGTTGCAGGAAGCGGATGTCGAAGATTCCGACATGATGGTGGCGCTGACCAATGAGGATGAGGTGAACATCCTGTCCTGCGTTATGGCCAAGAAAATGGGCTGTGAGCGGAACCTTTCCTTGCTGAACAACACCAGTTATCCTGCTTTTGCGCATGCTTTGGGCATTGATGCCTTTGTGAACCCGCGTCAGGTGACGATTTCCAAGATTTTGCAGCATGTGCGCCGTGGTCGTATTCGGGCAGTTCATGCGCTGCAAAACGGTGCTGCTGAGGTGATTGAGGCTGAGGCGCTGGATACTTCGCCGCTCGTTGGTCGTCCCCTACGTGAGGTTGAGCTTGCTGAAGGCATTCGCATCGGTGGAATTTTACGTGATGGCAAGGTGGTGACACCGTGCGGTGATGAGCGTATCCAGGCCCATGACCGCGTTGTGATTTTTGCTATTGCAGACAAGGTGCGTCAGGTGGAGCAGATGTTCCGCGTGTCACTGGAGTTCTTCTAGAGCCAGTTTTGCTACATGGTTCCGGCGCTCTTGTATGAAAGTGCCGGAACATCAATCCGTTAAGCCTGAAACGCGAGTGTTCGCGACTGGCCAGCAGAGGTGTCGTGGCCTTTGTTTTTTCTTCCCGTCTATAAACCTGTGATTTTAAGTATTTCTGGCTTAAACGCCCGGATAGCAGGTTGGTTTTATCTTCCCAAAACGGAAGCTCAGGTTTTCTCAGTGATCCCACCCGGAAATATCTAGTTTTATCTGCTGTTAGCCACTTGATAGTATTCAGTAAATGCCCTTAGATGTAACCTATTGAATGTTCCTGAACAGGAGAGGCTGATGAGCCGTGTTGCCTACGTAAATGGACAATATGTGCCACATTCTCATGCAGCCGTGCATGTGGAGGACCGGGGCTACCAGTTCTCTGATGGCGTTTATGAGGTGTGTGAGGTCTGGAGAGGCCAGATTGTGGACATGAGCGCCCATCTGGACCGGCTGGATCGGTCGCTGAGTGAGCTGCAGATTTCTGGCCCTATGTCACGCGGAGCCTTGACGCGGGTGATGAAGGAAGTGATTTCGCTCAACCGGGTGAAGAACGGCTTGATCTACATGCAGGTTACGCGCGGCGTGGCTTCGCGCGACCATTATTTCCCGCCAGCTGGGACTCCACCGTCTATTGTGATGACTGCAAAATCGGTGCCGTCACACAAAATGGACCAAATTGCGGCCAAGGGTGTTGGCGTCATTACGGTAGAAGAGAATCGTTGGGATCGGGTCGATATCAAGACTGTTGGTCTTTTGCCTAATGTCCTTGCTAAACAAAAGGCTAAGGAGTCCGGTGCCCGCGAAGCATGGTTTGTGGATAAAAAAGGCCTGATAACTGAAGGCGGTTCAACCAATGCTTGGATAATTCTAAAGAACGGCACTTTGGTGACGCGACCTGCTACCCACGGAATCTTAAAAGGAATTACCAGAGCGGGCGTTCTAAAATTGGCGGAAATAAAAGGATTTTCCGTAGAAGAACGCGGTTTTTCTCTGGAAGAGGCAAAAAGTGCGCAAGAGGCATTTTTAACAAGTGCATCGGGGCTTGTCATGCCCGTCGTGAATGTAAATGGAACAATTTTGGGTGATGGTAAGCCCGGTCCAATCGTTCAAGACTTAAGAAAATCATTCCATGAAGCGTCAGAGTTGATTAAACTGACGGTTGCCGGGGGTTAAGTGCCTCCGGTGTTTGCTGAAGGGAACTTAGGAAAGACGGCGCACCTTATTAGTGTTGGGGCATCTCTCTTGTGTTTGTGAGTGTCACTTGGCCGTTTCGAGGATGGGAACAGTAAATGGTGGATGCCGCGGCCGTGTCCACTGAGAACAGGAAAAAAATAGTTATGGCTGACCGCGCTCAAAATCTTCAAGATACATTTTTAAATCATGTCAGGAAGCAGAAGACGCCACTGACAATCTTTTTGATCAATGGTGTAAAACTGCAAGGCGTAGTTACTTGGTTCGATAATTTCTGCGTATTATTGCGTCGTGACGGGCACTCCCAGCTCGTTTACAAGCACGCTATCTCAACAATCATGCCAAATAGCCCTATACAGCTGTTCGAACCAGCTGAAGAAGAAGGCGAAAAAGCAGGAGGCTGATGAAGCCCCAATCTAAAAAAGAGGCCGGTCTGAACCGCAAGCAACGCGATGCGAATGTTGAGGCCGGCGAAGACGAAGTGACCCGGGGAACCCGGTCACTCGTCATCGTACCGATCATTCAAAGCAGAGCTCTGGCGAGAGGGAAAGGTGCTCCTGAGCGCCCCTTTGGAGCCGAGCGTAGCCCCCAAGCTAGACTGGAAGAAGCTGTTGGACTAGCAGCTGCAATCGAGTTGGAGATTGTCTCCTCAAGTCTGGTGCGATTGGCAAATGTAAAACCGGGAAGTCTGTTCGGCTCAGGCAAAGTGGAAGAAATCCGCTTGCGTATTGATGTCGAAGAGATTGAGCTGGTTGTTGTTGATCATCCGCTCACCCCAATCCAGCAGAGAAATCTGGAACGAGACTGGAACACCAAGGTTATTGACCGGACGGGTCTTATTCTGGAGATTTTCGGTGAACGTGCACAGACCAAGGAAGGTCGCCTGCAGGTCGAGCTCGCTCACCTGAGTTGGCAGAAATCCCGTCTGGTGCGGTCCTGGACCCACCTTGAGCGTCAGCGCGGCGGTCTTGGTTTTGTTGGTGGCCCGGGTGAGACCCAGATTGAGGCCGACAGGCGTATCATTCAGGATCGTATCACGCTGCTGAAAGGTCATCTGGAGCAGGTTCAGCGCACCCGTAAGCTTCACCGTAAAGCACGTAAGAAAGTGCCGCATCCGGTCATCGCTTTTGTTGGCTACACCAATGCGGGCAAATCTACGCTGTTTAACCGCATGACCAATGCGGAGGTGTTTGCCAAGGATCTGCTGTTTGCGACGCTTGATCCTACGCTTCGCCGTTTGAAGCTGCCGCATGGCCGTGAGGTCATTCTGTCTGACACGGTGGGTTTCATTTCCGAGTTGCCGCACAATCTGGTTGCTGCCTTTAGGGCAACGCTGGAAGAGGTTATTCAGGCTGATATTGTGCTTCATGTGCGCGATATTGCTCATGAGGACACCAAGGCGCAGTCTCAGGATGTGAATGAAACGCTTGAGATGCTTGGTCTTAAAGTGTCTGAGAGTGATCGTGTCATTGAGGTCTATAACAAGATCGACATGCTGGACGAGGCACATCGCGCCAAGTTGCTGGAAAGTAACTCGGTTGATGAGGGACCGGTTGCGGTTTCTGCGCTGAGTGGTGATGGGATCGAAGATCTGATTGCCCGCATCGAGACGCGTCTGGCTGAGCAGCTGGATACCGTGACGATGATCCTGCCACACAGCGACGGGCAGGGGCATGCATGGCTCTATCAGAACTGCGAGATCCTTTCGCGCGACGATACAGAGGACGGCATTCGCTTGTCTGTTCGCGTCCCTGATGCACATCGATCTCGCGTCCGGGAACGTTTCGCGAAATACTTCGTGACCGGGCTGGAGCTGGCTGAGGAGCCGACTTCAGAAGACGGTGAAGAGGATGACGACGGTGGTTACTCACCGATCTGATTAGCTTCGCCGATCTGATGAATACAGGAAAGCCCCGCTTGGATGAGTGGGGCTTTTTTGCTTGCAGGTTAATCTCAAGAACTGTGGGTATCAGCGTTTTACTAGTCGAGGTAGAATGTATAAAACTCAACCTTTAAGTGGAGCTTTCTTGCTAACTTCCAACTTTATGATTGAGATGCCGTCTGGAAAACGAATTCAGATTAGGATTGATAGAGGTACTCTCTTGCGGATTGCGGAAGAGGTAAGAGGAAGTGAAACTGCAATGGAGGCCTTAAGGGAAGGAAAGCGCCGACATCAAGAGGCGCACGCTAGAGGAGATATCTCCAGCCCAGAGCCTCCTGCGGAGTATGCTATCATCTATAAAATTATGAATAGCTATGATGTGCGCTATGCTGGGGCACTTGGTAGTGAGATTATTGGATATTTGCAGGAAACCTTGCTTCCGTGACTTAGCTTCGCAAGGGTATTAAGCTGAATGTGTGATGATATCCGCAGCTAATCTATACAGGAAACTTACGCCTCAGTTGATCGCCGAGATCAATCGTTACCTGCTTGTCAGAACCGAGATCCGAAGGGCCGACCTGTGTTTGCTGTTTGGCTCACACAGAAGTGCTGAGGCGCGGGTTCAGGTCACAGTGCAATTGTGGCGTGATGGGCTTGTTGGTCGAGTTCTGATTACTGGTGGTGAGTACACAGCGTCAGGGCAACTTGAGCACATGAGATGTGTGAGGCGCTTGTTGCTGGCGGAGTGCCAAGGCACCACATGATTTTGGAGACTCGTGCGACGAATACGGGTGAGAATGTAGCGTTCTCAATTGAGCGTTTGAAGGAGCTTGGGCTTTTTGAGGCTATTAGCTCCGTGATTGCCGTTGGTAGTGTGAGCGCGTCCCGTCGCTATTTGATGACGTTGGAGCGGCATTGGCCAGAGGTGATCAAGATGATTGCGCCTGCAAACAAGTATCCGGTGGATGTGGCGGATTGGCCTGCTCATCCGGAGTTTGCAGCTGAGGTGTTAGAGGAGTGGGGCAAGGTGCAGCCTTATCTTGAGGCTGGCTATCTGCGGGAACTGAATCCAAGCACGTGCCCGTTGCTCTAATGCGCGCGTTGCTGATCAGGCGAGGCGTTACCTGCTCGCCTGATGATATTCTTCAGCTTGCCGGATCAAACTTCTTGGCTGCTTGCCAGTGGGCCTCCATCTCGTCGAGGGAGAGGTCTTTAAGCGGGCGTTGTTCGGCTGTTGCTGCGTCTTCTATGTGGGCGAAGCGGCGGCGGAACTTGGCATTGGTGCGTTTGAGGGCGGCTTCTGGCTGGATTTCCAGATGACGAGCGAGGTTAGCGATGGCGAACAGCACGTCGCCGAGTTCGTCTTCGATTTTTCTGCGGTCTGGCGTGTTGGCTGTGACTTCAACGGTGAGTTCTTCCACTTCCTCTTTGATCTTGTCGAGGACGGGCTCTGCTGCGCCCCAGTCAAACCCAACTTTTGAGGCGCGGTGCTGGAGTTTTTCGGCTTCTGTCAGGGCTGGGAATGCGGATGGTACTTCATCCAGAAAGCGTGGCATCTGGTCAATGAGGCCCATTGCGGCGCGTTGTTGTTTGCGCTCCTGTTTTTCCTCTTCCTTGATGCGATCCCATGTGCCTTTCGGGAAGCCCGCTGCTATTTGCTCGTCATCTCCGAATACATGCGGGTGGCGGCGGATCATCTTTTTGGTGATGGCTTCTACCACGTCGCCAAAGGCGAAGGCGTCTTCTTCTTCGGCCATGCGAGAGTGGTAAATGACCTGAAGAAGCAGGTCTCCAAGTTCTTCTTTCAGGTCACTCAGGTCTTCACGCTCGATTGCATCGGCAACTTCATAGGCCTCTTCGATGGTGTAGGGCGAAATGGTTTTGAAGTTCTGCTCCAGATCCCAAGGGCAGCCGGTCTCAGGTGTTCTGAGGGCTTTCATGATTTCGATGAGGCGGGAAATGTCGCGGGAAGGTAGCATGGGAGTCCTGATGCATGAGAGCTTTTGTAATTCGGGCGGCACATTATCAGCCTCGTGGTTTCATGGCGAGGGGCTTTGTTGTGCATGCTGGGATATGTGGTGAATTGCTGCTCAGGAACCGGTTAAAGTTAATAAGGATTAACTTTAGAATGTGCGTGTAAGTTGCTTATAACGTTGCGGTATGTAAAAAGAGGCGCCAGAGCGCCTCTTTGAAATTCCATGCTGAAACAGGAACTTAATCCAGATTCTTAAGGACGTCGCGTAATGTGTCAACCAGTACGTCGATCTCGCTTTCTGAGATGACGAGTGGTGGAGACATTGCGATTGTGTCGCCTGTGGTGCGGATGAGAATGTTCTTCTCATAAGCTTTCAGGAAGGCGGTGAATGCACGCTTGGTTGGCTCTCCTGCAATCGGCTCCAGCTCGATTGCGCCAATCAGGCCGATGTTGCGAATATCGATTACATTCGGGCAATCGCGCAGGGAGTGAAGGGCGTCCTGCCAATACGCTGCCATCTTGGCGCCGCGTGTGAGCAGCTCCTCTTCAGCGTAGACATCCAGCGTTGCCAGGGCAGCAGCACAGGCGAGTGGATGAGCTGAGTAGGTGTAGCCGTGGAACAGCTCGATCAGATGCTCAGGGCCGGTCATGAATGCGTCATAGACCTTGGAGCTGGCAAATACCGCACCCATTGGCACAACGCCGCTGGTGAGGCCTTTGGCTGTGGTGACGAGGTCCGGGATGACGTCAAAGTAATCGACACCGAACGGAGTGCCCAGACGGCCAAAGCCGGTAATGACTTCGTCGAAGATCAGCAGGATGCCATGCTCATCACAGATGTCGCGCAGGCGCTTCAGATAGCCTTCTGGTGGAAGGATCACACCAGCGGAGCCCGCAACCGGTTCCACAATCACTGCTGCAATGGTGGATGGGTCGTGGAGCTGGATGAGGCGCATGAGGTCTTCAGCGTACTCAATGCCGTTTTTCGGTACGCCCTTGCTGAACTCATTGCCTGCAATGCCATGGGTGTGACGTATATGGTCAACACCAGCGAGCATCGCACCAAACTGTTTGCGATTGGCAACCATGCCGCCGACAGAAATGCCGCCGAAATTGACGCCGTGATAGCCGCGTTCACGCCCAATCAGGCGGGTTCGTGAGCCTTCTCCCTTGGCCTTGTGGTAGGCCAGTGCCATTTTGAGGGCGGTTTCAACGCTCTCGGAACCGGAGTTGGTGTAGAACACGTGGTTCAATGGGTCTGGCATGAGTGCAGCAAGACGGGCAGCGAGCTCGAACGACTTGGGATGTGCCATCTGGAAGGCTGGTGCGTAATCCAGCTCGGCGACTTGCTTCTGCACAGCTTCGACGATCTTCTGGCGTCCGTGGCCAGCATTGCAGCACCACAAGCCTGCTGTACCGTCCAGAATCTGACGGCCATCGGCAGCGGTGTAATGCATGTCCTTGGCCTTCACGAGAAGGCGCGGATCTTTCTTGAACTGCCGGTTTGCCGTGAATGGCATCCAGTAGGCATCAAGGTTGTTTGTAGTCAGGCCGGTGATCTCTTGGATCTCGTCCCGCGCCAATATGTTAGTCTCTGTCATTTCCCCTCCAGTAACGCCTGAGACGAATATTGCTTGTTCGGCTGAGCGCCTTAATTATTTTACCCTCTGGCAGGATATGGATTCGAGACTAGGTAGAAGAACTGACTAAATCAAGCGATATCAAACATATACGTGCATTATACGTTCGCCTATACCTGCGGTGGAGCGTGGCTTTGTTGCGTAAAACTTTGCAAATCTGAGGGGCTGGTATTATAGCGTGCACTGTTGCTTTGCTGGTTGTTTTTTGACCAAAGAGTAAAATTTCTTATTTCAATCAATGCTATGCATGCGTGGTGTAACGGGCGGGCCAGATGAGTGAGCGCAAAAAAATAAAGGTGAATGAGCGCTACTCAATTGAGGAACGCGACATCAAAGAAGACTTCATCAGGGCGTCCGGACCGGGCGGTCAAAACGTGAATAAAGTGTCTTCTGCCGTGCAATTGCGATTCAATCTGGATGGAAATGCGACTCTTCCGGATGATTTAAAGACTCGTTTGCGCAAGATCGCAGGCTCACGCCTGACGCTGAAGGGCGAGGTCGTTTTGACGGCTGATCGCTTCCGTACGCAGGAGCGCAACCGAGAAGATGCGTTGGAGCGGTTGCTGGAGCTTATTCGCAAAGCAGCTTATGTGCCCAAAACGCGCAAAGCCACACGGCCAACGCTGGCCTCCAAGCGCCGGCGAATGGAAGGGAAGAAGCAGCGCGGCAACATCAAGAAGCTGCGTAGTTCCAAGAATTACGACTGATTTGGAGGCTTGGCTCCTCTGGTAAGGCCAATCGCCCATATGCTTATGAGTGCGAGGCTGAGCCTATCGCGCCCCACAGGACGAACCAAAAACAGCAGCGCATCCAAACTGTCTGACAAAAATACAAAGAGATATTTATCAAGCAACGTAAGTCTTCATCATGTTTTTTTTGATCTAGTCCTTTTATGAAAAACACCTTGTTTGCTTTAGGCAGAGGCATGTCACGATGATGAATATTAATTTCAATTCAGATGATGAAGACAACCCAATACATGCTGCGCTCAAGAAATTTTTGATCGACTGCCAGGTACAAGACCTTAAAGAGGCAGGCAAGACTGAAGAAGCTGAGCAGCTTGCTTTAAAAAATGTAGAGCAGGATTTAAGCGCTATCGAGCAAGAGCAGTTAGCATCTGGATCGAACGATGAGAATTACACACCTGACACAGTGCCTGAGCAGTGCGTGAGCAAGACTTTTGACAATTATGCAGACAACTTTGATCAGCACCTGACGAAACAGCTCAACTATGCGGTGCCTCAGATTATTCAGGAGATGGTCAGCAAGTTCACAGAGGGCAGGTTTAAACGCCTTTTGGATTTGGGGTGTGGTACTGGTTTGTGCACTGAGGTAATCGGCGATCTTGCACTGCATAAGACGGGAGTAGACCTTTCTGAAGGGATGCTTGAGAAAGCCGATCAGAAAAATCTTTATGACGATCTTTATTTGAATGATCTGACTGAATTCCTGCAGAACGACTGGGATGAACGCTGGGACTTAATCATCTCTGGCGATACATTTATTTATCTTGGGGCACTGGAGGAGGCTGTCGCTGGCCTTGCGAAGAACATTGAGCTTAATGGCAAGGTCATTTTCACAACAGAAACAGCCGCAGATGAGGCTTTTTCAGAAAAACCATATGTGATGAGCAATCGCGGAAGGTTTGCTCATTCTGCTGATTATCTACGCAAGGTGCTGGCGGATAATGGCTTTACACTTATTGAACTGGATGAAATTACGCCGCGTTTTGAGGATGGAAAACCTGTTCTGGGGCTTGTTGTTGTTGCACAGTATAACGGCAAGTGAACCCAGAGAGCACTTGAATTTCCTGAGTTCGCCCGATGAGGCAAAGCGGCTGCGCCGAACTGTTGCAAGCGTTTGATAAGCTCATACGCATCAACCGTCTACACTGCCTAGTCTTCTTCTTCCAAAATTCGAAGTGCGGCGTCCATGGCAAGTGTGTAGCCGTGCGCGCCGAGACCGCAGATCATTCCGTTTGCGACCTTGGAGATGTAGGAAGTGTGGCGGAACTCTTCTCGCTGGTGGATGTTTGATAGGTGGAGTTCGATCACCGGGCGTTCCACACTGGCGATTGCATCCATGATTGCAATTGAGGTGTGGGTATAAGCGCCTGCATTGAGCACGATTGCGGTCCGCGTCTGGCGGGTCTCGTGAATCCAGTCGATCAGCTCGCCTTCATGGTTGGATTGCTTACATTCTATGTCGAGGCCGAGCTGTTTTGCATGGGCGCGGCACTGATCTTCAATCTCTGCAA
>NZ_LCWX01000263.1:57479-61839 GCF_001431305.1 Pseudovibrio sp. POLY-S9
GGGTGGTGGAGCCATAAACTTCTGGCTGGCGCATTCCAAGCAGGTTCAGGTTCGGTCCGTTGAGGATGAGGATCTTCTTCATGAAAGCTCTCTGAAGTTGTGCGGTGATCAAGTCTCACCTTAATGGCTTGAAAGCAGCTGAGACGCAAGGTCTTTGCTGTTGAGGCCGAGTGTTGACTTCAGTTCTTCCTTAAGGATCTGGACGGCCATGTCTGGCGTCAGATCTGTGTCGGGCAGGTTGGACACGTCGTAGAGATTAAAGGCCAGTGACATGAGTTTCCATGCAACAAGTTCGGCGGGTAAGGTGAGGGCGTACTCGCCGGTGCGAACGCCTTCCTTAAGGTTGTTGCAGATCCATTCCTGGATTTTGTTGGTTTCTTCAGCGTAGACACGGGCAAACTCCGGTTCTCTGTTGGCTTCATCTGCTGCACTGATCCATATGCTGGTCTCTGCCTTTTCCTGAGGAGTTGCATTGAAGCTGATGAGGCGGAGCAGGGCTTGTGTCGGTGGAAGATCTTTGGAGACCGAGATGCAATTATCGCCGTTCTTTTGAGAGAGGTAGCGCAGGGCTTCGCATTTTAAGTCTGTGAGTGATTTAAAGTGGTGATGAACAATGCCGGTTGCGGCGCTAAGCTGTTTGGCTACGGCGCGGGTGGTGATGCCAGCAAACCCATTTTCCTTCACAACGTCCAGCGTTGCCAGAATGATTGCTTTGCGGCGTTCTTCCTTCGCCAGATAGGCCATATAGCGTTCCAGATTAGCTCTTTAAATTGGTCAATCTTGACATAACATGAAATTGAGCATATGTCCAAGTTGATCGATCGTTCAAATTCAATTTCTTATCAATTTTGATTGGAAAAGCGGGAGAGCGCTCTCGTAGGCAAAGGTGAAAGCATGTCAGTGGCAATGGCAAACGAGCAGATGACCAAAGGACATCCGGCGAAAGAATTTTTCCGGTTTGCGGTTCCTGCTGTGCTTGGCATGATTTCCATTGCTTCTGCCAGTATTGTTGATGGCATCTTTGTCGGAAACTTTGTTGGTGCGACGGCATTGGCTGCGCTCAGCCTGATTACGCCTATGTTTGCGCTTTACTTTGGCGTGGTGGTGATGTTGACCGTTGGCGCTGCGGTGATGGCAGGCAAGTTCATCGGTGAGAAACGGGAAAGAGATGCCTCCAACATCTTTATGAAGGCACTGATCAGCGTCCTGGCCTTTTCCGTGGTGTTTGCGGCATTGCTGCTTATCTTTACACCAACAGCAGCACGGATGCTTGGTGCAAACACAGAAACTGCTGAGATGGTGGAGACGTATATCTTCACCGTTGCCTGGTTCTTTCCTGGTTTGAGCCTTGCGGTTGCGCTATCGCATTTCGTCCGCGTTGACGGTCGCCCCAACTTTTCCCTTGCCGGCATGGTGATGATCACTGCGGTCAACATTGTGCTGGATGCCTGGATGATCGGGTATCTGGGATGGGGCGTTTGGGGTGCCGCGTTGGCAACTGGATTGGCCAGTCAGGCTGGCATGCTGTTTCTGCTTTTGCATTTCGCCAATAAAAGCGCCAAGTTGCGGTTTCTACGGCCCTTTGGATCCTGGCGAGTGATGTACACGGCTGCCTATAATGGTCTGTCTGAGTTCATCAATGAAAGCTCTGGCGGTATTGTCGTGTTCCTGTTCAACTGGATCCTGATCACCGAAATCGGTGCGCAAGGCGTGGCTGCTTTCACCATTGTGAACTATCTGTTCTTCAGCGGTATCATGGTGTTTTATGGCGTGGGTGAGGGGCTTGGGCCTCTGGTGAGTGTCAATTTTGGTGCACGAAAACCGCGGCGGATTTATCAGTTTTTGTCGCTTGGGGTCGGGACCAATTTTGTTGTTGGCTTGCTGTTGGCGTGCCTTTTGATTTTCCAGCCCATGTTGCTGGCAAGTGCCTTTGTTGGAGATGCAGATCAGTCGACAGTAGAGCTGACGATTGAGATCATTGGTGTGATCTGGCCTGTCTTCCTGTTCAACGGGGTTAATATCGCGTTTTCCGGCTATTTTACAGGTATGCATTGTGCGACCCAGTCGGCACTGATTGCTGTGTCTCGGTCACTGGTCATGCCGCTGCTGCTGATCGTTGTCCTGTGGTTTGTGATTGGGCCGATGAGTGTGTTTTACGCACTGCCTGTGGCTGAAGCGCTGACGCTGGTCATGACGCTTTTGATGTTTTCGCAGAAAAAGCCACACTGGATACTTCGCCAGACACGGCGTACGGCTTCGGGCGTGCTCTAGGTCGTTCAGATTTTACTGAGTGAGTCTTTCGGTGACTAAGTAACTTTCACGTAAGCTGCACGGGGTTTTGCGTAGTTGGGTGTGGCTCCGTCTAATTTTATTGCCGGAATTTGTAGTAAAATATCTCAACTGTCTTTTGTGCGGGTGTCTCCGATCACAATCTGGAGATATTTCATAGTTTTTTATGGACAAGTACTTTGACGTAGGCAATGTGGTGCCTGTGCAAAATGTCACGCGTAGTTTTGCGTGTCTATGGACGGTCAATCGAACAACAGAGCTACAGCCCGGAGGCTGTAAAATGAGCCACATCTTTCCTAGAAATACCCGTGTAACACTACCAACAGCTGCTAAAGGCGACGGGTGCTACCTCATTGATTCCACTGGTAAGAGATACCTTGACGCCTGTGGGGGCGCCGCGGTTTCCTGCCTTGGTCACTCTAATGAACAAGTGATCGACGCGATTAAGGACCAGCTGGATAAGTTTTCGTTCGCTCACACTGGCTTTTTTGGCAGTGAGCCGGCGGAAGAGCTTGCCGATAAACTGGTGGCCCAAGCTCCTGAAGGCATTGACCGTGTCTATCTGGTTTCAGGTGGATCAGAGGCAATGGAGTCTGCTGTTAAACTTGTGCGGCAGTACTTTGTTGAAAAGGGAGAAAACCAACGCTCGCATATGATTGCGCGTTGGCAGAGCTATCACGGAAATACGCTGGGAGCGCTTTCCGCTGGTGGCAACAAGTGGCGCCGTGAAATGTTCGGCCCATTATTGATCGAAATGTCTCATATCGATCCTTGTTACGCCTATCGCTACAAGGAAGAGAGTGAAACGCTTGAAGAATACGGGCAGCGTTCCGCCAATCTTCTTGAAGAAGAGATTTTGCGTGTTGGACCGGAGAAGGTTGCTGCGTTCTTTGCTGAGCCTGTTGTTGGTGCAACCATGGGCGCGGTACCGGCTGTTAAGGGCTACCTGAAACGTATCCGCGAGATCTGTGACAAATACGGCATCCTGCTTGTGCTGGATGAAGTGATGTGTGGCATGGGCCGCACCGGTCATATTTTCGCGTGTAACGAAGATGAGGTTCGTCCGGACATCGTTGCCGTTGCGAAGGGTATTGGTGCTGGTTATCAGCCACTTGGCGCGATGCTGTGCTCTAAAGAGATCTACGATACTATCGCGACGGGCTCTGGGTTCTTCCAGCATGGTCATACCTACATGGGGCATTCTCTGGCTGCTGCTGCTGGTGCTGCTGTGATGGACCAGTTGACGGCTCCAGGCCGTATGGAGCATGTGCGCACCATGGGTGAGAAGCTTTCTGCTGCGCTGCATGATGAGTTTGGTCAGCACCCATATGTGGCTGACATTCGTGGCCGTGGTCTGTTCCGTGCTCTTGAGCTGGTGAAGGATCGGGATACGAAAGAGCCGCTTGATCCGTCCTTAAAGCTTCATGCGAAAGTGAAGCAGAATGCCATGAAGGCTGGTCTGATGTGTTACCCGATGGGTGGTACGGTTGATGGTAAAACGGGGGATCACATTCTTCTTGCTCCTCCATTCATCATTGATGACAATCATATCACTGAGATCATCGAGAAGCTAAGCCTTGCAATGAAAGAGAGTTTCACGCAGGCCGGAGTTTCTATCTGATGACAAAGCGGCTCATCATGAGTGCGCCAAATGGTGCGCGTCGTGGCAAAGCGGATCATCCGCAGCTGCCGGTGACGATTGAAGACGTCGTTGCCTGCGCGGTGAGCGTGGAAGCGGAGGGCGCTGATGCCCTCCATGCCCATGTGCGCGGTGCAGAGGGGCAGCATGTTCTGGATTCTGGTCTTTACAAGGAGCTTATCCTTGAAGTGACGGCCAAGTGCCCTGAACTGGCTGTTCAGATCACTACTGAAGCGGTTGGCCGGTACAGTGCGCAGGAACAGTATGATGTTGTTGCCGCTGTAGAGCCTGAGGCTGTTTCTGTTGCTATGCGTGAAATGGCGCCAGAGGGCGGTGATATGGATCTGGCGCGCCGGTTCTACCATGAAGCGAAGGAGGCGGGCCGTGCGGTTCAGCATATCCTGTATGCTCCGGAAGATGTGGCTCCTCTCG
>NZ_LCWX01000263.1:61946-65058 GCF_001431305.1 Pseudovibrio sp. POLY-S9
TGGGTGAGGGCGTTGTTCCTGCCGGGTATGGCAGCCAGCTTTATGTGCTGGGCCGTTATGCCAAGGATCAGGAGAGCGATCCGCGTGACCTGCTTGGTTTCCTTAGCGCTCGCGATGCTGCAGCTCATATTGCGCAGGACAATCCGTTTATGCTTTGCGCCTTTGGGCGGGCTGAGACGGCGTGCGGTGCTTTGGCGTTTGGTCATGGTGGTCATGCGCGGATCGGCTTTGAAAACAGCTTGTGGCACGGTACTGGTAAGCTTGCCAGGGACAATGCGGAGCGTATTCAGGTGGTCTCTCATATCCGCAGTGAAATGGGCTATGAAGGCGCAGTTTCCAGGGATGATGTACTGAAAGTGCTTGGAAAACCTCAGTAAAGTGGGATTTCGAGACTGAGAATTCAAAAGGCTGCTATCACACCGATAGCAGCCTTTTTGTTATTTGCAGTCTTTGCTGTGTTCTTCGATCAGGTCTTCGCGGTGATCTGGGTCGGCTTCCAGAATGGCGGAGATCTTGCCGGAGCCGTAGCCCAGGGCGTAGATGGCTTCCTGTTTCTTCATGCCTTTGGCATAGGCCATAGCCGTGATGACGCCTCTGGCGATGTCCTGCTTGCTGCTTTGGTTCGTCAAGCCGTAGAGGTAGTAGCAGATGATATGTTTTTCGTTTTTCCTGGCGAATTTTTCCGCTCTGCTTTGATTAAAGCCTGCATCTGCAACTGATGCGCTTGCGGTGAGCATAGCCAGCCCACCGAGGATAACTCGTTTTTTCATGAAAAAGCCCCCATGTTTTCGAGGGCTAGTCTGAGAATGTATTGTGGCGACTTTTTCCTGAAATTCAGGAGAACCTATGTAATCGACAGGTATCTTTGGGGCGCCTGTGGCTGAAGCGTGGCACTCTTTTCAATCCCAAGCTTCAGTGCACGTCCAATCCGTACTTGCGGAAGGTTTCTTTTGCGGCTTCCGTTTCTTCAGCTGAAGGCTCGCGGGTGTCTTTGAGCTGATAGGATTTGCCCATGGACTGCCATTTGTGTTCGCCCATTTTGTGGAAGGGCAGTACATCAACGCGCTTTACGTTGCCAAGCTCGGAGACGAACTTTGCGACGCCTTCGACGTTCTCAGGTGCATCTGTGAGGCCTGGTACGAGCACGAAGCGGATCCAGACGTCTTTTTCCATCTTTTCCAGACGCTTTGCGAACTCAAGGGTTGGGCCAACTTCAACGCCGGTGACCTTCTTGTAGGTTTCTGGCACCCAGGACTTGATGTCGAGCAGGTAGAGGTCTGCCATGTCGATGGTTTCGTCATCAAGGTTGGCGTGCAAGTAGCCGGATGTATCCACGGTGGTGTGAACGCCCATCTGGTTACAGCCCCATAAAAGAGTTTTGAGGAACTCTTTTTGTGCCATTGGTTCACCGCCACTCACGGTCAGGCCGCCGCCACCGGTTTCAAAATAGGTGCGGTAGGTGGAGATGTCCTTCAAAAGCTCATAGGCGGAAGATTGTTTGCCAGCTTTCAGTTTCAGAGTGTCCGGGTTGTGGCAGTACAGGCAGCGCAGCGGACAGCCAGAGGTGAACACAATGTAGCGCAGGCCCGGACCGTCTACCGTTCCGCCTGTTTCTACTGAGTGAACATAGCCCATGGTGTCTTGCATGGCTGGCGTCCTTTATCATTGTTTGCGAGCGGCCTGTTTTTGATAGGGAGTGAGGATTTTTCCTCTGGCCGCTTCTGCTTTTTATAATGCTTTAAAAGTAAGGCCTTTGACCTTGTTTTTAAAGATGAAATTGTGCAACACAGCCATTCATTTTCGGCGCATGTGCGCTCCTGTCGCACTCATTTTGAGCAATTGGAGCACGTTTCAGCGGATTTGTCGCAGCAAAGAAGGCGCGGGACTGAGTCCCGCGCCTTGTCTTGGAGATTGAGAGGTTAGCGTTATAAGCGCTGACCGTTGGCCCAGTGCTGTTAGCGCTGACCGTGGAATGTACGGTTGATCACATCCATCTGCTGTTCACGGGTCAGCTTGATGAAGTTCACGGCGTAACCGGAGACACGAACGGTGAGCTGTGGGTACAGTTCAGGATGTTCCATTGCATCTTCCAAGGTCTTGCGGTCGAACACGTTCACGTTGATGTGGTGACCCATGTCATGCATGTAACCGTCGAGCAGGTGGGACAGGTTGTCGATCCGTTCAGCTTCGTCCTTGCCCAGTGCGCCCGGGATGATGGAGAAGGTGTAGGAGATGCCGTCCTGGCTGTCTTCGTATGGAAGTTTGCAGAGAGACTTCATGGAAGCCACTGCGCCCTTCTGGTCACGGCCATGCATTGGGTTTGCGCCCGGTGCAAATGGTTCACCTGCCTTACGTCCATCCGGAGTAGAGCCAGTCTTCTTACCGTACACCACGTTGGATGTGATGGTCAGAACAGACTGTGTCGGTGTCGCATTGCGGTACATTGGCTGATTGCGGATTTTGCCCATGAATTTCTTCATGATGTCTTCTGCAATCACATCAACGCTGTCGTCGTTGTTACCGAAGCAAGGGAAATCACCCTCAATTTCGTAATCAACTGCGAGACCTTCGTCGTTACGGATGATGTTGACCTTCGCGTTTTTGATTGCGGAGATACTGTCAGCAACAACGGACAGGCCAGCAATACCACATGCCATGGTGCGCAGGATGTCGCGGTCATGCAGCGCCATTTCAACGCGCTCGTAGTTGTACTTGTCGTGGCTGAAGTGGATGCAGTTCAGCGCCTGAACGTAAACCTTTGCAATCCAGTCGAGCATCTGGTCGTAAAGTGGTTCCAGCTCATCCCATTCCAGCACGTCGCCGGTGATTGGGTGCGCTTTTGGACCAACCTGTTTGCCAGTTTTTTCGTCGATGCCGCCGTTGATTGCGTAAAGCATTGCTTTTGCAAGGTTGGCACGGGCGCCGAAGAACTGCATCTGCTTGCCAATGCGCATTGCAGATACACAGCAAGCGATACCGTAGTCATCACCCCAGTAACGACGCATCAGGTCATCATTTTCGTACTGAACAGAAGATGTCTCGATGGAGATCTTTGAGCAGTAGTCTTTGAAGCCCTTAGGCATATGCTCGGACCACAGAACGGTCAGGTTTG
>NZ_LCWX01000263.1:65157-72500 GCF_001431305.1 Pseudovibrio sp. POLY-S9
GTTCTGGTGCAGGGCCGAGGTTCACAAGGGTCTGCAGAACACGGAAGGAGCTTTTGGTGACCAGTGTGCGGCCATCGACGCCCATGCCACCGATGGATTCAGTTACCCATACCGGATCGCCAGAGAACAGCGCGTTGTAATCTGGAGTACGCATGAAGCGAACCATACGGAGCTTCATGACGAAGTGATCCATCAGTTCCTGTGCTTCATCTTCCGTGATGATGCCTTTGTCCAGATCGCGCTGGATGTAAACGTCAAGGAAGGTGGTTGTGCGGCCCAGAGACATGGCTGCACCGTTCTGCTCTTTGATCGCAGCAAGGTAGCCGAGGTAAAGCCACTGAATAGCTTCTTGAGCGTTTTCTGCAGGGCGGCTGATGTCGCAGCCGTGTGCAGCGCCCATTTCCTTCAGTTCAGCGAGGGAGCGGTACTGCTCTGAGATTTCTTCACGAAGGCGCAGTGTTTCTTCATTCAGGACGTTGCCGTCCAGGGAAGCATGCTGTGCTTTCTTGTCTTCCATCAGCTTGTCGATGCCGTACAGCGCAACGCGGCGGTAATCGCCGATGATGCGGCCACGGCCATAAGCATCTGGAAGGCCGGTTACGATGCCAGCGGAACGAGCGCGGCGAATTTCCGGAGTGTAGAGATCGAACACACCGTCATTGTGTGTTTTGCGGTGCTTAGAGAAGACCTCAGCGGTTTTTTCTGAGAGTTTGTAACCATTGCTCTCCAGAGCGGCTGCTGCCATTTTCAGGCCGCCGTAAGGCATCAAAGCGCGCTTCAATGGGGCATCGGTCTGCAAACCAACGATCTTTTCGAGATCTTTGTTGATGTAGCCTGGTGCGTGAGAAACGATAGAAGAAACAACTTCAGTGTCAGCGTCGAGAACGCCTTTCTTGTTTTCTTCTTTCATCAACTCAAGAACGTTGTCCCAGAGTTTGGTTGTTGCAGCGGTTGGGCCAGCAAGGAAGTCGTCAGCACCTTCATAAGGGGTGTAGTTGAGCTGAATGAAATTGCGCACGTCAATTTCTTTGTTCCAGTCACCCTTTTTGAAACCTGCGTAAGCCTTGGGTCCGTCGTCTTTCAGAAAAGGAAGAGTGTCGGCGGTAGCTTTATCGATGTTCTGGTGAACGCCCATTTTTAGGTCCTTCATCATTTGAGCAATTTAGCGTGGTGCTACAAGTAAATTCCAAAGGCTTGCAGAGAGTTACGCTTCCTTGCGTCCAGTGCTTGTTGACATTGACTGTACGCTTCAAGTGGGGCCGCATCTTGATTTATGTCAATTCCGAAATGGCTGGCAGACCTGCAAAAAATGCAAGGCAGAATTATACAAATGCATACATTTTGGATACTGGGCGACCAATTGTGGGTGGTGATATAACTCGCTCAAGTTGTGTGCGTTGCAAGGAGGTCTGGAATGGTTCTAGTCCTATGAATTTGCTTAGGAAATTACGTGTTAGGAGGTGCTGAATTTGTGCGTTTGCGAAACAGTGTAACAGGGCGCCCGCATTTTCACTTAGGTGCGCTCTAAGTACATTATAGTAAGTATAATGTAGGTAGGTCAATTTTGCATAGCTGATATGCGATGTTTGAAATATTAGTGGTGGGCGTGGAAAATCGACTTTTGCGGTTCAGGGCAGCACCTGGAGGTGGCCAAAAAGACTCAATTTCACCACAAATCTTGATTGGTAAACGGTGATATCCACGGGAGATTCAGAGTGCCGCAATTGGAAAAAACTTTTGCCAATCAATTTCCTAGTGCGACAATCTGTAGGGCTCAATGAGATGTGACCGATATAATTGATGGAATGGGTTGACCTACCACCTGTTACAGCGCGGCCACCACTCTCCTTCATGGTCTCCGTCGATCATATGGTACCCTTCATAGGCGGCGACAGTCATGCAAGAATGGTTGGGCAGAACACGGAGCTGTGATCCCAGAGGGTACAGCTCGAAGGGAAGAGGGCTTCCGTCTCTGGTGGTGATGTAGCCATGCTCCTGGCTGACACCTTGCACGTAGAGCAGCGGGTCGATGTGTCCGTCTGCATCGCTTAGCAGGCCGAAACCGCAGTCATTGCTTTGGCTTGCGCAGGAGCGGTCTTTGGAGAGTGCCAATCCGCCAGCGTCGATGACGATGCGGTTGAGGTGTGGGGCATGGCTGATGATGCTAGTGAGTACAGTTGCGGCCACATCTTCCATGGCGCACATGCCAAGATTGGCCTGAAAGACATCCTGAAACACGTAAACCCCTGCGCGGACATCAGAAACTCCGTCAAATGATGTTCCGAAGAGGGCTGTTGGGGTGGAGCCGATGCTGACGTGTGGGCAGGGCAGGCCTGCTTCAAGAATGGCGTCTTTGACTGCAAGTGTTGCTGTGCGCTCCTGTTCAGCTGCGGCTTCCAGTTCCTGCTTGCCGTTTGCTGCATAACTCACGCCGCCGCCGTGGGCCATAACGCCGGCGAACTCCACGTTAGATGCGTTTGCAAGTAATCTGGCGACATCTACCGCGCGCTGTTGATCTGCCTGCACGCCGGTGCGATGGCCGTCTACATCGACCTCCAGATAGACGCGGGGCTTTGGGCCATCCAGTGTCATGGTAGCAAGGTGTTTTGCCATCTCGGTACTGTCCAGACAGATGGACATTTGAGCGCCTGCGCGGTTGAGGTGCATGATGCGTTCCATCTTCTGCGGGATGATGGAGACGGCATAGAGGATATCTTTGAGGCCAAAGGAGGAAAAGTACTCTGCTTCCTTCAGCGTTGAGACGGTCCAGCGGTCTGCGCCGTGCTCTTGCAGTATCCGGGCGACATCGATGGATTTGGCTGTCTTGAGGTGTGGGCGCAGCGGAACGCCGATCTGTTTGAACCTGTCTGCCATGCCTTTGATGTTTCGGCGCATTGCGGTTTCATCAAGCAAAAGGCAAGGGGTTTGAAGGTCTTCAAGCATTCCAGTGGCTCCGCAGTCCAGTGTGTTCCTCGTAAAAATGCCTAGCAGATCTGAGACGGAATAAACAGTAGGTGCTGCCGGTTTTGTAAGGGGCCTCTCTTTTCTCACAATTTCAGCTTCTTAGGCGGTCTGTCGAGCCTAAGGTACCGGCTGGGCTGAAGGTGCTGCAGCGCGAGTATTTGCGGCAATCACCTCAACTTCTCGGTGATTAACACACCGATTTTCAAGAGGAGGCAGTTAGGCAAGTCTGACTGGCGGTTGTTTATGACTTGAGGAGACTGGCTTATGAATGCGGAGAAAGTCCTGAGTATTTTAAATCCTGAACTGAAGAAGAAGCTTGCTGATAAATATGATGCTGCGGTGCCCGGTATGTCTGAAAGTGTGGTGGACTGGGCCTACGACAAGCACTATGGCCGGGAAGGGGTTGACCTGAAGACCCGGCAATTGTGCAGTATTGCGGCTTTGACAGCGATGGGTGGGCATACAGGGCCACAACTGGTCATGAATATTGAGCACACACTGAACTCAGGTGCACGCCCCTCTGAGATCCTTGAAGTTATCTGGCAAATGGCGGTCTATGCAGGCGTACCCGCCGCCCTGAACGGCCTGAACACAGCAATCGCATATTTTGAAGAGAAGGGGCTGGATCCGCGGTCTTGAAGGAATTTCCTCGACCTCTCATCTGGAGTGCGAACCTGACGTCCGCACTCCATTTGTCTTTGTAGGCTTTTACTAGTTCTTCGCCGGGCGGGATGGGCCTTCACGTTCGGAGGATTGGGCCCAGAGGTTGATGTTGGCTTCTGTGGCGTACTGATCGATGGCGGTCAGCTCTTCCTCTGTGAACTCCAGATTGTTGATGGTGGCTGCGCAGTCGATCACCTGCTCCTTGCGGCTTGTGCCGATCAGAGCTGAGGTGACGCGGCCTTTGCGCAGAACCCATGCCAGCGCCATTTGGGCCAGTGTCTGCCCACGGTTCTCGGCAATCTCGTTCAGCGAGCGAATGTGGGTCAGAGTGGTCTCGTTGAGGAAGCTCTCCTGGAAGGAGCCAACGTGTTTGCCCGCGCGGCTGTCCTGCGGAACGCCGCCCAGGTATTTGTTGGTCAGCATGCCTTGCGCCAGAGGGGAAAAGACGATGGAGCCGATGCCTTCTTCTTCCAGCGTGTCGAGCAGGCCATCTTCTTCTACCCAGCGGTTGAGCATGGAATAGCTTGGCTGATGGATCAGGCATGGGGTGCCCAGTTCCTTCAGAATTTTCGCTGCTTCCCTGGTGCGTTTGGAGTTGTAGGAGGAGATGCCCACGTAGAGCGCTTTGCCCTGACGGACGATCTGGTCGAGGGCCATCATGGTCTCTTCCAGTGGTGTGTCCGGATCGAAGCGGTGGGAATAAAAGATGTCGACGTAGTCCAACCCCATACGCTTCAGGGACTGATCGCAGCTGGCCATGAGGTACTTGCGGCTGCCCCATTCGCCATAAGGTCCCGGCCACATGTCATAACCCGCCTTGGAAGAGATGACGAGCTCGTCGCGGTATCCGGCAAAGTCGGTACGCAGGATCTCACCAAAGGCGGTTTCTGCACTGCCTGGAGGCGGGCCGTAGTTGTTGGCAAGGTCGAAGTGGGTGATGCCCAGATCGAACGCTGTGCGGCACATTTCGCGTTTGGTTTGATGTGGGGTGGTTTCACCGAAGTTGTGCCAGAGACCGAGGGAAATGGCAGGTAGCTTGAGGCCACTCTTCCCGCAGCGGTTGTACTTCATGGTGTCATAGCGATTTTCAGCTGGTTGCCAAGCCATCAGATGTCCTCCCAGACTTCTGTTTATTTGTTTTGGATGGAAAAAATAAGGAGGGCTGGTGGCGCGGTCACCACCAGAACTTTTGGAGGGTACGCTCAAAACGAGCGTGGTATTTAAGCGGAGAGTTCAACCCAGACCGGGACGTGGTCTGATGGTTTTTCCCAGCCGCGGACGTGTTTGTCGATGCCAACGCCCTGCATGATGCGGGCGGCTTCTGGTGAGAGCAGCAGGTGGTCGATGCGGATGCCGTTGTCACGTTGCCATGCGCCCGCCTGATAATCCCAGAACGTGTAGGTTCCGGCGGTGGCGTTGGTGGCGCGGACGGCTTCGGTGAAGCCGAGGTTGAGCAGGGCGCGGAAACGCTGGCGGCTTTCTGGACGGAAGAGAGCATCACCAACCCAAGCCTCTGGCTTCTTTGCGTCTTCCGGCTCAGGAATGACGTTGTAATCGCCAACCAGTAGGAAGGCTTCTTCCTTTTCCAGCTGCTTAACGGCGTGCTTGTGAAGGCGGTCCATCCAGCGCAGTTTATACGGGAACTTTTCGGTCTCTACCGGATTGCCGTTTGGCAGGTAGAGGCAGCCCACGCGGATTGGTTCGTTGTCGCCGGCGATAACGGCCTCGATATAACGGGCTTGCTCGTCTTCGTCTTCACCCGGCAAACGGCGATTAACCTCCTCAAACGGGCGTTTGGAGAGGATTGCGACGCCGTTGAAGCCTTTCTGTCCGTGGGTTTCCAGATTGTATCCCAGCTCCTCAAACGGAGCGCGCGGGAAATTCTCATCAACCGATTTAATTTCCTGAAAACAGGCGACATCCGGCTGTTCTTCTTCGAGCCATTTGAGAACCGTTTCTAACCGCGCTTTGACGCCATTAATGTTCCAGCTTGCGATTTTCATCGGGTTTCCCTTCGAGAAAGCAGTGAGGTCAGAGCTCTGCGCATCAATGCGTTTGCAGCAGTCGCTCTGGCTGCTTGGTCTATATGTGTCTTGATTTGTTCTAGCACGGTGTCTGAGGAGGGCAAGGCAGGCAGGGCAAGTGTGTGTGGATGAGGCCTTGTCGAGCGTTATCGGGTAATCCTGAGGCTGCTTTACTTGGCTTTCTGATCCAAAAGCCTTTTGAGGTACTCAAGGATAAAGGCCAGCGCAATGAGTTGCCCGCCGATTGCAAATGAACTCACAAGGACGGATGCCTGGGTCACAAACTGATCAGCGGTGTAAGCAAAGACGCCGAAATGCCAGTTCGCTATGAGTGATGTTGCGATCTGCAGTATGCCAATACTCAAGAGCGCGTAAACAACCAGCTTGTGTGCGTTTTGAAAGGACAGCATGAGGCTTCTCTGAGGGTGTTTGCATGGGAGGGAACAAGTTCTACGCGGAACGAGGATAACTTGTTTGCGTTGCTATGTGCGTTGGTTTGAAAGGAATGCGGGAAAACTGCGTTCTTATGGGGCGGGGCTTTGAAGCCAATAGGGCGTGGTTGCTTTGGGATGCATTCACGCCCGCTTTTTAACTTATTCCCCTGATGTGCGACTGGCTTATCTTAGATGGAGAAGCTTGTGCCACATCCACAGCCGGCGGCGGCCTGAGGATTTGAGATCTGGAAGGACTGGCCCATGAGATCTGTTACGAAATCAATTTCGGACCCTGCCATATATTGCAGGGAGATGCTGTCGATGAGAACCGTTGCGCCGAGTTTGGCGAGGACGAGGTCGTCATCTTCCTGTTCTTTTACGATGTCATACTTGTATTGAAAACCGGAGCAGCCGCCACCTTCGACAGAAATGCGGAGCATGCTGCCATTGGTTTCTGTTTCCAGTATCTGGGCGACGCGTTTTGCGGCCTTGTCGGTCAAGCCGACGGTATTTTCAGGGGTCTGGGTCATAAGCTCAGTCTTGTTTCGGCTTGCGTATTTTCTTTAAAGCTGTTTGCTTTTGGTTTGGGCTGCTTAAACAGCTTTAAAGATTATTTATCTGCGTATTCTTATCCGAAAACCGGTAGCCACTTTTCGGGAATGCGCTTTGCCTTATAATTTAGGTGGTCTCCATGGTAATTTCCATAGTATTTTATTGCTAAATTACATTTGGCTTGGGAAAGCGGTTGTTTACAGGGCTTTTACATCTGTTATGTCATTGCTGTGATACGAAAATCGCAGGGAATGACCTGGGCATTTTCTGATTGTAAGGGGCGGGGGATAAAGAATGGTCAAGACGTTAGGATACGGTGCTCAGCCACGGGCGGAGTATGCTGTTGATCCGGAAGTCAGCCGTGGCCGACTTTTTCCAGAACCGGAAAGCCCGACACGCACGCCGTTTCAGCGCGATCGTGATCGTATTATTCATAGTGCAGCTTTCCGTCGCCTCAAGCACAAGACGCAGGTCTTTGTGTACCATGAGGGCGATCACTTCCGCACACGCCTGACGCACACTATTGAGGTCTCCCAGATTGCACGCTCGCTGGCGCGTGCGCTGCGGCTGGATGAGGATCTGGCGGAGTGTCTGGCGCTGGCGCATGATCTTGGACACACTCCGTTTGGGCATGAGGGCGAGGACGTGATGCATGAATGCATGGCGGACTATGGCGGGTTTGACCACAATGCCCAGTCCCTGCGCA
>NZ_LCWX01000263.1:72598-74410 GCF_001431305.1 Pseudovibrio sp. POLY-S9
TGTGACGGATCTTGAGCGCCGGTATGCGGAGTTTGATGGCCTCAATCTGGCGTGGGAAACGCTGGAAGGGCTTGTGAAGCACAATGGGCCGCTGACGGATCGATCCGGTGCGCCTTGTGGCAAGCTTGAAGGCAAGCATCTGCCGTTTGCTGTGAGCGAATATGCCAAGCATCAGGATTTGCTGCTGTGGTCGTGGCCGAGTGCAGAGGCGCAGGTGGCAGCGATTGCAGATGATATTGCTTATGACGCGCATGATCTGGATGACGGATTGCGGGCCGGGTTGCTTAGCTTTGAGGCCATGAAAGAGGTGCCGTATCTGAAGCGTATTTTGGACGAGGTGGACGGGAAATATCCCGGTCTTGAGGATGCGCGGCGTATTCATGAGATTGGACGCAGATGTATCACCGGCATGGTCGAGGACGTGATTGCGGAGAGTATTTCGCGAATTAATCAGGTTTCTCCCAAGAAATGCGGGGATATTCGTGATGCAAATGGTCCTGTTATTGCCTTTTCAACTGAAATGGCGCGAGAAGAGCGCGAGTTGAAAGAGTTTTTGTTTGCCAATCTGTACCGACACGAAAGTGTTCTGGCGGTTCGCAGGAAGGTTGCCAAAGTGGTGCGGGATTTGTTCCATGCCTACTTTAAAGCACCGGAAAGAATGCCAGAACCATGGTGTACGGGACTGAAAGGCGAGGGTGATGATGTGAAGGCCCGCAGGGTTTGTGACTTCATTGCAGGCATGACGGACCGTTATGCCATAGACGAACACCGACGATTATTTGACGATACCCCGGAACTGGGGTAATGCGCCAATTCAAACACTATTAATTCATGGAGTTTATGTGGGGCTAGGGCTTCGCAAAACCCTGTGAGCTGTCAAACTAGGCTATTAAAAATGAACATCTTTGCAGACTTCGCCGAAAGGGTAAACAGTGTAGTCAAGGGTCTCGACCTTGCTGCTGACGCGCCGGAGCTGGATCTGCGACGAGTGACTGTTGAACCTCCTCGGGATGCTGCTCATGGCGATCTGGCGACTAACGCTGCCATGGTGCTGGCTAAACAGCTGAAGATGAAGCCGCGTGATCTTGCCGAAAAGATTGCAGAAGGCCTGCGTGCCGACAGTGAAGTTGATGCTGTTGATATTGCCGGACCTGGCTTCATCAACATCCGCGTAAACAAAGTTATTTGGGAACGTGTGCTGGCAGATGTTGTTGCCAAGGGCAATGCGTTTGGCAGTGGCAGCCGTGGTGCCGGTTTGAAGGTGAACGTGGAGTATGTATCCGCGAACCCGACCGGGCCTATGCATGTGGGCCATACACGCGGTGCTGTTGTGGGTGATGCGCTGGCAAGCCTGTTGCAGTTTGCCGGTTATGATGTGACCCGTGAATACGTGATCAACGATGCTGGCTCCCAGATTGATACGCTGGCGAAGTCCGCCTTTCTGCGTTACCGCGAAGCATTGGGTGAAGACATTGGGCAGATCCCTGAGGGCTATTATCCGGGCGAATACCTTGTTCCCGTCGGCAAGGCGCTGGCAGAGGAATATGGTGAGCGCCTGAAGGATATGGGCGAGGGCGAGCGCCATGCTTTGCTCAAGGGCTATGCCGTTGACAAGATGATGGATCTGATCCGTGAAGACCTGAGTGCTTTGAACGTGAAGCACGACGTGTTTTTTTCAGAAAAGACCATGCACGGTCAAGGGAATGCCATTGATCTGACGCTGGATGCTCTGCGTCAGCGCGATCTGGTTTACACTGGCACTTTGCCACCACCAAAGGGCGAAGTGCCTGATGACTGGGAAGACCGTGAGCA
>NZ_LCWX01000263.1:74508-76398 GCF_001431305.1 Pseudovibrio sp. POLY-S9
GACCCTGTTCCGCTCCTCCAACTACGGTGATGACAGTGACCGTGCGCTGGTGAAGTCTGATGGCAGCTACACCTACTTTGCCGCTGACGTTGCTTACATGCGCGACAAGATTGAGCGCGGGTTCAAAGAAATCATCTTTGTGCTTGGTGCAGACCATGGCGGCTATGTGAAGCGTCTGGAAGCGATCGGCAATGCGATCTCCGGCGGTGATGTGGATGTGATTGTGCGTCTGTGTCAGCTTGTGAAGCTCTTTAAGGGCGGCGCTGAGTTCAAAATGTCCAAGCGCTCTGGTAATTTCATCACCCTTCGCGATGTGGTTGATGAAGTGGGCGTAGATGCGGTACGCTTTATGATGCTCTATCGTAAGAACGATGCGCAGCTGGATTTCGATTTTGACAAGGTGAAAGAGCAGTCAAAAGACAATCCAGTGTTTTATGTTCAGTACGGTCACGCTCGGTGTCATTCTGTGCTGCGTCAGGCTGCTGGAGAGCTGGATTGGTTCTCTAATACTGCTGAAGAGTTGCAGTCTGCAGATTTTGCACAACTTGAAGATGAGGGTGAACTTGCACTGGTCGCGAAGATGGCTCAGTGGCCTCGAATTGTAGACGGAGCCTCAGAAAATCACGAGCCGCACCGCATTGCGTTCTATCTGTATGAGCTTGCAAGCGCCCTGCATGGACACTGGTCCAGAGGCAAGGAAAAGCCGCAATTACGCTTTATTAATGATAAAACGCCAGAATTAACCAAAGCTCGACTCGCGTTAGTTTACGCAGTTTCACAGGTAATAGCTTCTGGCCTCAATGTTTTGGGTGTCACAGCACCAAATGAAATGCGCTAGCGCCTGAGCATAGTTGATAGAGTACTGGAGGTTCGCGGTGGGGATTGCGAGCCTCTTATTTAAGGGAAAACACCGCTGCAATGACCAATCGCTCCAAGTATCCGGGTCCGGGTGAGGTTTCTGCTAGGCAAACGGCAGGCGATGAACCGCAACAGTGGGCAGGCGATCAAGATCCGCTCGTAGAACTTGCCAGAATTGTCGGGGAGAGCGCTGCTCAGTACCGTCCTAGTTCTCGCGTAGAAAGCGAAGTCTCTGACCGTCCGCTGTTTCCAAAGACTGATGAGCGCAGTGTAACTGCCGATCATGCTTCACAGCATGGCTCTCAGGACGCCACGTTGGCCGATGATTATTCAGTGGGTGCAGCTGAAGTGAATGAGCCTGCATCAACTCAAGATTCATTTGCGGCTCTGGATGCTGTTTTTGCATCTCCAAAAACCTCCGCGTCACCGGCACATGCTGATCCGTTTGCGGATTTGAGCGCTGCTGCGTTGTCTGCTGGTGCGCCGAGTGAGGCTGTTGACTATGTCAGCGATCTTCCACCGGTTCCAAAAGCGGCGGCTGTGCCTGAAGCAAAGCCAGTTCCTGCGCCTGCACCTGTGCGCCAGTCTGTGACTGCTGCTGATGTGACTGCAGAGCCAGAAATGGATGATATTCTTTCGCGCGATCTTGAAGAGAGCCTTGTTGCTTCTCTCAATCAGTCTCAGGTGGAGCGTGAGCAGACGTCTCGTCCTCAACGGTCCGTGAGCCGTGCGACACCGACGCTGGATGCTGTTGGTGCACGGGATGTGCGCCCTGAGCAGACTTTGCGTGAACGCCTTGAACGCCGCACAGCGGATGCTCCACGTGCGGTTGAAATACCGCGCGTTGCCGAGCCTGCTGCACCTGTACAAAATGTGGCGTCTGCTTCGCCGAGAGCTCTGGATGAGCTTTCCCAGAGTGATTATGACAGCTGGCGCGCCGAGCGTGCTGCAGAACGTGCAACTGCGGCAGCAGCTGCCAAGCCTGTTCAGCCTGCACCGGCACCAACGCCTGCGATTGAAGAAACTCCTGCC
>NZ_LCWX01000263.1:76529-79742 GCF_001431305.1 Pseudovibrio sp. POLY-S9
CCTGCTGCTGACCCTGTTTCATTTGAACCGGATATGACAGCGTTTGCGATGGATACTGGTGCTGAACTTGAAGGTGAGCACATCAGCGCTCCTGAAGTGTCTGCACAGGAAACGGTTATTCCTGCCAAGCATCTTGAAGAAGCTTTGTTGGCTGAGTTCAGTCTTGACGAGGAAGCGCAGCCAAGCGTTGTTGCTGAACCTGTTGCACCTCAGCCTGTGCGAAATGTTGCGCAGGACATTGAGGCGAGCGTTGATGACATCTTTGCAGATGAAATTGCGCAGGAGCCGCAGCCAGAACCAGAGCCGGAGGTTGAAATCGGCCCTGAAGTTGCAGCAGAGCTGAATGAATTTGAGCGCATGAGTGCCGGTTTTGAACAGGTTGCTCAGGAAATCGATCCATTTGCCGTTGAAGGTGATGATGCCTGGCAGCTGGACGAAAGCGTTGCCAACGATACGTCTTTGGATGAAATGTCCTGGCCTGCTGCTGCTGAAAAGCTGGCGCAGACGGAAGCTGCTCATCAAGAGGCAATGAATGCAGCGAAAAAGCCTGGTGAAGAGCAATCTCCTCCTCCTGGCGGATATGATCTTGATGCTGTGGCGCAGGCTATGCGCAAAGAAGATCCGAGCCTTGATGGCGGCGTTCTTCCGCAAGCTGTGCCGCGTGTTTCTGTTGATGTTCCGATTGAAGCAGAAGAGAACCGCAGTGGAGGTATGCGCAAAGGCCTGATGGCTGCTTCGCTCATTGGCGGTATTGTTGTGGTTGGCGGTGCCGGTCTGTTCCTGTTCGACTTCGGTGGAACAGGCGGAGATGCAACTCCACCACCGATTATTCGAGCTGATGCCTCTCCAATGAAGGAGGTTCCATCTCCTTCTGCGCAGCCTAAGAACGACACAGCAAAAGTCTTTTCTCCGGAGGAAGCGTCTCAGCCAGTCACTGGCGAGAAGATGATTCAGCGTGAAGATGCAGCTGTGACACCATTGCCGCCAGCGTCCAGCGAAACGGATACTGCAAAGTCCAGCGTGTTTGATGTGAACCCGACGAAGAAGGTGCGGACCGTTATTGTTCGTCCTGACGGGACCATCGTTCAGCGGGCTGGTACGGAAGCCAATGTGTCTGCACAGCCTCGTGTTGTCACAAGCAGCACTGTGCGCAACAGCAATCCGCAGAACACGGGTAGCACGACACCAGCGGCGACGTCTGGGCAGTGGGATCCACTTCCGGGTGAAACCCAGAGTGCTAACCAGCAAACTGCTGCTGTACCAACAACCACCAGCTTGCAGGATGCGTTTGCGAATGCTCCGGTGGCAACGCGGACCGAGACGCGCAATACGCTTCTGGGTGTGAGTGTTGTGCCTCAGTCCAAGCCATTTGTTGTGGCCTCTGCCAATACAGGCAGCGGTACTGTTCGCTCCAACACGCTGAAGCCGCTGCAGCCGCAGCCGACGTCTCGTGCCAGCAACGCACCGCTGAACCTGACTGGAAACCAGAACACGCAAACAGCTGCTGTAAACCCACAGGCAATTGCTCCAACTCCGACACCTACCGAAGGTGTTGTTGGTGAGATTCCAGGTGGGACTTACATTGTGCAGGTGGCTTCTGTGCGCACTGTTGAGGATGCTCGTGGTCAGATCCGCCGCTACAACAGCCGCTATCCAAACCTGATGGCTTTGGTGACACCGGTGATTACGCGTGCTGATCTTGGCGACAAAGGCATTTACTACCGCATTCAGGTGCCGTTTGATGGTCCGACCAGTGCAAACACCTTCTGCGGTGAGTTTAAATCTGCTGGTGGCGACTGTTACGTTCGCCGCAACTAAATACGCTTTCCCTTTTCAGGGACTACGCTTTGGAGCTTGACGCCGTACCAGCGTCAAGCTACCAGCTTTACTCATGTTTTTAAAATCGTTCATTTCCGGATGCCTTGGACCTGAGCTCAGCGCTGAGGACAAAGCCTTTTTTCGCGACCAACAGCCGTTTGGTCTGATCCTTTTTGCTAGAAACATGGAAACGCCGGCGCAGATCCGCCGACTTTGCGCTGATTTTCGCGAGGCTGTTGGCCGTGCGGATGCGCCTGTTTTCATTGATCAGGAAGGCGGGCGTGTGCAGCGCTTTGGTGCGCCGCATGTGCCAGTCTATCCAGCGGCAGGGACCATTGGGCGGCTTTATGCGCAGGACGTTGAGGCGGCGAAACGAGCTGCTTATTTGCATGCCTTGCTGATTGGCTTGGATCTGCGTGATCTTGGGTTGAACGCCAACTGTATTCCGTGTCTTGATATGCCCATTGAAGGTGCGAGCAACATTATTGGTCTGCGGGCCTACGGGTCTGATGCGGCGCTTGTGAGTGATCTGGGCCGCGCTGCTATGGATGGCTGTCTTGCTGCTGGTGTGATGCCGGTTATGAAGCATATGCCGGGTCATGGCCGAGCGCTGGTTGATAGTCATCTTTCCTTGCCTGAAGTGACAAGCCCTCTTGAGGAGCTTGAAGCGCGGGACCTTTTGCCGTTCAAATCCTTGCGGGATTGCCCGATGGGGATGACCGCTCACATCGTCTTTAAAGAGATTGATGGAGATCATCCTGTTACGCAATCTTCCTATGCTATTCAGAAGGTTATCCGGGAAGCGATTGGTTTTGATGGCGTCCTGATTAGTGATGACATCTCCATGAAAGCGCTTGGTGATGATCTGAAGAGCCGGGTTGAGAAAATTGTTGCGGCGGGGTGTGATCTTGTTCTGCATTGCAATGGTGAGCTGGATGAGATGAAGGTGGTTGCTTCTGCTGTGCCGGAGATAGATGGAAAACGCGCTGAGCGCATCGAGGCGGCTATGCAGCGAAATACCCAAGTGTTTGATGGGGATGAAACGGCACTGCGCGCGGAGTTTGATGAGCTGTGTGCGAAAGTTTGAGAGGGTGTCTTTTTACCGGAGTGCGAGACATGCTCTTCGGGGATACGCTTTAAAGGGATTGATGTTTGAGCGACGTTGAGGCCACAGAGCAGATAGAGGAAGCGTTGGCAGGCGCGGCGGCTGTGGAGCAGCCCGCGACTGGCGACCCGAACCTGCTTGTGGATGTGGACGGGTTTGAAGGTCCGCTTGATGTCTTGCTCACACTGGCCCGCAGCCAGAAGGTTGATATCACCAAGATCTCCATTCTCGCGCTGACAGAGCAGTATCTTGAGTTTGTAAAGGAAGCGCGCCGGTTGCGGCTGGAGCTG
>NZ_LCWX01000263.1:79840-86646 GCF_001431305.1 Pseudovibrio sp. POLY-S9
GCTGCAGATTATCTGGTGATGGCGGCGTGGTTGGCTTATCTGAAATCCCGTTTGCTTATTCCGCAGCAAAAAGACAGCGATGAGCCGACGGGTGAAGAGCTGGCAGCGGCGCTGGCGTTTCGTCTGCAACGATTAGAAGCTATGCGGGATGCTTCTGCAAAGCTGATGAACCGGTCGCGTCTGGGACGGGATTTGTTTGCGCGTGGTGCTCCTGAAACGGTGTCGGTGGAACGGCGCAGTGTCTGGACTGCCACGCTTTATGATTTGCTGATGGCGTATGCGTCTCAGCGCCAGCGCCACTCGGTGACGTCCGTGCATGTGAAGCGGCGTCAGGTCTGGTCGCTTCAGGACGCGCGCGATATTCTGACCCGTCTTGTGGGGCAGGTCGCAGTATGGACGCCGATTGAGCGATTTTTGACGGCTTATCTGGAAGACCCGCAGGAGCGGGCGACGGCTATGGCTTCTGCGTTTTCGGCCAGTCTGGAGCTGGTGCGTGAAGGCGTGATCGATATTCAGCAGTCCGGGCCGTTCGAGACGATCTATGTGCGTGCCTCACAGCGGACGCCGGAAGAGATTGGTGCGGGTGAGCCTGCTGAAGAGCTTCAGGAAAAAGAGGTTGAGTTGTCATGAGTAAAACGCCAGACCTGCTCGACACAGTCTCACAAGATGAGGCGATTGAAGTTGCGGATGCCGGGGAGCTTTTAGAAACGGAGCGCATGGTTGAAGCTTTGATCTTTGCCAGTGCGGAGCCTCTCAGTTTTACCGAGCTGACAAAGCGTATTCCCGGTGATCGGGATATTCGCGGCGCACTCAATCGCTTACGTGCTCATTATCGCAAGCGTGGCGTGCAGCTGCGGTCTGCCGAGGACCGGTGGTCGTTCCGTACTGCTGAAGATCTGTCGTTTATTTTGCACCGGGAAGCAGTGGAGCAACGGCGTTTGTCGCGAGCTGCGCTGGAAACATTAGCTATTATCGCCTTTCACCAACCTGTGACCCGCGCGGAGATTGAAGATATTCGCGGTGTTTCTACATCTAAGGGCACGCTTGATGTGCTGCTGGAAACGGGTTGGGTGCGCATGCGTGGTCGACGCAGAACACCAGGGCGTCCTGTAACTTATGGAACGAGCTTTGATTTTCTTGATCATTTTGGTCTTGAGAACATTAAGGATTTGCCGGGACTGGAAGAGCTGAAAGGGGCAGGGCTGCTTGATAGTGCGATCCCTGCCAGCTTCCATGTGCCAGCACCGGATGACAGTATTGATCTGACAGAAGATGAAGATCCTCTGGAAGAAAGTGAAATGTTTGCAACTGGCGCACTTGAAGAAGACGCCGGAGAAAAATAAACACATGCAAGGGGCGCGATGTTGTGTTCGCCGCCTTGCAAGTTTTATGAGGGACGAATGGAGCCAGGGAAGGTTGCAGCATCAGAACGGCTGGTGTTTGACAATATCTACCATCATTATGGGGACTTACCTGCGGTTCGCGGTGTTTCGCTTTCTTTGAAAAGCGGAGAAGTGCTGTGTTTGCTAGGGCATTCTGGTTGCGGAAAGACAACGGTGCTGCGTATTGCAGCTGGTGTTGTGCGTCAGCAACAGGGAAGCGTCCGGATCAATGGTTCTGTGGTTGCCGATGAGCGGACTTTTCTGCCGCCGGAAAAGCGCGGTGTGGGGCTTATGTTCCAGGACTATGCGCTGTTTCCGCATCTAACGATTCTTGAGAATGTGAAGTTTGGTCTTTCCGACCTTTCTTCTGAAGTGGCCGAGCGCCGTGCGCGTGATGCGCTGCACATGGTTGGACTTGGCCAGTATCTGGATGATTATCCGCATGGATTGTCTGGAGGTGAGCAGCAACGTGCTGCGCTGGCGCGTGCAATGGCACCGCGGCCTCATACTTTGTTGATGGATGAGCCATTTTCAGGACTGGACAGTCGCTTGCGTGATGATGTGCGCACGCAGACGCTGGATATGATCAAAATGCAAGGCGCGACAGCGGTTGTGGTGACCCATGATCCTGAAGAAGCCTTGCGTGTGGGTGACCGAATTGCGCTGATGCGTAATGGGGAGGTGGTACAGCTGGCGACGCCAGAGGATATCTACTTCCGCCCGAATAGTTTGTTTGCCGCTAAATTCTTTTCCGATCTCAATGAGATACCCGGAAAAGTTGTTGGTGGCCGTGTGGTCACGCCTATCGGGAATTTTTCCTCTAATGGCCTTGAAGAAGGGGCTCATGCGACCTTATGTGTAAGACCACATCACTTAAAGGTATGCCATGGTGAGGGACAGTTCAAAGGCAGAGTAATTTCTCGCGCAATGGCAGGTGAGACAGATCTTCTGGACGTACAAGTTGATGGAATTGAGCGTCTTCTACGTATTCGTACGAGGGATGTATTACAATTCTACCCAGAAAATGTCATAGACTTGTGTATAAATGCAGAGAATGTTTTGGTTTTTGGGCGAGAGACGTCAGTAAATCATAGTGGGTAATTCTTCTGGATACTACCTATTAGTATCTGGGGGATGTAGTGTCTCTCAAAACACAGTTCAGGGTTCTTAAGGAGTTTGGTTGATGGGCTCAATTGGTATTTGGCAAATTGTCATCATCGCGGTTGTCGTAGTTCTGCTGTTTGGTCGCGGAAAGATTTCCGAGCTGATGGGCGATGTTGCAAAGGGCATCAACAGCTTCAAAAAGGGGCTGAATGATGATGCTGCGGAAGCAAAAGAAAAAGAAGAAGATCCTAAAGTGATCGACCATGCGCCGGGTGACACCGTGAATGCGCAGGAAAAAACTGAAGACACCGCGAAAAAGGACTAAGTCTCCTTTAAGGTAGTCTGTGTAAATTACCTAGGGAAAGTCGGCGTTTTCTGGCTTAGAGTTTGTGATCTACGCCTTTCCCTAGTGAATGTGCCGTTGGCGGCACGACATGTCTATGATGAGAGCCTGGCAACGGGCTGTCATTGAGACACTAACGAAACGGCTTCTTTATGTTCGATATCGCATGGACAGAGCTGCTGCTTGTTGCTGTGGTTGCCATTTTGGTGGTTGGCCCCAAAGAACTGCCGGGCATGTTGCGCACAATCGGGCGCACAATCGGCAGTGTGCGGCGTATGGCTGGCGAGTTTCAGTCTAGTTTGAATGACGCTGTCAAAGAAGCGGAGAAGCAGACCGGCATTGATGAAATGCGGAAGCAGGCTGATGCCGCACAAAACTTCAATCCACTTGATGACTTGAAAAAGACATTGGCGGACGAGAAGAAAAAGCTTCAGGACAGCATGAAAACTGCGGAGAGCGATGTGAAAAGCTCGCTGAACGGTGAGGGCTCTTCGGAGAGTAAACCGGACAGTGCGCCAGAAGCTGCGCCTGTGAAAGCAGAGGTTCCGACGCAGAAAGTTGTTTCTTCAGCTGAGCTGGCTTCCACGCAAAAAGCAAAAGAAAGTGCCGCAAGCACTCCTTCCAGCAAAGATGAAAGCTAGGGCGGCTATTTTATGAGTGATAACGAAATTGAAGATTCGCGTGCGCCACTGATTGAGCACCTGATCGAATTGCGCTCCCGCCTGATGAAGTCGGTGATTGCGATCGCTATTGCCTTTGCGGTTTGCTTTTACTTCTCAAATGACATCTTCAACTTCCTGATCGAGCCGTTTTCGGCAGCGGCCGGGGAAAGCATTGAAGTCAAGCTGATCTACACCGCACCGCACGAATGGTTCTTCACCCAGATGAAGCTGGCTTTGTTTGGGGCGCTGTTTATTGCCTTCCCGGTTCTTGCTAGTCAGATTTACATGTTTATGGCGCCCGGGCTTTATAAGCACGAGCGCAGTGCATTTATTCCGTATCTGGTTGCGACGCCTATTTTGTTCGTGATTGGCGGGTCGCTAGTTTATTACCTTGTGCTGCCAATGGCGATGGGCTTCTTCCTTGCCATGCAGCAGATGGGCATGGACGGGCAAGCGTCCATTGAGATGCTTCCGCGTGTGAGTGAGTACCTGAGCTTCGTGATGGTTCTGATCTTCGCGTTCGGTCTGGTTTTTCAGCTTCCGGTTGTTTTGACGCTTATGGGACGCGCGGGTCTTGTGACCTCTGAGTCTTTGAAGGGTAAGCGGAAATATGCTGTGGTTGCTGCGTTTGCAGCTGCGGCAATTTTAACACCTCCTGATCCGATTTCGCAGATCGGTCTTGCACTTCCTACTCTGCTTCTCTACGAAGTCTCCATCTATTGTGTAAGGCTCGTCGAGAAGAAACGTAAAGAGAAGGAAGCGGAAGAAGAGGCCTAGTCTCACTTCCATCCTGATTTACGAGTTTCCCGGCGGGTTATTTGAAGGCAAACCTGCCGGGGTTACTAAGTTATGCTTGATATCAAGTGGATTCGTGAAAATCAGGAGAGCTTTGATACAGCTCTCGCTAAACGCGGCCAAGAGCCACGCGCTGCGCTGCTCGTTGAACTGGACGATGCGCGCCGTTCCCACACCACCAAGCTTCAGGAGGCGCAGCAGCGCCGTAACTCCGCATCCAAAGAAATCGGCATGGCCATGGGCCAGGGCGACAAGGAAAAAGCAGAGGCCCTGAAGGCTGAAGTTGCCGAAATTAAAAGCTTTATCCAGAACGGCGAAGAGGAACAACGCAAGCTGAACGCTGCGCTTGAGGATGCTTTGGCTGTTATCCCCAATATTCCTCATGAGGATGTTCCGCTTGGCGCGGATGAGGCTGACAACGTTTTGCTGCACACGCATGGCGAAAAGCCGCGTAACAACTTTGAGCAGAAAGAGCATTACGAGCTGGGTGAGCAACTTGGCGGCATGGACTTTGAAACCGCTGCTAAAATGTCTGGCTCCCGTTTTGTGTTGCTGAAAGGTCAGATTGCGCGTCTGGAGCGTGCGATTGGTCAGTTCATGATTGATCTGCACACGCAGGAAAACGGCTACACCGAAGTTTCTCCACCACTGTTGGTGCGTGATAATGCGCTTTACGGTACGAGCCAGCTGCCGAAGTTTGCTGAAGACCTGTTCCGTACGACAAATGATCACTGGCTTATTCCAACAGCAGAAGTTCCGCTGACGAATGTGGTTGCTGGTGAGACGCTTGCTGAGGCAGACCTGCCACTGCGTATGACTGCTCTGACCTATTGTTTCCGCTCTGAGGCTGGGTCTGCTGGTCGTGATACGGCTGGTATGCTGCGTCAGCATCAGTTTCAGAAGTGTGAGCTTGTATCTATTACGGATGAGAACAGCTCTCTGGAAGAGCTGGAGCGGATGCGTGAGTCTGCTGAAAAGGTTCTGAAACTGCTTGGCTTGCACTACCGTGTTGTCACATTGTGTGTTGGTGATATGGGCTTTGGTGCTCGCAAAACCTACGATATTGAAGTTTGGCTGCCAGGTCAGGATGCTTACCGCGAGATCTCTTCCTGTTCTGTTTGTGGTGACTTCCAGGGCCGCCGCATGAATGCACGCTACCGCGTGGAAGGCGAGAAGGCTCTGAAATTCGTTCATACTTTGAACGGCTCTGGCCTTGCTGTTGGGCGCTGCCTGATTGCGGTGATGGAAAACTATCAGAATGCAAACGGAACAATTACGGTTCCTGAGGTTCTTCGCCCATACATGAATGGCCTTGAAGTCATTGGCGCTTAACAATTGATGTAAGCGTATTTTCAGCAGAAGGGCGGTAGCGTTCTTCTGCTGCACTGCGCGACTTATATGAGGAATTGCTGCGATATGCGTATCTTACTAACCAACGATGACGGGATCCACGCTGAGGGTCTTGAGGTTTTGGAGCGCATTGCGCGGCAGATTTCAGATGATGTTTGGGTTGTTGCACCAGAAACCGACCAGAGCGGTGTGGCGCACTCCCTGTCTTTGAATGATCCTTTACGCGTTCGTGAAATTGACAGCCGTCACTTCGCGGTTCGCGGTACTCCAACTGACTGTGTGATCATGGCGGTTCGTTCCATCATGGATACACCACCTGATTTGGTTCTTTCCGGTATCAACCGGGGTGCGAACATTGCAGATGATGTGACGTATTCCGGCACCATTGCTGCGGCTATGGAAGGCACTTTGATGGGCGTTCGTTCCATTGCGCTGTCTCAGGCATATGCTTTTGGATCTGAGTTCGGCCCGAGCTACGATACGGCTGAAGCGCATGCTGTTGGTGTGATCCGCAGCCTGCTGGAGTTCAATCTGCCATCTGATACGCTGCTGAACGTGAACTTCCCGAAAGACGCGCCTGACATGGTTAAAGGTGTTAAGGTTGTGCGTCAGGGCAAGCGCGATGCGGGTTCGCTCTACATTGAAAGCCGCAAGGATGGCCGTGGTAATCCATATCACTGGCTTGCTTTCCAAAATCGTGTACCAAGTGCGCGTGAAGGGACTGACATCAATGCTTTGAAAGAGGGCTATATTTCAGTCACGCCTTTGCATCTGAACCTGACAGCCGATGAGTTGATGGGGCAGTTGGAAAAGACACTCGAAAAGTCCTGATTTGATGTGAACCTACCGAGGCCCTTCGGGTTCACGTCAGGTTCTTAGGTTATATGTGCGTTTCCTTCAAAGGGCAGAAGTGGCCTTTGAAGGTGCGCTCTTTTGAGCTTGCTGGTCCGCCAGCAGGCTTTGCATTGCAGATAGACGGAGTGTTTAAAATGGAAGACAGTCTGTTTGCTGATGAAGATGGTCGCTTTGATGAGAACCTTGCCAGGCAAGCGGCATGGGTTATGAAGCTGCGATCTGAGGGTGTGCGGAATATTGTGGTTCTGGGCGCACTTGAAGCTATTCCTCGTAAAATATTTTTGTCAGCTAGCCAACAATTTCTGGCTTTTGAAG
>NZ_LCWX01000263.1:86746-94578 GCF_001431305.1 Pseudovibrio sp. POLY-S9
CGTTCGTTCCCAATTGATTGCGGGCAGATGAGTACACAGCCATCCTTGATTGGGAAGGTTGCCGATTTTCTGCAAATGAAGCCGGATCATTCCCTGTTGGAGATTGGCAGTGGGTCCGGGTATCAGTGCGCGGTTCTTTCTAAAATCTGTGATCGCATTGTCTCACTGGAGCGCTACCGGACACTCGCTGATCTGGCGCGTGAGCGACTTCGGTCCTGCAAGATCAACAATGTAGATGTGATTCATGCGGATGGTCTTGTGGCGCCTGTTGATGAAGAGGATGATGGCGGCCCGTTTGATCGTATCATTTTGAATGGTGCGCTGGACCGTGTGCCGGGCTTCTTGTTTGACCGTCTTGCACCCGGGGGGCGTTTGTTGGCGCCAATCAAGCATGAAAGCGGTATTTGCCGCCTGATTCAGTATGACAAAGGTGGCCGCGGTCTTGATGAGACTGACCTTGGTGGCTTCCGCTATCTTTCTCTCACACCGGGAATAGCTGCGAAACTGTAGGGGAATGAGGCTTTAATTAAGTCTTTATCAACTCTGTTGTCAGTAAACTTACGCCAGTTAGCCTTTTATTTGTATTGGGTAGGGCGGATATGCAGTTTCATTCCCGTGAGAAAGCCAGATTGCGGCGCGGTGTAGCCTTGTTTTTGCTGTCAGCAGGTCTTGCTGGTTGTAGTGGCAATGTGGATCGGTTTGGCAAATCTGAATATGTTGATGAACCAACGTCTCCGGCTCGAACTGCCGTTGTGGTGACGCCCGGACTTCCATCATCAAGCACAAAATCTGTTGTTCAGCGCGGCGTCTTGTTGCCTGCGCCAACATCAAGCAATGCTCCTATTGTGACCGGATCTGCGCAATCGCGCGGGTATCCGCAGCAGACATGGCAGCCGACATTTTCTAAACAGCCTGTTCCGGTGAGCCAGCGCACGCGCTCGAGCGCCCGGGTTCCTGCAGCACTTGCCAAAGCGCCGAATGATGGCGCGCTTGGGTGGACAGCTGTTGGTGGCCGCGTTGTCACGCTGAAAGCCAACGAGAATGTTGATAGTCTTGCCTGGCAATACCGTGTACCAGCGAACGAAATTCTTCATGCTAATCGTGTGACAGTGAGTTCTGCGCTGCAGCCAGGTGATTCCGTTGTTATTCCGGTGAAGATGGTTCGTAAACCGAACCGTTTGCCGAAAGCCAGCGCTCGTGTGTTGCCGTCCAATAGCCAGCAGCCTCAGACGACAGCCTCCATTCCTTCGCAGTATGTTGCGCCTTTGAATGCCAATGGCTCTGCTTCCAGGCAGTCTCGTGATGTGTTTGCGACCAAGATTGCCGCTGCGTTGCTTCCTCCGGGCAATGTGGGAGAACGATCGCGTCCTGTTTACAGTGATGCGCCTCCAGCAGCTTATCCGGTGCAAAGGCGTGCACCAGCAGCAGCTGTGCCTGCGTCTTCGCTTCAGCCAATTCAGCAGTCTGCACCTTCTCAGGTCTATCGTGCACAGCAACAGCCAACGACCTATCGCAGTCAGTCTTTGACGCCGATTGTTGCTCCGCAGTCTACGACTGCGCAGCCATCTTACGGTGTACCTGTTACGGGGCAGGCAGCGCGCAGCGTTGCTCCTCTGCGCGTTTCAGCTGTGCCAAAGAGTAAACCCAGGGCTTCTGTTGCACAGCGTCCGGCATCGGTTGCCAGTGTCACAGCGACACAAGCCGTGCCGAAGCCAAAGAGAATCGCTTTGGCAGGGTTGAGCCCGCAACGTGTGACCGCTCCGGTTGCGACACAGCGCACGCTTGCCAATTCTCTTGCGCCGACCCCAGTTCACACCGCGAGTGTGCAGAAGCCGCAAAAACCGATTGTTCCGGTTATCTCTGAAGCTGAGACGGATGTTGTTCGTTTGCAGCCGACAGAAGTTTCCAAGCCAGCGCCTGTGCAGCCAGTTGCGACAGCGAAGGCTCCAAAGGTTGCTGTGGCGGATGAGGCAACGTTCCGCTGGCCGGTGCGTGGGCGGATTATCTCTGACTTTGGCGTGAAGCCGGGTGGGTCTAAAAACGACGGCATTAATCTGGCTGTTCCATCAGGGACAGACATTAAAGCTGCGGAAGACGGAACCATCGTTTACGCCGGTAACGAGCTGAAAGGCTTTGGAAATCTGGTGCTGATCCGCCATGATAATGGCTGGGTTTCAGCTTATGCGCACAACAAAGAGCTGAAGGTGCGTCGTGGTGATGCTGTACGCCGTGGTCAGACAATTGCCATGGCTGGTGCTACCGGGTCCGTGACTCAGCCTCAGCTGCATTTTGAGCTGCGTAAGGATAACAAGCCGGTAGATCCTATGAACCATCTACCGCGTTCCTAATAAAAAGGGGGAGGGTTCTTCTTGGAACTCTTTTCATAGGTAGAGCACGCCGCGTTGATGACCTTCACGCGGCGTGCTTTTTTATGAGCGCTTTTGCTTGTCAGGACAGCGTTTGGCTGAGGCGGCCTGCCAGATCCTGAATAAATTGCCATGCGACACGACCAGAACGGGCACCGCGTGTGGTGGACCATTCCAGAGCCTGCGCGCGGAGCTGCTCCTGCTCGACCTTTAAGCCAAAATGCTCTGTGTAGCCGTAGATCATATCCAGATACTCATCCTGAGAGCATTTGTGGAAGCCGATCCAAAGGCCGAATCGATCAGAAAGTGAAACCTTCTCTTCCACCGCTTCGCTTGCATGGATCGCGGTTGACCGCTCGTTCTCCATCATATCGCGCGGCAAAAGGTGTCTGCGGTTGGATGTGGCGTAAAACAGGACATTTGCTGGTCGACCTTCAATGCCGCCGTCCAGAGCTGCTTTCAGGCTCTTGTAGCTGGTGTCGTCGCCATCAAAGGAGAGGTCGTCGCAAAAGATGATGAAGTTGTATGGCTTGCCGCGCAGCTCGTTCATCAGAGCCGGGAGGGCTTCGATGTCCTCGCGGTGAATCTCGATGAGAACAAGTTTGCGGACGCCTTCGGAGTTTGCGTGTGCTGCGTTGATCGCAGCATGAGCAGATTTCACCAAAGACGACTTGCCCATGCCTCTGGCGCCCCACAACAGCACGTTATTGGCCGGAAAACCTTCTGCGAACCTATTTGTATTCTCCATCAGCATTTTCTTGGAGTGATCGACGCCTTTGAGCAGGCTAATATCAACCCGATTGACTTTGGGTATAGGTGCAAGCTCAAACGGGGAAGGGTGGAATACAAAGGCATCGGCTTCGTCGAAATTGACAGTAACCGGAGGCTTGGGAAGGGAGCTGGCCAACAGGGCGACAATCTCGTCCAGTTTGGATGTAAGAAGGGCGACTTCAGAGGTATTTTCTTTAGTGGTCATGTGTATCTACGTGATTAACTTAGGTGCGCTGGCATAGGCTTTACGCAAAATGCACTAGGTGAAAAATTATCTCAGCGGCGGTTCTGCTATTTGATCTGCGGCCAAGTATCCCTATTTACAGCTGTATCATGTCCAATACTCTTGGGGAAAGTCCCAGTTAGCATGTCAATGCCTTGAAAAGGTTGGAGTGGACTGTATAGTCCAGCGCAAAATCCTTGTTCTTTCGGGCCAAGGTCAATTTTGGAGGGGTTCACCTCGCCAATTGTTTAATGAACGCCATCAGGTTCCTCGGGAATTTGTGGTAAGGAGAAACTAATGTTTATTACCCCTGCCTATGCACAGGCCGCAGGCGGCGTGCCAGACGTTGTAATGTCTATTGTGCCGTTCGTCCTGATCTTCGTGATCATGTGGTTCCTGATCATTCGCCCTCAGCGCCAGAAAATGAAGTCTCATCAGGAAATGGTGAGCAATCTGCGTCGCGGCGACACCGTTGTGACCTCTGGTGGTCTGATTGGTAAAGTTGCTAAGATCGTTGATGATGCTGAACTGCAGGTGGACATTGCTGAAGGTACGCGTGTGCGTATTGCTCGTGCCATGATCCAGGAAGTTCGCTCCAAAGGTGAACCTGTTAAGGACGGCGAGTAATCGCGCCTTGATACCTGTAGTTTCAGACCGCTTTCCTGTTTCGGCAATCGCCGCAGTGAGAGCGGTCTGCCTATTCTAGGACCGGGCATATACTCATGCTTCATTTCGCGCGTTGGAAAATCGCCCTGATTATCGTCGTGGTGCTGGGCGGTATCTTTACAACATTGCCGAACTTCTTCCCGGCAAGTACCGTTCAATCCTGGCCGGATTTTATGCCTAAGCGCCAGATTGTTCTCGGTCTTGACCTTCAGGGCGGTGCTTATCTGCTCTATGAGGTTGATAAGGAAGATTACAAAGAAAAACAGTTCCGTCAGCTGGTTGGAAATATCCGCCGGGCCCTGCGCGAGAACCCGCGTATCGGTTACACCGGTCTGGGTATTCAGGGAGACGGTGTTCAGGTTCGCATTCGTGATAATGCACGCTTTGACGAAGCCGAACAACGCCTTGCAGAACTGGTAAACCCGCTTAACTCCGGCGTTTTCGGCGGTGCAGCGGTTAACGAATTTGTTCTTGAACCTCAAGGTGACGGCCTGTTCCGCATGGCTTTCTCCGAGGAAGGTCTGGACATGCGCCTCGCTTCCGTTGTGAGGCAGTCCATTGAGGTTATCCGTCGCCGTGTTGATGAACTCGGCACGACTGAGCCTTCCATTCAGCGTCAGGGCACTGACCGTATCCTTGTTGAAGCGCCGGGTGAATCCAACCCTCAGCGTCTGAAGGATATCATTGGTGCAACCGCGCAGCTAACGTTCCATCTTGTTAGTCAGGAAATGAGCGCGTCACAGGCACTTCAAGGCCGTCCGCCAGCAGGCACGATGGTTGTTGAGGGTTCTGATGGCCAGCCATATCTGTTGGATGAAAACCCGTTGCTGACGGGTGAAGAGCTGCAGGATGCTTCTGTTGCGTTTGACCAGCAGACAAACGAGCCTGTTGTGAACTTCCGCTTCAACACTGCCGGTGCCCGCGTCTTTGCGGATGTGACCCGTGCAAATGTTGGTCGTCCGTTCGCGATTGTGCTGGATGACGAAGTGATCACCGCTCCGGTTATCCGCCAGCCAATTACAGGTGGTTCCGGTCAGATTTCCGGCAGCTTCACTGTTGATGGTGCGAATGATCTTGCTGTTCTGTTGCGTGCTGGTGCGCTTCCTGCGCGTCTGGATGTGGTTGAAGAGCGTTCAGTTGGTCCGGGCCTTGGTCAGGATTCCATTGATAGCGGTAAGGTTGCTTCCATCGTTGCAGCGGCAGCGGTTGTGATCTTCATGCTGCTGGCTTATGGCCAGTTCGGGATCATTGCGAACCTTGCGCTTGCTTCCAACGTTTTCCTGATCTTTGGTGTGCTCACCACGCTTCAGGCAACGCTGACCCTGCCGGGTATTGCGGGTGTCGTTTTGACAATTGGTATGGCGGTTGATGCCAACGTGCTGATTTATGAGCGCATTCGTGAAGAGGCACGCGCTGGTCGTTCCGCTATTGGTTCGATTGATGCGGGCTTTAAGCGTGCACTTGGCACCATTTTGGATGCAAACATCACAACGCTGATTGTGGCTGTGATCCTGTTCTTCATCGGTTCCGGTCCTGTTAAAGGGTTCGCCGTAACGCTGATGATTGGTATCTTCACCACAGTGTTCTCTGCGTTTACTATCTCACGTTTCCTCATCTCTGTATGGGTGAAGCGTAAGCGTCCATCCAAACTGCCAATCTAATTCGGAGCATGAACCTATGAAACTTCTTAGACTTGTTCCGGAGCAGACCAACTTCCGCTTTATGCATTGGCGGGTGTTGAGTTTTCCGTTTTCTGGAATTACGGCAGTTCTTTCCATTGTACTGTTCCTGACAATCGGCCTGAACTACGGCATCGATTTTAAGGGCGGAACACTGATTGAGCTGCAGTCCACAAGCGGTCCTGCGAACCTTTCTGAAATTCGCCGGACCCTTGGTGGTCTTGATCTGGGTGATGTGCAGGTGCAGGAATTCGGTAGTCCTACCGAAGTTCTGATCCGCATTGAATCTCAGGGCGAAGGTGAAAGCGCCCAGCAGGATGTGGTTGAGAGTGTCCGTGGTGCCTTTACCGATGGATATGAATTCCGCAGAACTGAAGTGGTTGGACCTCGTGTCTCCGGCGAGCTTGCTTATGCAGGAACGCTGGCGGTCGGGTCTGCCTTGCTGATGATCATGTTTTACATCTGGTTCCGCTTTGAATGGCAGTTCGCAGTTGGCGCGATCATCACCACCTTCAATGATATCCTGCTGACGGTTGGATTGTTTGCGGTGTTGCAGCTGGACTTTACGCTGTCCAGTATTGCGGCGGTGCTGACGATTATCGGTTACTCACTCAACGATACGGTGGTTGTTTATGACCGTATTCGTGAGAACCTGCGTCGTTACAAGCGTCTTTCTCTGGAAGAGCTGCTTGATAAGTCCATCAACGAGACCCTGTCCCGTACAACAATGACATCCGTGACCACTTTGCTCGCGCTGTTTGCATTGTACTTCCTGGGCGGTGAAGTGATCCAGTCCTTCGTGCTGGCGATGATCTTCGGTATCGTGATCGGGACTTACTCTTCTATCTTCCTTGCCTCTCCGCTGCTGATGCTCATGAAGCTTCGTACCAGCGTGTTTGACAAGAAAGACGACGAAACATCTCCTGCAAAATCTGCTTAACCAGCGGAAACAGCTAATGTTTTAGATGGGGCTGACCACAGTTGTGGTCAGCCCCATTTTCTATTGGACATTCTTTCGCGTGTAATTAAACAGAGGCTATCAATTTGCGCGTACACTGGGCGAAAACAGCCATTGGAGGACACTATGGGAAAACGTGGAGAGCCTTTGGAAGTGCGGGATGCGCATTATCCAAGCATGGTTCAGATCGATGCCTACGGAAACGGCGGGTTTCGATTTGCGGATATGTCTCATCGTGGATCGCTGATGTGTGTGCCATCTGGTGTTTATGGTTGGGCACCTACCAGCTTTGACGAAGTTACGGACGAGGCATTGGCGCAAATCCTTGCAGAATCTGACGATATTGAAGTGCTGCTGATTGGTGCTGGTGACGAGTTGAAGCCATTTCCAGAGTCTCGTAAGGGGCCGTTTCGTGAGAAGGGCATCATGGTCGATAGCATGTCCACTGGCGCTGCTGTGCGCACATACAATGTGCTTCTTGGTGAAGACCGTGCTGTAGCAGCCGTGTTTATTGCAGTTGAAGACGTTTAAAAGAAGCGTGGAACCCAGCTATGAGCCAAGCCTATGACCACTGTAATGATTTCGTAAAACGCTTCTCCTACGAGCGTTACCTGAGCACATTGTATGCTCCGATTATTGCGCGTCCGAGTTTGATTGCCCTTTACGCCTTTGCCTGTGAGATTGCGCGTATCCGAGAGCTGGTCAATGAGCCGATGCCCGGAGAAATTCGCCTGAAATGGTGGCATGATGCGCTGAGTGGAACTGATCATGGCGATGTGATGCACAACCCGGTTGCGCAGGCGATCATTGAGACGATTGAGCATCATAAGCTACCAAGAGAGCCGTTCCTCAACCTGATTTCTGCGCGCCGGTTTGACCTTTATTCTGATCCAATGCCAACCATCAATGATTTGGAGGGGTATTGCGGGGAGACCAGCTCTACAGTGGTTTTGCTGGCCTCTATGATATTGAGCGGAAAACCTGCTGATCGCCAGCTTTCTGACGCCAGCGGGCATGGTGGTGTGGCGTATGCGCTCTCTGGCTTGATGCAGACGCTTGCGTGGCAGGCCTCGCGGCACCAGCAGTTCCTTCCAAAAGATGTGATGGAACGACACGGTGTGGATGCCAATGCCTTGCGAGGGAACCGTTCAAATGATGCTGTCTGGGCG
>NZ_LCWX01000263.1:94675-95924 GCF_001431305.1 Pseudovibrio sp. POLY-S9
GCTTTTGAAGAAATGGTGGAGCTGAGCAAAAAGCATCTCGATGATTGTGAGAGTGCACTGGAAGGGATTGACCCGTCTGTGCTGCCTGCATTTTTGCCCGTGTTTCAGGTGGAACTGTTCTTCAATGAGGCGGACAAAGATAGTTTTGAGCCGCTGCAGGTTTGCGGTGGGGCGCCGCATATGCGCCGTGTCTGGCATATGTGGCGGACATCTCGCCGCCTTACCAAGCTCTCGCGGAAATAGAAAAAGGCCGGAATTTCCGGCCTTTCTGTCTCTAATTGTATGTTGCGTGCGCGTTAGACGTTCGCGACCCATGCTTTAAAGTCATCCAGACCACGTTTGGCCATAACCTGCTTTTTAAGGCGGGTCTTTTCTTTGCCGCGCAGGCGCTTGCCTTCTGGATGCTTCGGCATCTCGTCCAGAGGAGGCAGGAGGCCGAAGTTGATGTTCATTGGCTGGAAGGAACGCGGGCCGGAGCCATCTTCGCGATCGATGTGACCACCCGTGATATGGTTGACGATTGCACCGCATGCAGTTGTGACTGGCGGAGGTGCGATGTCGGTTCCAAGTGCCTGATGAGCTGCAAACAGACCTGTCAAACATCCAACAGCGGTGGATTCCACATAGCCTTCACAGCCGGTGATCTGACCTGCGAAACGCACGTGTGGCAGAGCTTTGAGGCGCATTTGATCATCGAGAAGACGCGGTGAATTGAGGAAGGTGTTGCGGTGCAGGCCGCCGAGGCGGGCAAACTGAGCTTCTTCCAGACCCGGGATCATGCGGAGAATTTCTGCCTGTGCGCCGTACTTCAGTTTGGTCTGAAAACCAACCATGTTGTAAAGCGTGCCAAGGGCATTGTCCTGACGCAGCTGCACCACAGCGTAGGCCTTGATGTCTGGCTGATGAGCATTGGTCAGACCCATTGGTTTCATTGGGCCGTGGCGCAGAGTTTCGCGGCCACGTTCTGCCATCACTTCAATTGGCAGGCAGCCATCAAAGTAAGGCGTGTTTTCTTCCCATTCCTTAAAAGAGGTCTTTTCTCCGCCGATCAGTGCATCGATAAAGGCTTCGTATTGCTCTTTATCCATTGGGCAGTTGATGTAATCTTTACCCGTACCGCCCGGGCCGACTTTGTCGTAGCGAGACTGAAACCATGCCTTGTTCATATTGATGGATTCAGTGTGGATGATCGGTGCAATCGCATCAAAAAAGGCGAGGGAGTCTTCGCCGGTTGCTTGCAGGATCTGCT
>NZ_LCWX01000263.1:96023-98217 GCF_001431305.1 Pseudovibrio sp. POLY-S9
CGGAAAGAGCTGGAGATGTGAGCGGGCCGGTTGCAAGAATGACCTGACCGCTTTCTGCTGATGGAATTTCAGTCACTTCTTCGCGGAGGATCTCTACGTTCTCGTGGCCTTCCAGCGCGGCTTGCACAGCTTGGGAAAACCCATCGCGATCCACGGCCAGCGCGCCGCCAGCAGGCACTTTGTTGGCATCTGCGCATCTCATGATCAGGGAGCCAGCGGCACGCAGCTCAGCATGAAGCAGACCAACAGCGTTGTTTTCAGCATCGTCAGAACGGAATGAGTTGGAGCACACCAGTTCTGCAAGGCCATCTGTTTTGTGTGCATCGGTCTCACGTGTTGGGCGCATTTCGTGCAGAACGACCTTCAGGCCTTTTTCTGCGATCTGCCATGCTGCTTCGGAGCCTGCCAGGCCGCCGCCAACCACGTGTATGGTCTGCTTCGTCATTTCCTATCCAATCGACTGGGCTTCTGTTGCGCCAAAGCGTCTGATGAAGCCTAAGTGTTTATCGCTTGCGAATTGCTTAGCCTCTGAACTTGCTCAGTTCAATCATTTAGGCCATCAATCTTCCATGGTTGTGCAAAGTGATTCACAAAAACACATGTATTTTTCAAATAAGAAACTGAAGAAAATTTCTCAGGCCTTCGTGATTGCAGTTGGCGCAATTGGGCTGACTGCGTGCATGAGCCAAATTAATAGAAAGCCAAGCACCTGGTATACTCAGATGGGTGGCATCGAAAACAAAGGTGACACATTGTACATCTGTCACGGTTTCGGCTGCGAATATCGCACGGCTGTGACGTTTAGCCAGAAAGACAAACAGCGGTTGCGTACGATTTTAAAGCGAGGGCATCGAAGCCCTGAAGCTGAGCGTGCCGCAATTTCCAAAGCGGTGCAGTGGCAAGAAAAGCGTGTTGGACCTGTGGTTGGGTCATCCAATGATATTGGTGGGCTGGATATGGGTAATGGCAACGTTAAAGGGCAGATGGATTGCATTGACGAGGCGACCAATACAACAAGCCTGCTGGTTTATGCGGGTTCTCAGGGTTGGCTTAAATACCACCGTGCAGCGCGGCCTGCCTCTCGCGGTTTTTTCCTTGATGGCAAATATCCGCATGCTTCAGCTGTTGTGGTGGATACAACGACTGAGATTCCATGGGTGGTAGACAGCTGGCGCCTGAGTAATGGCAAGCCGCCGGATATTTTGCACATGACTAAGTGGCTGACTATGACCAGCGCTGATTTGGAAAACCCACCAGGCGGGTGAGCTGGTAATCAGAGTAAAGCAGTGATGATTTGGAGAGCGTATCAGCGAGGCTGGTGCGCTTTTCTTTTGCGTGATTGTTTGCTGAGGGCAATGGGTAGTTTTCAGGGAAATAGGCCCTTAAAACAGCTAACGCCCGTCTATGGGAGGAACGACGGGCGAAGCTAGTAAACAGAGAACTGGGAGGAAATCTCTGTTTAGAACCATCAAGCAGCTTGGGAGGAGGTGCTGCCTGAGGATTGTATGTTAGGCTGCCGAGGTTTAATTGGGAGGAGTTCCTCAGCGGCCTTGAGTTGGTTTATACAAAAGACTTTCCAATTGTGCATCACATCATTTCGCATGTCCGATATGCAAAAAATGCATAGCATTATGGCAAATGATGGCGCTACCATTCTTCAAAACGACATAAATGCCAAAATTAACGATTGTGCAGTGCGGTGGTTTTGTGATTTGGGGCACAAATCTGCATACCTGAGGGGCCGGGAGTGCTGTTTTTAGGCAGTTGGTGCTGAAAACTTAATCATATGTCAATGTATCGCCGGCTTTGGGTGGGGTTTGCAGTGGATCGGCGCCAGTTGGTATTTTGTGTTGTTTTCGCGGAAAGAGACTGTTGGGGGCGGTGATTTTTGCAAAAAAAAAGACCGGGACAGTGCCCGGCCATTTGGTTTTTATTCTGCTGCGTCCAGCTTGCTGGCGCTTCGCCTTTCAAACAATTCCTTGAGGAAGTGTCCCGTATAGCTCTCTGGTACCTCTGCCACATCCTGTGGACGGCCGGTTGCAACGATGGTTCCGCCGCCGTCGCCCCCTTCAGGGCCAAGGTCAAGGATCCAATCTGCGGTTCTGATCACTTCTAGATTGTGTTCGATCACGAGAACTGTGTTGCCCTGATCGACCAGCTCATGAAGGACATCGAGCAGCTTGGCGACATCGTG
>NZ_LCWX01000263.1:98310-99330 GCF_001431305.1 Pseudovibrio sp. POLY-S9
GAAATGGAGACCGGTTGTTGGTTCGTCCAGAATATACAGCGTGCGGCCAGTTGAGCGCTTGGAAAGCTCTTTTGCCAGTTTCACACGTTGTGCTTCACCACCGGACAAGGTGGTGGCCTGCTGGCCGACCTTGATGTAGCCGAGGCCCACGCGGGCGAGGGTTTCCATTTTATCGCGGATGGATGGCACGGCAGAGAAGAAGCTTGCTGCTTCTTCAACGGTCATGTCCAATACATCTGCAATGGATTTGCCCTTGAATTGAACTTCCAGTGTCTCACGATTGTAGCGCTTGCCCTTACAAACATCACAGGTGACATATACATCGGGCAGGAAGTGCATCTCGATCTTGATAACACCGTCACCCTGACAGGCTTCGCAGCGTCCGCCTTTTACGTTGAAGGAGAAGCGGCCCGGCGCATAGCCGCGTGTTTTTGCTTCCGGCATGCCTGCAAACCACTCTCGGATTGGAGTGAAGGCGCCTGTGTAGGTTGCCGGGTTGGAACGCGGCGTTCTGCCAATTGGGGACTGATCAATGTCGATGACTTTGTCCAGGCGCTCCAGACCTTCGATCCGGTCATGTGGGGCAGGGTTGTCGCGTGCACCATTGAGGCGACGAGCGGTTGCCTTGTAGACAGTATCGATCAGGAAAGTGGATTTGCCGCCACCAGATACGCCGGTTACGCAGGTAAATGTGCCAAGCGGGACGGTTGCATTCACGTCTTTGAGGTTGTTGCCGCGTGCGCCGAACACCTTGATCTGACGGTTCTTATCAATCTTGCGCGGCTCATCTGGTTGCGGAATGCTCATTTTGCCGGAAAGATACTTGCCGGTGAGGGAGGCCGGATTGGCCATCACTTCATCTGGAGTGCCTTTGGCAACTACTTGTCCGCCATGGATACCTGCGCCCGGACCCACATCCACCACGTAATCCGCGGTGAGGACGGCGTCTTCGTCGTGTTCTACCACGATAACAGTGTTGCCCAGATTGCGCAGGTGTTTCAGGGTTTCCAGAAGACGAGC
>NZ_LCWX01000263.1:99435-101051 GCF_001431305.1 Pseudovibrio sp. POLY-S9
CTGGTGCAGGCCGATGGAGGGCTCATCCAGAACATAAAGCACACCGGTCAGGCCGGAACCAATCTGGGAGGCCAGGCGAATACGTTGGCTCTCACCACCAGACAAGGTTCCGGAAGAGCGGTCCATGGAAAGGTATTCCAAGCCAACATCGTTGAGGAACTTCAGGCGCTCACGGATTTCCTTGAGGATGCGATATGCAATTTCGTTCTGCTTGTCGGAGAGCTTTTCATCAATGCTGGAGAACCAGTCGTGTGCGGTTTTGATGGAAAGGGCTGTGATCTCGCCTATATGGCGATCTGCTATTTTGACGCAAAGAGCCTCAGGCTTGAGGCGGTAGCCTTTACAAGCGTCGCAAGCATGGTCGGATTGGTAGCGTGAGAGCTCATCGCGCACCATCTGAGAATCTGTTTCACGCCAGCGCCGCTCGATGTTGCCGACAACGCCTTCGAATGGCTTTTCGGTTTTGTAAGAGCGGGTGCCGTCATCATAAACAAACTGCACTTTTGTGTTGCCGGTTCCGAATAGCACCGCATTGCGGAAGTCTTCCGGAAGGTCTTTCCAGGCCTTGGTCATCGGTTGTTTATGATGCTTGGCCAATGCTTCCAATGTTTGGGTGTAATAAGGAGAGGTTGAGCCGGTTTTTGACCATGGCAGGATCGCGCCACCCCGAAGGGACAGGGTTTGGTCCGGTACAACGAGTTCGGCTTCAAACGCCAGTTTTGTGCCGAGACCATCGCAAGTCGGGCATGCGCCAAACGGGTTGTTGAACGAGAACAGACGCGGTTCAATCTCCGGGATGGTGAAGCCGGACACCGGGCAAGCGAACTTTTCAGAGAAAATGAGCTGCTTTGCTTTGCCTTTTTCATCCTGCTGATCTGCAAACTCAACGGTAGCGAGGCCTTCGGCCAGCTCCAGTGCGGTTTCCAGAGAATCTGCCAGGCGGCCAGCCATGTCTTCGCGCACAACGATACGGTCAACAACGACATCAATATCGTGTTTGAACTTCTTATCCAGAGTGGGCGCATCGGCGATTTCATAATACTCGCCGTCAACTTTTACGCGCTGGAAGCCCTTTTTCATGAGCTCAGCGAGTTCTTTTCTATACTCGCCTTTGCGGCCACGCACGATTGGGGCCAGCAGGTAAAGGCGGGTTCCTTCTTCCAGTGTCAGAATGCGGTCTACCATTTGGGAGACGGTTTGACTTTCAATTGGCAGGCCCGTTGCCGGAGAGTATGGAATGCCTACGCGCGCGAACAGGAGGCGCATGTAGTCATAGATCTCTGTGACTGTGCCAACTGTGGAGCGTGGGTTTTTTGAGGTGGTTTTCTGTTCAATGGAGATTGCAGGTGACAGGCCGTCGATCTGATCTACGTCCGGTTTCTGCATCATTTCAAGGAACTGGCGGGCGTAAGCGCTCAGGCTTTCAACGTAGCGGCGCTGCCCTTCAGCGTAAATCGTATCGAAGGCAAGAGAAGATTTGCCCGAGCCGGACAGGCCAGTCATGACGATCAGGCTGTCTCGTGGAAGATCCAGGTCCACATTCTTCAAGTTATGTTCGCGAGCGCCACGTACAGTGATCTGCTTCATAAGGTCTGCGCGCGCGGGAGTATTTTGTG
>NZ_LCWX01000263.1:101147-101954 GCF_001431305.1 Pseudovibrio sp. POLY-S9
TGTCATGTGTTGGCGACTTCGCCATGGAACTGTCCTTTATCACGGATACCGAGTTCGCATATAAAAAGCAAAACAGGTCTGGGCGCGATCCTCAAAATGCAGGAGAATGAGCGCTGGAAATCAGGTGGAACATAAACGGAACAATTTTAAGGAGCAAGCCTTTTTGAGTTTGCTCGCGTAAAATTGTCTTTTAGAAAAATTGAGAGTTGAACTTGGCAGTTTTGCAAGGCAATGTGTCGGAACAAAAATAGAACGAGTAGAGAGCCTTGCTTGCGGACGCCTGATATTCCGACTGAAAGCCTAGGAAATGTGGACAACCACCGCGGGTTTGAGAAAGTCTGTTTGAATTGTAGAGCGCGGAGCATAGGTTACTTGCCAACTTAACTCGCTTAAACTTTGGGTGGGTTCAGACTTAGGAGTAATTCAATGGCCGGTAGCGTCAATAAAGTCATTTTGGTTGGAAATTTGGGCGCAGATCCGGAAATTCGCCGTACGCAGGACGGTCGTCCAATCGTCAACTTGCGTATCGCTACTTCGGAGAGCTGGCGTGACCGTAACAGCGGCGAGCGCCGTGAGCGGACCGAATGGCACCGTGTTGTTGTGTTTAATGAAGGTCTTGCAAAGGTTGCCGAGCAATTCCTGCGCAAAGGCTCCAAGGTTTACATCGAAGGTCAGTTGCAAACTCGCAAATGGCAGGACCAGAGCGGCCAGGATAAATACTCCACCGAGATCGTTCTGCAGGGCTTCAACTCTACGCTGACTATGCTTGATGGTCGCGGCGAGGGCGGTGGTGCAGGCGGCCAGGGG
>NZ_LCWX01000263.1:102160-109648 GCF_001431305.1 Pseudovibrio sp. POLY-S9
GGTGGTGGCCAAGCACCATCTGGCGGCTTCGGCGGCGGAATGGACGACGAAATTCCGTTCTAAGCCAAGCATGCAATTCAAGATGGCCCGGAGTGAGCGCAGGTTCACTACCGGGCTTTTTTGTGTTCCGGTGTGAGGTCCTGCTCAGAGGGTGATGCGGGTAAGGGTCTTACCTTGCGACTTTACTCGGGCTTAAGTGGACTGGTCGCGGCTATGGGGATTGGGGAGCTCGTTCGCAGAGATGTGTCGTCAGTACTTGCTCTCAAAATAATGCAGAAACAGTGCATGAAGATGCGATGCTAGCAAAACAAATAAATTTAAGGAGAGAATTGGTACGCCCAAGGGGAATCGAACCCCTGTTTCCGCCGTGAAAGGGCGGCGTCCTAACCGCTAGACGATGGGCGCACACTACAGCATTTGCGCAATGTGGCGCGCTGTGAGGAGGCTTATAAGTTTTCAGCAGGATATTGTCTAGTGCTTAAAATTTTATAATTCAAACAATCCACAAATATGGATTTAGTCTATTCTTTTCTTAATTGTTGTTAGATTTCAGCGCCTCAATTGAAATTGAGGCGCTGAAATGCTTGTGCTGAAATTACCAGCTGCCGGTGTTGCCCATGGAGAGCCATGGCTCAGCTGGCTCAAGGCTTCCACCTTTTTGCAGAAGCTCAATGGAAATTCCATCTGGAGAAACAATGAATGCCATACGGCCGTCGCGTGGTGGTCGGTTGATTGTGATCCCAGAGGCTTGGAGTTTTTCGCAGGTCTCATAGATATTGTCGACTTCATAGGCGAGGTGGCCGAAGTTGCGACCTCCGGCGTACTCTTCCGGATCCCAGTTGTATGTTAGCTCGAGTGCTGGTGCGGAAGATGCGCTGAAGCTTTCTTTGTCTTCAGGCGCAGCCAGGAAGACAAGCGTGAAGCGGCCAGCTTCGCTTTCGTGACGGCGAACTTCTTCCAGCCCAAAAATACTGCAATAAAACTTCAGGGATTCATCAAGATCTTTAACACGGACCATGGTGTGTAGATAACGCATGTCGAACTCTTTCTTTTATGGGATTGGCTCTGTGAAGTGGGAACCAGCAGAGGTTGAAGTTGGCCGAAGCTAGCGCGAAAAAAGCTAGGAGGGAAGGGTGCCTAGTATTTCTGAATTCTGAATATGCAAGGTATGCTCCGCAATAGTGTGTATCTGATGACGAGCGGAGACTTTGAAAGTAACGCGGGGATTCATGGGATAAAATCTTCAGTAGTGTTAGCTATACCCCCTCCAAACTTCAGGTAAATGGTGTTGATAGGACAACACTAACCAAATCAATGGGGGATCATTTAGCTCTTTGTTAATTTTTTACCTTTTTGCCGTCGGGCGTAATGATATTCTTTTTGTGGAATCAAGTGGTGTTCGGTTTTGATCGAGCGTTACATTTCAGATGCGGCAAATTTCGGGGCATTCATCATGGTGGTAAAAACGGCGCCTCAGTTAGGCTCTGTCGAGGACCTGGTTGACGATACAGCCTTAGATGTTCTTCAAGTGGCAGGAACAATCAAGTGGTTTGATATTGGTAAAGGCTATGGTTTTGTAGAGCCGGAAGACGATCTGCCTGACGTCTTGTTGCATGTTACATGCTTGCGCAGGGACGGCTATCAGACAGCGTATGAAGGCGCGCGTGTTGTTTGCGAGGTGCTTAATCGTCCGCGCGGATTGCAGGCGATGCGCATTCTTTCCATGGATGAGAGTTATGCGGTTCATCCTTCTCAGCTGCCACCTTCTCGGACGCACGTGCAGGTGACACCAGAGGGTAGTTTTATCGACGCGGAAGTAAAGTGGTTTAACCGGGTCAAGGGCTTTGGTTTCCTAACGCGCGGCGAGGGAACGGAAGATATCTTTATTCATATGGAAACATTGCGCCGTTTCGGTATTACGGAGTTGCGGCCCGGCCAAAAGGTACAGGTGCGCTTTGGTGACGGGCCGAAAGGCAAGATGGCTGCGGAAGTTCGGCCTGTCGGGAGTGGTACTCACATTCCGGCATCTCACTGACGAGAGACTGACCGTTTTCAGATCACATTCCTGATATTTGCTGATTTTAAGCCCTTGGCGACTTGCCAAGGGCTTTTCTTTGGCTCAAAGCTAAAGAAAACGAGGTTTAGGTCTATATGACGGTTCTTCGAATTGCATTCATTTTTGTTTTGCTGGGTATGACATCGACGGTTGCTGCAGGTATGAGAACTGAAATTCTTGAAGTGCGTAGTGCCAATGGAACGCATGAGTTTCAGGTTGAGGTCGCTGAAACGCCTGATGACAGGGCTCAAGGCTTGATGGGCCGAACGGATCTGACAGCTGATCAGGGGATGCTGTTCATTTTCCCGCAGTCGGGTCTTCAGTACTTCTGGATGAAGAATACGCCGACTTCGCTCGATATCATTTTCATCGGGTCTGATTATAAAGTTAAAAGCATTGCTGCGAACACAGTGCCGTATTCGGAAGAGATCATCCCTTCCGGTTTGCCTGCTCAATATGTTTTAGAGGTGGTGGCTGGGCGCGCGGCTGAATTGGGTATTCAGCCTGGAGATCGCGTTATCCGTATCCCATAGATGAAGCGTTTTGTGGTTCGCAGGAAAGTGTGCTGACTGAGGAGTTCAGTCAGCACAATAGTGGTTAAAGGCTGTTTTTGAATTGGAGCTTTTTCTCCCAATCCAGCGCATGTTTTACGATTGTTGGCAGGTCATCAAAGCGTGGCTTCCATTCCAGATTGCTCATGATTCTGGAGTTGTCTGCTACAACTTTTGGAGAGTCGCCAGCACGGCGCGGCTCTTTTTTCACCTCAAAATTAACGTCTGATACGGCTTTCACAGCGTCGATGACCTGAAGGACTGAATAGCCGTCACCGTAGCCTGCGTTCATGATAATGCTATCTCCGCCATCGCGCAGGCGTTTTAGGGCAAGGTAATGTGCGCTTGCAAGATCGGAAACGTGGATGTAATCGCGCACTCCGGTCCCATCTGGTGTGTCGAAATCATCGCCAAAAATGCCGAGATGGGTGCGTTTGCCGAGGGCAGCTTCGCAGGCCACTTTGATCAGGTGGGTCGCGTTCTTGGTGGATTGGCCAGTGCGACCTTCGGGGTCAGCGCCTGCCACATTAAAATAGCGTAGAGCCGTGTATTTGAACTCGTGGGCGGCGGCCGTGTCGCGCAACATAAGTTCTGTCATCAACTTTGAAGTGCCGTAGGGGCTTAAGGGAGTTAAGGGGGTATCTTCAGAAACTGGAATAACTTCTGGATCACCATAAACTGCTGCAGTTGATGAGAAAATGAAATGCTTGATGCCATTCTTTACGCAAGCTTCAATCAATGTGCGCGAGGCTGCTGTGTTATTCTCATAATATTTCAATGGGTTAGAGACGGATTCTGGGACGATAATTGAGCCCGCGAAGTGAATGACCGCAGAGATGTTGTGGTTGCGGAAGATTGTCTGGAGCAGATTAAGGTCTGTGATTTCGCCTTCGTAAAGCTTGGTGCTTTGCGGGATGGCCCAATCGAAGCCCGTGGACAGATTGTCTATGACGACAAAATCCTCTCCTGCGTCGTGAAGACACCACGTCATGTGGCTTCCAATATATCCGCAGCCGCCTGTTACAAGTATGGTCATTGTCTGCTCCAAAATTCTTAGTATGTAAGCTTCTTAAGGGTCTAATCTGTGTGTCACTAGGCGGATAAACTACTCGCCCTCAAGAATCTGATGATCGCGTGCAGCCTGAACTTCAAGGAATACGCGTCCGATCAATGGTTGTGCCCGTTTGATAGTGTCTTCCAGTGAGAAGATGACTTCTTCAACTGCGCCTGCTGTCAGAGCGTCTTCGAAATCCAGCGAGGCTGCGAGAAGGACGTCATTTGGGCCCAGGTGCAGGGTGCGGATTTCATTCACGCCTTTGACGGCTGCGGGTGCCTGTAGAATTTCTCGTACGGATGCGACTAGCTCGTCTGAAGCGCTTTCGCCGATGAGGAGGCCTTTGGTTTCCAGTGCCAGTACAAAAGCTGTGCCTGCGAGGATGAGGCCAATTACGACAGAGGCTGCTCCGTCCAGCCATGCAATGCCCAAAGCTTGAGCGCCGTAGATGCCGGCAAATGCTACGAGCAGGCCAAGCATTGCGGCTGTATCTTCGAAAAGTACAGTGAAAACTGTTGGGTCTTTGCTGTCGCGCACAGCGGCAAGGAAAGGGCGCTTGCCTTTGGTTTTTTTGAACTCTTTGTAGGCGACCATCCAGGCCCAGCCTTCAAAAATAATTGCGAGTCCAAGGACGATGTAAGCGATCAGGGCAGATTCAATCGGGTGAGGATTGAGAATTTTCTGAATGCCTTCGTAGAGCGAAATCCCTGCTCCAACGGCGAAAATCATGATGGCGACGACAAATGCCCAGAAGTAAATTTCTGAGCCGTATCCGAACGGGTGTTTTTCATCTGCAGGTTTTTCAGCGCGCTTCATGCCAAGCAGCAGCAGGCCCTGGTTTCCTGTGTCAACGAGCGAGTGAATGCCTTCGGACAGCATTGCGGCAGACCCGGTATAGGCTGCGGCAGCAAATTTGGTGATTGAAATGAGTGTGTTGCCAGCAAGGGCGGCGAAAATCACTTTTTTTGAGCCGTGGGCAGCCATTCGAATCCTCCGTAAAATACAAGGGTGACTTTACGAAGGGGATTTGGGACTGCAAGCTTTAACTCATTTGGAGAGAAGAGCGCCCACAAGAGGTATGGGCGCTCACCTGAATTATGAATGCATCTCGATTAACGAGAAGATGCCGTCTGCAACGAACTGAACGGACAGCGCTGCGAGGATCACACCAAAAAGGCGGGTGATGATGAGCTGAACTGTAGACCCAAGCAGTTTATCGATGCGTGCTGCCAGCAAAAACACGAAGAAGCTGAGTGCGAGCACAGACAGAAGGACTGCGATCAGGCTCATCTGGCCAGCGAAGCCCGGTGCCTGACCGGCGAGCAGGATGATTGCAGAGATAGTTGCCGGACCTGCAATGAGCGGAATAGCCAGCGGAAACACTGCTGTCTGGGACAGGTCTTCCTGTTCGACAACCTTTTCCGCACTTTCAGCTTTACGCTTCTGGCGATGTTCAAACACCATCTCAGTTGCAATGATGAAGAGCAGAAGGCCACCTGCAACCTTAAAGGCAGCTTGAGAGATGCCGAGAACTTCCAGAAGCTGGCGTCCGGCAAAGAAAAATGCCAGGAGCGTGATGCCAGAAATGACTATGGCTTTAATCGCGATCTGACGGCGCTCAACACTGCTTGCCCCGGCGGTTACGGCCAGAAAAATTGGTGCCAGACCAATCGGGTCGATGGTGACAAACAGCATGGCAAATGCATTGATGAGGAACTCAATGAGCATTGCGCTTTACCTTGTATGTGATTTAGCCCATCTTTGGGCGCTTTTACCCGCATTTCTGCGGTTCTTGAGAGGGCGCTACCAGACAATGTTGTATTTGGCAAGAGTTTGATAGGATTTTGCACTGCCTGCGTATAGCTTAGTATTTTTATGAGGAAGAGCGATGCTTTTGAGCAACGAAACTGTGTAGAAAGGCCTAGTAACCAGTGGTCGATGAGGCCGTGGGGTAAGGTAGTTGTTATTAGGTGTCTTTTCAGGGCTTGTGGCGTTTGGTTCTGCGGTTTGAATCGGCTATAAAGGCTAGGAATTCTGACTTAAAATTGATGAGAATAATCCTTGGCAGATCAGGACTTAAGTACACCACCAGGTGGCCTACCTAGCGACATTCGGCCCGTCTCTATCACAGATGAAATGAAGCGCAGCTATCTCGATTACGCAATGAGCGTGATTGTGAGCCGTGCGCTTCCCGATGTTCGTGATGGTTTGAAGCCGGTTCACCGCCGTATTCTGTATTCTATGCACGAAAACGGATATGAGTGGAACAAGCCCTATCGTAAATCCGCCCGCGTCGTTGGTGACGTTATGGGTAAATATCACCCACATGGTGATAGCGCGATTTATGATGCTCTTGTTCGTATGGCGCAGAATTTTTCCATGCGCCTGCCACTCATTAATGGGCAGGGCAACTTTGGCTCGGTTGATGGTGACCGTGCTGCAGCGATGCGTTACACAGAGTGTCGCCTCGAAAAAGTTGCTCAGACACAGCTTTCCGATATCGACAAAGATACGGTGAACTTCAATGAGAACTACGATGGCTCCGAGACGGAACCTGAAGTTCTCCCAGCACGCTATCCGAACCTACTGGTAAACGGTGCTGGCGGTATTGCTGTTGGTATGGCGACCAATATTCCGCCGCATAACATGGGTGAAGTGATTGATGGCACGATCGCAATGATCGAGCGCCCTGAAATCACTCTGCCAGAGCTGATGGAGATTATCCCGGGTCCGGACTTCCCGACCGGTGGTATTATTCTTGGCCGTGCTGGCATCAAATCAGCCTATGAGACCGGACGTGGTTCCGTTCTTATGCGCAGCCGAGTTGAGACGGAAGAAATTCGCTCAGGCCGTATGGCATTGATTGTCACTGAAATCCCTTATCAGGTGAACAAATCCTCTATGATCGAAAAGATCGCAGAGCTTGTTCGTGAAAAGCGGATTGAGGGCATCTCTGACATTCGCGACGAATCAGATCGTCGTGGTATGCGCGTTGTTATTGAGCTGAAGCGTGACGCGGTTCCTGATGTTATCCTGAACCAACTCTATCGTTACTCTCAGCTTCAACAGAGCTTTGGCTGTAACGTGGTGGCTCTTAATGGTGGCCGTCCTGAGCAGCTTGCACTGCAGGATATGCTGAAAGCGTTTATTGCTTTCCGTGAAGAGGTTATTGGTCGCCGGACCCGGTTCCTTCTGAATAAAGCGCGTGATCGTGCTCATGTTCTCGTAGGTTTGGCTGTTGCGACTGCCAACATTGATGATGTTATTCATCTTATTCGCACAGCACCTGATCCTGCGACTGCGCGCCGTCAGCTGATGGAGCGTAACTGGCCAGCGAAAGACATCGAGCCGCTGATCCAGCTGATTGATGATCCACGTTACGCTATTCAGGAAGATGGTACGTTCAAACTTTCTGAAGATCAGGCTCGCGCCATTCTGGATCTGCGCTTGCAGCGTCTGACTGCTCTGGGCCGTGACGAGATTGGCGACGAACTCGACAAACTGGCGACGGAGATCAAGGATTATCTTGATATTCTGCGTAGCCGTGAGCGTATTCTTCACATTGTTCGTACCGAGCTTGAAGAAGTGCGTGATGAGTTTGCGACACCGCGCCGGACAGAAATTACCGATGGTGGTGGAGATCTGGATGATGAAGATCTGATCCAGCGTGAAGATATGGTCGTGACCGTATCTCATACCGGCTACATCAAACGCGTTCCTCTGGACACCTACCGTGCGCAGCGTCGTGGCGGTAAGGGCCGGTCTGGCATGCGGACGAAAGACGAAGATTTTGTAACCCGTCTGTTCGTTGCCAATACGCATACGCC
>NZ_LCWX01000263.1:109747-129190 GCF_001431305.1 Pseudovibrio sp. POLY-S9
GGTTCTGTTCTTCTCTTCTCGCGGTATTGCTTACAAGATGAAAGTCTGGCGTTTGCCTCTGGCCAGCCCTCAGGCACGTGGTAATGCTTTGGTCAATATGCTTCCTCTGGAGCAGGGTGAACGCATCACATCTATTTTGCCGCTTCCTGAGAACGAGGAAACGTGGGCAGAGCTGGACGTGATGTTTGCGACCAAGCGTGGAACCATCCGCCGGAACAAGCTTTCAGACTTCGCTCAGATCAACAAAAACGGCAAGATCGCCATGAAGTTGGAAGAGGGCGATGGCATCGTCAACGTTATGACTTCGACGGAAGATGATGATGTTCTGCTGACGACCTCGTCGGGTATGTGTATTCGCTTCCCGGCAACGGATGTTCGTGTGTTCTCTGGCCGTAACTCCGTTGGTGTTCGTGGGATCAACCTTGCTGAGAGTGATCACGTCATCTCTATGACGATCCTTGGTCACTTTGAGTGCGATTCAGAAGAGCGGACGGCTTATCTGAAGCTTTCCCGTGCTATGCGCGGTGAGGAAGCAGAAGATAATGTGTCCTTTGAGGACGCGGGCATCTCCGAAGAACGCTTTAAAGAGATGGACGAGAGTGAAGAAGTCATTCTTACTGTTTCTGAAAAGGGTTATGGCAAGCGCACAAGCTCGTACGAGTACCGCACTACCGGTCGTGGCGGTAAGGGTATCGCGGCGATGACGGTGAATGATCGTAATGGCCGCCTGGTTGCGTCTTTCCGTAGTGAGGACAGTGACGAGATTATGCTGGTGACCGATGGTGGACAGCTGATCCGTTGCCCGGTTAACGGCATCCGCATTGCAGGTCGTTCGACACAAGGTGTGACTGTGTTCAATACCTCTGCTGAAGAGCAAGTTGTTGCAGTGGAGCGCATTAGCGAAGCTGACGACGATGAAAACGCTGACGTAGAAGGCGCCGTCGAGACCGGTGCAGACACCGAAGGAGCAGACGCAGAGAGCGCTGCTCCGACACCTGAGGGTGACGGTGGTGAAGCGCCAAGCACTGAGTAAGTGATGTAGATTCTAGAAAAAAGGCGGGGCATGTGCTCCGCCTTTTTTGTTTCTGGTTATTTCATTCTGAGAGAGGGAATTGCACTTTTGTGAGTGATATGGATTTTGCGACTTTCATTGTGCTTTTCTAGAAGCACGTCTTGGGTAGATCCAACTATCGATCCAATTCTGCATGATCTGTCCTAAATGGTCTGGCCTAATTGTCAGAAATAGCTTGAAACGCATGGGTAAAATGAGTTCAATCTCGCCAAAGCCCAAAAGGTAAGTGTCATTTATGATGCTTATGGGGAGAGGCATTTGTGACGCGAGAGATTATATGAAGCGCATTGCACTTTATCCGGGGTCTTTTGATCCTATGACACACGGCCATCTGGACATTCTGGAACAATCATTGGTTTTGGCTGATGAAGTGATTGTAGCTATTGGTATTCAGGCTTCCAAGGCTCCGTTGTTTTCCTTTGAAAAACGTGTGGAGTTGATCCGCCTTGCTTGTGAAGAGCAGTTTGGTGCAGAAAATGCTGCTCGTATTCGTACCGTCTCCTTTACTGGGCTGGTAGTGGATGCGGCGCGAGAGCATGGCTCTAATATTCTGGTGCGCGGACTTCGAGACTCGACTGATCTCAATTATGAAATGCAGATGGCTGGAATGAATGGGGCGATGGCACCTGACATCAAGACCGTATTTTTTCCAAGCTCACCAGTGATGCGCCCCATTACGGCTACACTGGTGCGCCAGATTGCAAAGATGGGGGGAGATTACAGTTCGTTTGTCCCCAAGTGTGTTGAGGCTGCGCTTAAAAAGCGCTTTGAGATTGCTTAAAAACAACGCAACAGAAAAGACTGCCTATTTGATAGGGTTAGACTTTTTTAGCGCGTCGCGTTTATGTGCAATCACATAACACCCGCTAAATTTTGTTTTGTGTGCGTATCTCTTTTCGAAAGCCAATTGGGAGTTTGGGAGGTACGCCTTGGCTAAGACAAGGACAGAAATCTTGCTACGTATCCTGACAGCATGTGCGATGGTTGTGGGCGCATTTATGATGCCATTCACCGCCAGCGCGAAAGATCTTGAAAACACGATTTATCTGGACCTAAAAGACGGACGCGTTGAAATTGCGCTGCGTCCTGATCTTGCACCTGAGCATGTGAAGCGTATTAAACAGCTTACACGTGAAGGCTTTTATGATGGCATCCTATTCCATCGTGTGATTGACGGTTTCATGGCGCAGACTGGCGACCCAACCGGCACAGGCATGGGCGGCTCTGAAATGCCTGACCTGAAGGCTGAGTTCTCCAAGGCTCCGTTCAAGCGCGGTACTCTTGGCATGGCACGTTCCCGCAGCCCAAACAGCGCGAACTCTCAGTTTTTCATCATGTTCAATGATGGGTCCTGGCTTGATGGTCAGTACACTGTATTTGGTGAAGTGGTTTCCGGAATGGACGCTGTAGACAAGATCAAACGCGGCGAACCTGTTCGTAACCCTGATAAGATCATCAAAATGCAGGTTGCGGCAGACGCCAAGTAGAGGCTATGTCTGCACTCAGACTTATTCTAAGATAAAGGACAGTCCCGTGGCTGATATCAAAGATCCAGAAAACACACTGCTGCTGGAAACCACTCAGGGTAACGTTGTTATTGAACTGCGTCCTGACCTGGCACCTAACCACGTTGCTCGTATTAAAGAGCTCGCACGTGAAGGCTTTTATGACGGCATCGTGTTCCACCGTGTGATTGACGGCTTCATGGCTCAGACCGGCTGCCCTCAGGGCACAGGTACTGGCGGCTCCGGCAAGAAGCTGAAAGCTGAGTTCAACGATGCGAAACACGTTCGCGGCACATGCTCGATGGCTCGTTCTATGGATCCGAACTCCGGCGACAGCCAGTTCTTCATCTGCTTCGGCGATGCATCCTGGCTCGACGGTCAGTACACCGCATGGGGGCAGGTTGTTGAAGGTATGGACAACGTTGACAAGATCAAACGTGGTGAGCCTGTTTCCAACCCAGATAAGATCGTATCTTTGAAGGTGGCTGCGGACGCTTAATAGCGAACGCACTGCGAATTATAAAAGGCTCGGCATTTCGCCGGGCCTTTTTGTTGGGGCTATGCAAATGGACGCAGCGCTCTTCTAAACAGGTTGACCTAAATCGCGTCAGGAGGTATCTCCCTCTGGCTTCAATCGTTTGACTGCGGGACAGGTGACAGCAAGGCCTGCAGAATACAAACGGATTTGGCAATAATTCCAATAAGACAGCACGGAGATGGCGACCACATACTGTGCGGCGCTGATTTGCTGTTTTGTAAAACTGGATACCCTATGCTGGTTGATGATTTTGATTTTGATCTGCCACCGGAAAACATTGCGCTCCGCCCGGCAGTTCCGCGTGATAGTTCACGGATGTTGGTGGTGCGTCCTGATGGTGAGCAACTGCTGACAGATGATCAGGTGCTGTCTCTGCCTGATCTTTTGGAGCCGGGTGATGCGCTCGTCTTTAATGATACAAAAGTTATTCCGGCACAGCTGCTTGGCTTCCGCTCGCGTGATGGCGTGACGGCAAAAGTTGGTGTGACATTGCACCAGCGTGCCAGCGCGAAGGAATGGCGTGCCTTTGTTCGTCCAGCCAAGAAACTGAAAGTTGGCGATACTGTTCGTTTTGCTTTTGATGAGGAAAGCAAAGATACTGCAGAGTTTTCTGCTGTTGTGACTGTGAAATCCGAGGCCGGTGACATTCTGTTTGAGTTTGACCGTTCTGCCGGTGAGTTGGATGCTGCGATTGCGCAGGTGGGGCACATCCCGTTGCCGCCATACATTGCAGCCAAACGTGCAGAAGACGATCAGGACCGCAAAGATTATCAAACCATCTACGCAAAGTATGAGGGTGCTGTTGCTGCACCAACTGCTGGCTTGCATTTTACAGATCAGTTGTTTGCTGCCCTTGAAGAGCGCGGTGTTGAGAAGCACTTTGTGACGCTTCATGTGGGCGCTGGCACGTTTTTGCCAGTCAAGGCCGACAAGACTGAAGACCATAAAATGCACTTTGAGTATGGCGAGATAAGCGGTGTGACAGCTGCGGCGCTCAACGCTGTTCGTGCCCGTGGCAACAAGATTGTTTCTGTTGGTACAACTTCACTGCGCATTCTTGAGAGCTCAGTTTCTGAAGATGGCGTGATTAACCCGATTTCTCAGAGCACCGACATTTTTATTACGCCAGGCTATCAGTTCAAAGCCATTGATGCGCTGATGACCAACTTCCATTTACCGCGCTCAACGCTGTTTATGCTTGTGAGTGCGCTGAGTGGTATGGACGAAATGCGCGTTGCTTATGAGCATGCGATCAGCACTGGCTACCGTTTTTATAGTTATGGAGACAGCTCGCTGCTGTTCAAGAAGGCTTCCAAATGACCGAAACATCTCGTGAAACACAGCAGGGCACCAAGCCGTTTTCCTTCAAGCTGCTGAAAACAGATGGCATGGCGCGCCGCGGTGAAATTACAACGCCGCACGGCAAGGTTCGTACGCCTGCGTTTATGCCGGTTGGTACACAGGCGACTGTAAAGGCTATGTATCCGCAGCAAGTACGTGATCTGGGGGCGGATGTTGTTCTCGGTAACACATACCATTTGATGCTGCGCCCGACTGCTGAGCGGATTGCCAAACTTGGTGGCCTGCACAAATTTATGGGATGGGATCACACGATCCTGACAGACTCTGGTGGGTTCCAGGTAATGTCCTTGTCTGGTCTTCGCAAGATGACAGAAGAAGGCGTAACCTTCTCGTCTCATCATGATGGGTCAAAGCATTTCATGAGCCCGGAGCGCTCTGTTGAAATTCAGGGCCTGCTTGGTTCTGATATCCAGATGCAGCTTGATGAGTGTATTGCTCTTCCTGCTGAGCGGGATGAAGTTGAGCGCGCCATGCAATTGTCTTTGCGTTGGGCTGAACGCTCCCGTGCTCAGTTTGAGAAGATGGGCGGCCCAGAAAAAGGGCAGGGCCTTTACGGTATTGTTCAGGGCGGGGATGTGCCGGATCTGCGCGTTGAATCTGCTCAGCGGCTTGGTGAGCTTCCGATGGAAGGTTATTCCGTTGGTGGTCTGGCCGTTGGTGAGCCTCAGGCTGTCATGCTGAAGATGCTGGAGATCACGACGCCAGCAATGCCGAAGGACAGACCGCGTTATCTGATGGGTGTTGGCACACCAGAAGATATTCTGGAAAGTGTCGCGCGTGGTATTGATCAGTTTGACTGTGTGATGCCAACCCGTGCTGGCCGTCATGGATTGGCCTATACCCGATTTGGTAAGGTAAACCTGAAGAATGCGCGCCATTCTGAAGACCCGCGCCCGTTGGATGAGCAATCCAACTGTGAAGCAACTTCCAAATACTCCCGCGCTTACCTACACCATCTGGTGCGCGTGAATGAAGGTCTGGCTGCGATGCTGTTGACCTGGAACAACCTTGCTTATTACCAGTACCTGATGCAGGGCATCCGTGATGCGATTGATGAAGGTCGATTTGAAGAGTTCCGCCAGCAGACCAAAGAAGACTGGGCACGTGGTGACATGGAGCCTTATGTTTGGTCATAGGGTTCAGTGAACATAAAAACTACGAAGGCTTGGGCGTGTGAATGCCCAAGCCTTTTCTATAGGCGCCATAGAAGCACATGCTCTGGTGTCTTCTCCCTTTCCAAAAGACCATGAAGATCGGCGACAAAGACTTTTTCTGCACTTAAGTACCGTTCCATCACATGCCAAGGTTCTTCGTTTTCGAAGAATGCATGATGGGGAACTGCCAGAATAACTGCATCACAGTCACCCGGTGGAGTTTCCTGGTAGAGTTCGACGCCAAAGTGCTCTTTCGTGTGTTCCGGATCGGCTAAAGGGTCGACAGCGTAGATATGGGCACCGAAGCGTTCCAACTCTCTAATCAAGTCGATTACTTTGGAATTTCGCGTGTCAGGCACGTCTGCCTTGTATGTGATGCCTAAAATGGCAATGCGAGGTGGCATAGGGCGTGCAAGTTTTACGCAGCCTTGAATGACTTCTGTTGCAATGAACTTGCTCATACTTTCATTGGTTCCTCGTCCTGCAAGGATAACCTGAGGGGAGAAGCCAAGCTGATGTGCTTTATCTGTCAGGTAGTAAGGGTCAACGCCGATACAGTGTCCGCCGACCAAACCGGGATGAAATGGCAGGAAGTTCCATTTGGTTGAAGCACCTTCCAGAACATCACGAGTATCGATATCCATGGCATGAAACAGCATGGAGAGCTCATTCATAAGCGCTATATTCAAATCACGCTGTGTATTTTCAATGACCTTTGCAGCTTCAGCGACTTTAATGGATGAGGCTTTGTAAACACCTGCTTTGACAATCTTTCCGTATAGCTCGGCCAGTGTTTCAAGTGCATCCTCTGAACTGGCTGAAACGATTTTGAGCAGATTAGAAAGCGTGTGCTTTTTGTCGCCGGGATTAATTCGCTCAGGCGAGTATCCAATCTGGAAATCCTTCTGAAATCGCAGGCCGGACTCTCGTTGCAAAAGGGGGATCGCGATCTCTTCGGTGGCGCCGGGATAAACTGTAGATTCAAACACTACGATGTCGTTGGGCTTCATGAAGGCCCCAACGATTTTTGAGGCTTTTTTGATTGGGCCGAGATCAGGGCGTTTGGAGATGTTTATTGGCGTGGGGACTGCAACGATGTGGATCCGCGCCTGTCTGATATCAGGCGCGGAATACGTGAGCGTCAGGTTTTTGGAAGAAAGAGCCGTCTTGCTGACAGAGGCAGTTCTGTCATTTCCCTCGAGAAGTTCTTGGACCCGGTGACGATCTATATCGTAACCAATGGTTTTGATACCTGCATGCGCCAGCGCACAAGCAACGGGCAAACCTACATAGCCAAGCCCGACAACTGAGACGATTTCTTCCATAAAATGGCACCTTGGGATGTCCTACACATTGTAGTAATCCCGATACCATTTGACGAAGTTTGCAACCCCTGCCTTTACGGAGGTTTGCGGTTTGAAGCCCGTTGTCTCAATCAGATCTGTAACATCAGCAAAGGTGGCTGCAACGTCCCCGGGCTGGAATGGTAAGAACTCTTTCATTGCGGTCATGCCCAGCGCGTCTTCGATGGCGGCAAGGTAGTCCATTAGTTGGACTGGATCGCTGTTGCCGATGTTGAAGACCTGATACGGTGCGCTGGAGGTCGCTGGATCAGCTGCTTTTCCATCCCAATCATCCGTACGTTTTGGCGGAAGGTTTGCAACCCGCACAATACCTTCCACAATATCATCCACGTATGTGAAATCACGGATCATATTGCCGTGGTTGAACAGCGGGACAGGTTTACCCTCCAATATGGCTTTGGTGAATTTGAACAGAGCCATATCCGGACGTCCCCAAGGACCGTAAACGGTGAAGAACCGTAGACCTGTGCAAGGGATGTCAAAGAGGTGGGCGTAGGAATGGGCCATAGCCTCGTTGGCTTTTTTGGTCGCAGCATAAAATGAAACCGGATGATTGCCACCGCGATGTGTCGACAACGGCATCGTTTCATCGAGCCCGTAGACAGAGCTGGTGGAAGCATAGACCAGGTGCTTTACATCATGCGCGCGAGCACCTTCCAGTATAGATAAAAAGCCAGTGACGTTTGCATCGACGTAAGATTGAGGGCTTTCCAGCGAGTAACGCACGCCTGCCTGAGCAGCAAGGTGAATGACCTTTGTCGGTGCATGTTGCTTGAAGATGCGCATGACAGCTTCGGCATCTTCAAGCCTGATCCGCTCTTCTGTGAAATGGTTAGAGGATGTGAGGCGTTTCAGTCGCTCTTCCTTCAGCGTCACATCATAGTAGTCTGTGACACAATCCAGGCCGATGACATGATAGCCATCTTGTAACAGACGGAGGGCTACAGCGTTGCCGATAAAGCCGGCAGTGCCTGTTACAAGTACTTTTTCCATTTCACGTTTCCCGATACTCAGCTGGTTTTTACAAGAAGCTTGTCTAGCATTGGGCGTAGCTGAGCAGCCAGCTCCGAATCATCCAATGCATAAGCGACATTTGCCGACAAGAACCCTGAGCGAGAACCACAGTCGTATGTTTCTCCACGGAATTCGACGCCGTGGAAGTCCTGCTGGCCCATCAGTGTGAGCATGGCATCGGTGAGCTGGATTTCACCACCAGCACCGGTGCTCTGGTTTTCGAGAAGTCCAAAAATCTCTGGCTGCAGGATATAGCGGCCATTGATGTAAAGGTTTGATGGCGCGGTTCCTTCTGCTGGCTTTTCAACCATGCCGGTGATGGAGAAGGTGTCGTCAGTGCGTGGAGCATCCCGCTCGATAATGCCGTATTTGTGTGTTTGATCCCACGGCACTTCCTCAACTGAGATGATGTTGCCGCCATGGTTCTCATAGGCCTCTACCATTTGTGAGAGGCAGCCTTTTGGCGCTTTCATCAGCATGTCTGGCAGCAAAATAGCGAAAGGTTCATTGCCGATGATGTCGCGTGCACACCAGATCGCATGCCCCAGGCCGAGAGGTTCCTGCTGACGGGTGAAACTGGTTGTACCTGCGGAAGGGCGGATCTTTTCAAGAAGTTCCAACGCATGGTCTTTGTTTCTGCGACGCAGAGTTTCTTCCAGCTCGTAAGCAATATCGAAGTGATCTTCGATCACCTGCTTGTTTCTGCCTGTTACAAATACGATGTGCTCAATCCCGGCAGCGCGAGCTTCATCAACCACGTATTGGATGATAGGCCGATCCAGAATGGTCAGCATTTCTTTTGGAACGGCTTTTGTTGCAGGAAGGAAGCGGGTGCCCAGACCTGCAACCGGGAGAACAGCTTTTCGTATCGCACGTGTCATATATTTGAATTCCTTAGGTCAAGGAGATCGAAACAGTCATTTTCTTAGCACTTATCTGCAGCGAATTAGGCTCGTCAATGGTACCAAATGAATTTGTCCTAGGACATAATGCTTCGATTGCCCGAAATTTGAATTACTCATTCTTTAGAGATGTTCATTCGCAGTCAATTATCGCGAAATTGTGAAGCTCTCTTGTTTCTCCAGAACATGCTGTTTTAAAAGTTACTCCAAGATGAACAGAAAGCTATCAAGGGTGTAATTGTGATTGAAGGTTTTAAGCTTGCGGCGCTGGAAGCAGGGCAACGAATTCTGGGGATTTATGAAGAAGGCTTTCAGTCGGTGACCAAAGGAGATGGTTCTCCGGTCACAATTGCAGACCAGCAAGCTGAAGAAATTATCCTCAATCACCTGTCTGTTCTCTGTCCAGATGTACCGGTGATTGCTGAAGAAGCAATGGCAGCAGGAATTATGCCAGAAATCGGTTCCCGCTTTATTCTTGTGGATCCTCTGGATGGTACGCGAGAGTTCATCAGCCGGAATGGCGAGTTCACAGTCAATATAGCGTTGATCGAAAACGGAACTCCTACCAAAGGCGTTATCTTTGCCCCTGTGACTGGTGAGCTGTTTTGGGGAGACGTTGGGCAAGGTGCTTACCGAGCAGAAGCCAAAGGACTTGAGCCGGGAGAGGCTTCTGAGATGAGTTGCACGGTTTTTTCTAAAGAACTGCGGGTTCTGGCAAGCCGATCGCATCGCAGTGAACGGACCAATGCGCTTTTAGAAAGATTGGAGAACTCATCGATTGTTGCTGCAGGTTCATCTTTGAAATTTTGCCGCCTGGCAGAAGGGAAAGCCGATTTTTATCCACGCATGGAGCCAACGATGGAGTGGGATACTGCTGCCGGGCAAGCGATCCTTTGTGCTGCCGGGGGAGTGGTTGTTGTAGAGGGGGGAGCGCCACTTGCATACGGCAAGCTCAAAACACCTCAAGGCAAGCCTTTCGCAAATCCGTGCTTTTTAGCAGTCGCGGACGAAAAAATTATTTCCCATTATGGCTTAAGGTCGGGTTGGTAAGCTTCGGCGCATCAATGCTCAACCGTTAAACTCTGGATCAAGACTTAACGACACGTCCTTTGGAGACCGTGATGGGCATTGATAGCCAGTCGCATTTGCGACGACTAGAAAACGAGAGCATTCATATTATTCGCGAGGTAGCGGCAGAGTTTGACAACCCTGTGATGCTTTACTCCATTGGTAAAGACAGCGCGGTGATGCTGCACCTTGCTCTTAAAGCCTTCTATCCTTCCAAACCACCATTTCCTCTACTGCACGTGGATACCACGTGGAAGTTTCAGGAGATGATCACTTTCCGTGATTACACGGTAGATAAGTATGGACTGGATCTGATCGTTCACACGAACGAAGAGGGCGTCAAAAACAACATCAATCCATTTGATCACGGCAGCTCCAATTATACGCACATCATGAAAACGGAAGCGCTGAAAGAAGCGCTTACGCAATACAAGTTTGATGCAGCTTTCGGTGGTGCGCGGCGTGATGAAGAAAAATCGCGCGCAAAAGAACGCGTTTTTTCGTTCCGTTCTGCGAGCCATGGTTGGGATCCTAAGAACCAGCGCCCGGAACTGTGGTCACTTTATAACGGTCGGATCGCCAAGGGTGAATCTATTCGCGCATTCCCGCTCTCCAATTGGACTGAGCTGGATATCTGGCAGTACATTCTGGCTGAAGGCATCGAAATTGTACCTCTCTACTTCTCTGCCAAGCGACCCGTGGTTGAGCGGGATGGCACTTTGTTGATGTTGGATGATGATCGCTTTCGTCTGGAACCAGGTGAGAAAGTTGAGCAACGGGATGTTCGTTTCAGAACTCTTGGATGTTATCCGCTGACAGGGGCTGTGGAATCCACAGCTGATACTCTTGAAGATATTGTGAGTGAGATGCTCATTGCCCGGACTTCTGAACGTAGTGGTCGCCTGATTGATCATGACAGCTCCGGCTCAATGGAAAAGAAGAAGCGTGAGGGGTATTTCTAAATGAACAAGATCGCGCCAGTGGCAGAAGCATTTGATCTGTCCACCTATATCAACTCACAAGAGTCCAAAAGTTTCCTGCGTTTTTTGACTTGCGGCAGTGTCGATGATGGAAAGTCCACGCTTATTGGTCGCTTGCTCTACGACACCAAGCTGATTTTTGAGGATCAGCTGGCAGCGCTTGAGAAAGATAGCCGCAAGCACGGAACTGTTGCAGATGAAATTGATCTTGCGTTGCTCGTGGATGGCCTTGAGGCTGAGCGGGAGCAGGGGATCACAATTGATGTTGCTTACCGCTTTTTCTCGACTGAAAAACGGAAGTTTATTGTTGCTGATACACCTGGGCATGAACAGTATACGCGGAACATGGCGACCGGGGCGTCAACGGCAGATCTTGCAATTTTGTTGGTTGATGCGCGCAATGGACTGCTAACGCAGACACGTCGGCACGCATTTATCGCATCTTTGTTGGGCGTGCGTCATGTGGTTCTGGCGGTCAACAAGATTGACCTTGTTGACTATGACCAAAAGCGGTTTGAAGAAATCAAGGCGGATTTTGAGAGCTTTTCATCTGGTTTTGATTTTGACAGTAGCGAAGTCATTCCGCTTTCAGCGCGTTTTGGTGACAATGTAACCACCAGTAGCGAGAAACTTAGTTGGTTTACCGGTCCGACTTTGCTTGAACACCTTGAAAATGTTGAACTTGGTGAAGAGCACAGCGAAGCAGCGTTCCGTTTTCCAGTTCAGTGGGTGAACCGTCCAAATCTGGATTTTCGCGGATATAGCGGCACTGTTCGTGGCGGATCTGTCAATGTGGGTGATGAAGTTGTCGTTGCCCAGTCTGGCAAAACCAGTCGCGTTGAAAAGATTGTTACCATGGATGGTGATCAGCTGCGAGCTGATGACGGTCAATCGGTTACTCTGACATTGGCTGATGAGATCGATATTTCTCGTGGCGATGTTCTGGCGCCAGCGCACTCACGACCTGATGTAAGTGACCAGTTTGCCGCTCATCTGATCTGGATGTCTGAAAATGCAATGCTGCCGGGGCGTCCATACCTTTTGAAGTGTGGTACTAAAACCATCGGGGCAAGTGTTACTGAGATCAAACACAAGGTAGATGTGAACACGTTTGATCATCATGCGGCAAAGCAGCTGGCTCTTAATGAAATCGCGTTCTGTAATTTGGCGCTTTCTGAAGCAATTGCGTTCGACCCGTATGAAGCAAACCGGGATACTGGCAGCTTTATTCTTATCGACAGAATGACGAATGAGACTGTTGCTGCTGGTCTGATCTGGTTTGGACTGCGACGGGCAACTAACGTCCATCGTCAAGCCCTGGATGTGAACAAGAAAGCGCGTGGTGGTCTTAAAGGACAGAAGCCTGCCGTTCTCTGGTTCACAGGGCTTTCAGGCTCCGGTAAGTCGACCATTGCGAATGCGGTGGAACAGAAGCTACTGAGCCTTGGGCGGCATACCTATCTGCTTGATGGCGATAACGTTCGTCATGGTCTGAATAAAGATCTTGGATTTACCGATGCTGATCGCGTTGAAAACATCCGCCGAGTTGCTGAGACATCCAGGCTCTTTGTGGACGCAGGGTTGATCACACTGGTTTCCTTTATCTCGCCATTTAAGGCTGAACGTCAGCTTGCTCGTGATTTGCTGGATACGGATGAGTTCTTTGAAATCTTTGTCGATACAACTCTGGAAGAGTGTGAAACACGTGACCCTAAGGGACTTTATGCCAAGGCCCGGAAAGGTGAGATTTCCAATTTTACCGGGATAGATAGCGCTTATGAAGCCCCTGAGGCTCCGGAACTGCATTTGAAAACTGCAGGGCGCACTGTTGAGGCTCTGGCTGATGAGATCGTCGACCGCTTGCTTAAAGATGGCTATATTGGCTCGGACAATACCTGGGTCATCTAGAACACCTGTAAGTTTTTGGAATTTCAAGCCGGGGACGAGAGTTCCCGGTTTTTCAGTTTCAAGTGAGTGTTTTATCAGGCATGGTTTATGCTAATCTTTCCGAATTGCTCTAAGAATTTTTTACCAAGGTGAGACCTCGTAATTTTTCGCAGGGTCGATATCAGGTAGTTTCTCGCTGCGTTTGTGCTGTCATGGCAAAACAGTTGGAGGAATAAAAGCCAAAGGCTCTCAATAAATATAAGAATGTCAAAGAGTTCTTGAGCGGTGTGTCTGCTTTCCAGAAAGAAATGGAAAAGAAACATAAGCTCCCGGCTAAAGATGTCGCTAAATACGGCAAGTTGACGAATGATAAAGCGGCTGTCGAAAAGGCCTACATGAAACTCGTCGAGGATGAACCGAAGCTAAAGAAAATTTCTGCTGATATTGAAACAGGTCAGAAAGCCCTCAAATCTCTTGCGAAAGCGCAGGACGACTATATCAATGCACATAATTTGGTGGAGCAAATCACCAAGGGAATGAAAACTTTGGAAGCTGAAGCTGGTGGAGACAAGAAAAAGCTCATTGGCGTTGAAAAATATCAAAAACTTCGCCAGCATTTAGATACTGCGAACAAAGGTTATGATGCCGCTGAGAAGAAGATTGCTCAGGTGGCCGCGCTCCAAAAGCAAGTTGAGCGGTTTCAGGATACCTATGAAAAAGAGCGAGACAAAATAGCAAAGAGTTATGGAGTTACCTTAACAACAGATGCGAAGAGTTTGATTGTTCTTATGGGGAAGACTGCCGAGATGTCTATGGTTATTGGATGAAGCTGTTTTAGCCTGGTGGATGTTTCGCTTGGCTACACAGTTTCTGATGGTTCGCTTTTGTGTTGGCGCTGTTATGTTTCATTTAAGCTCAGTGTGGGCGGCAACGTATCGATTGGCCGGTTGCCACTCTCTTCAATTCAATATGCTCATCAAAGAATGTGTTTTGAACCACAGGCTTTGGCTAGTGAAAAGGTAGCCATCCAAGTTGAGGCGTTGCACTCATCTACTCACAGATGAGATGCATTCTATGCAGTGCGTGCTGTTGTTAGAAATGTATTGGACCAAGCAAGGTGATGACTGCAGCTATCCCATGAAACTCAAGTTTTTTGGCGTTCACAGACTTGGAGGACTGGCTGTAAGATCTGCGTATGTCAAAGGTCTCTGTGGAGTGCATCGCATCGTTCCTGCTCTTGTAATTTGGAGCCAAAGCGCCTAATCAACTTTTGGATTATATTCACGCCTTTAAGGAGATCTCTTCGTGTCTCAACCAAATTCAGAAGTTTCAGTTGGAAACGCTGTCTTTTCAAATGATAAGCCGTTTTCTCTTATTGCTGGACCATGCCAGATGGAGAGTCGCGCACACGCCATGGAAATGGCTCAGGCTGTCAAAGAAATTGCAGAAGAACTGAATATAGGTTTGGTTTTCAAAGCGAGCTACGACAAGGCGAACCGGACTAGTCTGTCTGCCAGCCGCGGTATGGGCATGGCCAAAGGTCTGGAGGTTTTTGCGGAAATCAAAGAAACCTACGGCTTGCCAGTGATTACGGATGTGCATGAGCCAAACCATTGTGCGCCAGTTAGTGAAGTTTGCGATATTTTGCAGATTCCAGCTTATCTGTGCCGCCAAACTGACCTTCTTGTTGCTGCTGCTAAAACTGGCAGAGCATTGAACGTGAAGAAGGGGCAGTTTCTCGCGCCCTGGGACATGAAAAACGTCATGACCAAAGTGGTTGAGAGTGGCAACTCCAATGTGATGCTGTGCGAGCGTGGCGCAACATTTGGCTACAACACACTTGTTTCAGACATGCGCGCTCTGCCGATTATGGCGGACATGGGTGCTCCTGTGGTGTTTGATGCAACTCACTCTGTACAGCAGCCTGGCGGCCTTGGTGGCACATCTGGTGGGCAGCGCGAGTTTGTTGCAACACTGGCACGTGCGGCTGTTGCCGTTGGCATTGCAGGCCTGTTTGTGGAGACGCATGACGATCCTGACAACACCACGTCATCTGATGGTCCGAATATGATCCCTCTAAACCGACTCAAAGACTTGCTGCTGTGGCTGCAAGAGTTTGACCGGATCGCGAAAAACGGAAGTTTTACGCTTTAGATATTTCACGGCACCTAAGGAAAGTGACAAAATACTGCGTTTTTACGTAGAGGTGCGACAAAATACATTCGTTTATTCCCAAGGATTTACAGAAGGGTACGGTCTCTTCTCTTCCTTGGGGGCAGTACCTCGGGTAAAAGCTCTTAGAGCCAAAATTCCACACTCTACAAGTACATTGGAGTACTCTTAGATGACTGCTATCATCGACATTATTGGTCGCGAAATCCTTGACAGCCGCGGCAACCCAACTGTTGAAGTTGATGTGCTTTTGGAAGACGGCTCCTTCGGTCGGGCTGCAGTTCCGTCCGGCGCCTCCACTGGCGCATTTGAAGCTGTTGAACGCCGCGATGGCGGTGAGCGTTACCTTGGCAAGGGTGTTGAGGACGCTGTAGAAGCTGTAAACGGTGAGATCTTTGATGCTGTCGGCGGTATGGACGCCGAAGACCAGATCAAAGTTGACCGTGCTATGATCGAACTTGACGGTACCGAAAACAAAGGCCGTCTTGGTGCAAACGCTATTTTGGGCGTTTCTCTTGCTGTTGCGAAAGCTGCTGCTGAAGCGGCTGCGATGCCACTTTACCGCTATGTGGGCGGTTTTGGTGCACGCACGCTGCCAGTTCCGATGATGAACATCATCAACGGTGGTGAGCATGCTGACAATCCAATCGATTTCCAGGAATTCATGATCATGCCAGTGGGCGCAAGCTCTCTGCGTGAATCTGTTCGCATGGGTTGTGAAATCTTCCATACGCTCAAAAAAGGTCTTTCCGCTGCTGGCCACAACACCAATGTGGGTGATGAGGGCGGTTTTGCTCCTGGTATCGGTTCTACTGATGAAGCGATCGGTTTCGTGCTGAACGCTATTGAGAAAGCTGGTTACACTCCTGGTGACGATGTGATGCTTGCATTTGATGCAGCTTCCACTGAGTTCTACAAGGATGGCAAGTATAACCTGAAGGGCGAAGGCAAGATCCTTGGTTCTGATGAAATGGTTCGCTACCTTGAAGATCTGGTGAGCAAGTACCCAGTATTCTCCATCGAAGACGGTATGGCTGAAGAAGATTGGGATGGCTGGAAGTCTTTGACCCAAGCGATCGGCAACAAGTGTCAGCTGGTAGGTGACGATCTGTTCGTGACCAACTCCGAGCGTCTTGCTCGCGGCATCAAAAACGACACTGCAAACTCCATCCTCGTGAAAGTGAACCAGATCGGTTCTCTGACTGAGACCATGGAAGCTGTCGATATGGCGCACCGTGCAAGCTACACTTCTGTCATGTCTCACCGTTCAGGTGAAACCGAAGACAACACCATTGCTGATCTGGCAGTTGCATTCAACTGTGGCCAGATCAAAACTGGTTCTTTGTCCCGTTCTGACCGTATGGCTAAGTACAACCAGCTTATCCGTATCGAAGAAGAACTGGGCCTCCAGGGCGTGTTTGCTGGTCGTTCTATCCTGCGCGGATAAGACCTTCAGCATTTGCTTGAAATTAAGAAAGCCGGTCCATTTGGGCCGGCTTTTTTGCTTTCTACATCCTGATGAAAATGCCGTACAAAAAGGTTCCGACTTTGAATATGAACCACCCTGCAAATAGATAACCCCACATATATGGGACGGCTAGGAAACCCCATGCCGCCATCAGACCGAGATCATACAAAGAGTGCCCAATATCAATCCCATAAATGATGCAGGGGCTTATACCTTTCGATGAAAATGAACAGTCAGTGCTCGAACTAATCACAAAGAGTGCTGCAATACTTGCAAGCCAAATGGCAATGGGAGTTAGTAGCAGCGCGATGAAAGTTCTAAGGCTCATGCATGAAAGATTATACCTGCAAGCAAAACAGAGCCACTATTGAAATCCAGCAGTTGAATATGCGGCTTTGTTGTTGCGCTTGGAATTTATCTTCAGAAGATCGTTGAGTACATAAAGACGCGGCTACTTCTTTTAATCGCCAGTTTTTGTTTCCTCGGCGTGGCGGATTGCTGCTGCGAGTGTTTCGGGGTTTTCTGCTCCTGCCACAGCAAAGCGGCCATCTATGATGAAAAAGGGAACGCCTGTTACACCAATTTCGTGAGCACGGACCACATCTGCTTCAACTTCTTTTACGTCCTGATCCGTGTTCAATAGATCAGAAACGAGCTTGCTGTTGAGGCCTGCGCGTTCGGCGGCGTTGGTCAGGACTTGTTTATCGGTCAGGTCAGCGCCTTCTGTGAAATAAAGCTTGAACAGCTCTTCGACCATCGCGTCCTGCATGCCTTCAGAACGGGCCCAGCGGATCAGCCGGTGGCTGTCGATTGTGTTTGGGGATTTCGTGATTGCCTCAAACTTGAAGTCAATTTCTTCTGCTGCACCAGCATTGCTTACCTGAGCGTAGATCTCTTTTGCCCGTTCAGCTCCGCCAAACTTGTCTTCCAGATATTTTTTGCGATCCTTACCTTCTTTTGGAAGGGTCGCATCAAGTTGGTAGGGGTGCCATTGAACTTTTACGGTGCTGTCCGGCAGCAGCATCAAGGCTTTCTCCAGTCGGCGTTTGCCGATGAAGCACCATGGGCACATGACATCGGAGATAACATCAATGACAATCGGGGCAGTAGTAGACATCAGTATTCTCAGTTATGGGTTTGTCGCGTTAGCTCTACAATCTATCAGGAATATCCGATAGTTTTCCATGAAAACTCTCACAGTTTCGTGAGGAGGTGGAAGAGCTTATCCGTTGCCCAAGCCTGTGGTGCGTACCATGACGAGCACGCGGTTGGAGAGCTGTTCCATGCCTTTTTTGCTGCGCAGAACGGCGACAGGTCCACGGCCTTCAATGTTAGCAACGAAGTCTTCATCACGGCAAACGGCCATTGCTATGGAAAGGACAGTTCCGCTCCAGTACATTTGATGCTGTGCGAATGCCTGGGGGTTGCTGCCAGTGAAACGTTCTATGAGTTCAAGAAGATTGAGTTCGTAGATGGACTCACCACGGCGTTTCGTAGATTCTTCCAAAAGTTTCAAGTAGTTGAGGTATTTTTGCTCGGAAAGGAAATCATCATTGTCCTGACGTGCAAGCCATTGGCTGGAAACAGTCAGGATTGCATCGGTCAAACGCTGGCGTCTGCCTGCCCGTAAGGCGCTGATGATATGACCCGTGAGCGCTTTGTCTGAGACTTCACCAAGCAGGACATCAGTTGCACCTGCTGAATAGAGGAGGTGTGCGGATTCTTCGTCAACGCTATGGGCAAGTATGGGCAAGTTGAAATAGCGCGGATCAGCTCGCAGGCGCTCAATCTCTTCGCAAGCTTGCCATGCGGGCATGTCGATCAAGACAGCTTCAAATCGGCGCGCTGTCAGATAATCCTCTGTCATATCGGAGGAGAAACCGCTGACGATTTCTACAGGCATATCCAACAGAGCTTGTGTGCGTCCAAAGTGCTTGCCAAACCCGGCAACGAGTAGTCCCGCAGATTTTAGCGGGCCGAATTCGATCTTATACTCTGGCAATGGACCAAATAGGCCACGGCGCAGGCGCGCTTCCTCAGCTCTGTTAGCAAGACGCCTCAAACCGGCAATGCGTGGCAGCAGAACATCTGGTGGTATTGCATCACTCACAGTTGCGCTTGGCTTTAAATCCAGCGGGACTGGTGCGCTGTCACTTGTAATAATAAGAAGCGGAACTTCGACACCGGGGCCTTTTCGGAATTGCCTAATGGTTTGCGTGAGTTCATCAAGCTCAGAAGGATTATCTTCCTGCCATGGCAAAAGAATGCATATGGGAAGAACGTTTGCACCCTGTAGCTCGTCGACAAGCTGTGCGCTTGTTCGAACTGCGACCAGACGATCAGATAGCACGGTCAAAGGCTCCAACATATCAAAGACATGATTTTGCACCGGTGCGATCAGCAGGATTTTGCCCCAACTGGAATCGTGCGTTTCAGTCTCTAATGGTTGGCTATGATCGGCCATTCATCCTCTCAGGCAACCGCTTCCACCGGTTTTGGCTGGGAGCGTCTGGTCAATTTCTGTCGGTCTACAGTACCACCTTCTGTCATTGGCAATGCGCGGAGTGACAGAATTCTATGTGGCATCATTGTCAGGCTGACGCGTGATGCGTCGAGGTAGGCGTAAAAGGCTTCCACATCAACGAGAAGGCCTTCTGACGGTACCACCGCGACCATAAGGCGTGCACCCATTAATTCATCTTCTACCAGAAAAGCAGCCGCTTCTTTTACCCCCGAGAATTCACTGTATATTTCGTCGAGACGTTCTAACTCCAGCAATCCAGGTGCTTTTTGACCGGGCGTTCCAAAGCCATGAATTGCTCCAGTAACGTCATGTACGCCAACAGGGATTTGAGTAATCAGCCCATGCTCATTTTGCTCGTTGCTGAAGAATGTCAGATGAGATTCGTTGGTCGGCCAATCTGCATCTGGGACCATCGCACCCTTGAGTTTGAGGT
>NZ_LCWX01000263.1:129288-136914 GCF_001431305.1 Pseudovibrio sp. POLY-S9
GGTATCCGGGCGCTGTTGTCGAAACTCCCTGTGAATATTCCTCATTTATTTCAACGGGATCAATATTAATGAGGCACGGGCCGTGGGTGGATGTGCTTGGGGCAAACTGATTGCCCGGAATGAGCGGGACAGGCTCCTCAGAGGTTCCTCGCAAATGTGCCACCAGTGCATATTCATCCAACACATGGAGGTCTGTTACGATGCCTTTGGCTTTGTATTTGGCAGGTGTTGGAGAGGTGATTGCCCATGTGGCAACGGTGTTTGTTTTCCAGCCTTCCAAGGCCCCATCGATGTGAGACGCAAGCGGTCCAGGGGTTAAAATATAATTTGCCTCAATGGAGCGTGCGTGATCCGTTAATGTGGATAAAGCATGTGGATGGTGGAGATGCAGCGTCCCTTCGCTCAGTAGCCACGGGACCAAACCGGCGCCAATTCCGGTAATTCCGCACAAAATATACGGCAGCAAAATCCGCGCACCCGGCTCTAGTCTTGTCTCAAGAAACGGCATGAGGCCTGTGGAGACCCAGTGGTTATGGCTGCGCGGGATTGGGCTGATTTCGGACCCAGAGTGAACCCAGGTGAGTGTGGCGACGTGATTGGCAGGTGCGCCGTCCCGTTCTACCACCGGCTCCGGGAAGGAATCCCCACTCTCAGCCAGCATGGGTGCCATATCGATGAGGCCGTCGGGAATGTCGCTGCCGAGGCCAAAAACGAAACGCAGAGAGAAAAAGTCAGCGGCAGCGTCGCGCGCTTCTTCGCCGAGCATGCGGGTTTCAACACGGTCTGCTGTGATCAGTGCTTTGGCATCTACTGTGCTGAGTGCGCGTAAAATCTCAGAGTGGCGCCAGTGCAGCGGGAAGGGGGAAACAATCAGGCCAGCGCGCAGAGCTCCAAGAATGCAAAGAACATTATCGACTGTATTGGGAGATTGGAGGCCCAAAATGTGGTCGGGTTCCATCCCTACAGCTGCGAAGAAGCCAGCAATTCTGCTGATTTCCTGCTCTGCTTCGGCATAGGTCAGGTGGCGTGGCTTGCCGCCTGTCCATGTTTCTCTGTCGGGTGCATCGACCAATGCCAAGCGGTTTGGATGTTTTTGCGCAGCACGCCGGAACAGCATATCAAGAGTGATATTGCCCCAAACTCCAGTTGTGCTGTGGTTTGCAATGGCATCGGTATTTGACAGTATCATTTAAGGTAAGTCCGCTAAGCGACTGAGAAATTAGAGATTCGACAAGTTGGTTAATAGACACTTTTGTTGAGTAGGCTGCCTTCATCAAGAACGCAGCCTAATTTTTATGTGTTTATCTACTCTTTAGGTGCATCCCACCAGTTGTCGAACTGCATGCCGTAAAGCGGTGATTGGGCTGGATGCTCAACGGTTGTCCATCGTGCAACCCACTCAGCAGGGGCGTGATAGAGTGGAATTGCGTAAAAGCCCGAGATCAGAACACGGTCAAATGCGCGGACTGCGGCTACAAACTCCTCACGGGTACGGGCCGCGACCATGGCATCGATCAATGCATCGATTACAGGTTCTTTTGCGCCAACGATGTTTCTGGAGCTCTTGGTGTCTGCTGCCTGAGATGACCAGCGCGCATATTGCTCACCACCGGGAGAAAGGGAAGCAAACCAAGTGTTGAAGAGGGCATCAAACCCAAAAGATGCGCGGCGTTCTTCGAACTGGGCGGCGTCGGCGGTTCTTACTGAGATTTCGATACCCAGAAGTTTGGCTGTGCGCTGCAATGCAAGAGCAACTTTCTCTTCGTCCTGAACGCGAACAAGAATTTCAAAGCTGAGCTGCTCGCCGGATTTTGCGTTGATCAGTTTGCCTTGATCAAGTTTGTAGCCAGCCTGTTTGAAGAGGCTCAGTGCGTCGCGTAGTACCTTACGGTCACGTCCTGACCCATCAGCCTCGGATGGACGCCATGTTCCTGCCAGAACCTCGTCTGTGACCACATTCGGGTATGGTTCAAGAAGTTTCTTTTCCAACTCGTTCGCCGGGCGCCCAATGGAGGACAGTTCGGAGTTGTCCCAATATCCGTCTGTACGTTTGTACAGTCCGTTGAAGAGGGTTCTGTTGATCCATTGGAAGTCCAACAGCATGCCAAGAGCTTGGCGGACGCGTTTGTCAGAGAACTGGGGGTGACGGGTGTTGAACGCAATGCCGGTCATGCTCGGTGGCGTGCCACGTTCAAATACGTCTTTGACAACCTTGCCTTCTTCAAATGCAGGAAAATCACCCGCATTCTCCCAAAGGCTTGGATTGCCATAGATGAGCGCTTCTGTGTCACCTTTGCGGAATGCTTCCTGCAAAGCGTTATAATCTCTGAAGTAATCAACGGTCACTTCATTGAAGTTATCGAAGCCGATTTTCTGTGGCAGAACTTTTGCCCAATAATCGTCCCTGCGTGTGTAGGTGGTGCGTCTACCGGGGTCGATTTCAGAGAAAATGTAAGGGCCGGTTCCGATTGGCGGTGTCAGCGTGGTGTTGCCGAACGTTTCAGGATCAGTTGTGCGGCTGTTGAAAATAGGGGCCAGAGCAATGAGCAGTGGAAGCTCGCGGTCGCTGCCATCTTTAAAATGCAGTTTTACAGAATGTGCCCCCGTCTTTTCGAACTTGACGACTTTGCCATACCAACGCGCATAAGGCGGGCGGCCATGATCGCGGATGGTTTCAAGAGAAAAGATAATATCTTCAACGGTTAACGGGTCACCGTTGGAGAATTTTGCTGCAGGGTTCAGGCGAAATTCGATCCAGTTTCGCTCGTCCGGCATGCGCACAGCTTCAGCAAGGTGTGCATATAATGTGAATGCTTCGTCATTGGTGCGAAGAAGGAGGCTCTCCAGAATGAAGGAGCCCATCTGACGTTCCTTCATGCCGCGTGCGGATGTCCATGCCCCTTTGAGGGCAAAGGAATTGAGACTATCAAATGTACCTTGAACGCCGAGAGAAAGACGACCGCCTTTAGGAGCTTCCGGGTTTGCATAGGGCAGGTGAGTATAATCTGCTGGCAGCGCAGGTTTCCCATGCATTGCAATGCCATGGCTCCAAGGAACGGTATCCTGAGCCAGTGCAGTTGAACAAGCTAATGTTGCCATACCGGAAATGACAACAAGCCCTTTCGTAAAATTGTTTATTCCATTCACATAGGATCGGAATTTAGTCATTAGAATTTCTCCTAGGGCGTCCGCAGAAACTAGCAATAATACGATTCTGAGGAAATTTCAGCCTACGAGGCTTTGGAAAAGGACAGTAACCACCCCAATCTATAGGTGGAAAAATGGTTCCGAGGCGTTTAAAGAGTACATAAGTAGCATTTAACAGAAGCGTTGCCTTTTTTTCAGCTCTGTTCTGAGTATGCTTGGCGCCGAACAAGCAGTCAAAACACTGTTGAACTTAAAAAATGGTTGCTGCGTAATTGCCGGAGGCATCGTTTTGCACCGGATCAAACTTTGAGGAAATTTGGGATGGCCGTTAATTTTAAGGGCGTTCTGACTGGTGGGATTATTGCAGCAATGGCCGCTGTTGGCTTTGCAGGCACCAGTGTTGCACAGAATGCACAGGCAGACGATGCTTGGGTGAAAGTTTGTAACACTGATCCTAAATCCAAGAAAGAATTTTGCCTTATCACACAAGAACTGCGCACGGACACAGGCCAGTTCCTAGCTCAAGCTGTTGTGCGTGAAGTGACCGGCGAAAGCCGCAAGTTGCTGCACCTTGCTGTTCCTCCAGGAATGCTGATTCAGCCTGGTCTTCGTGTACAGGTTGATGGTGGCAAACAGTCTGAAGCTAAATATACAATTTGTTTTCCAAACGCTTGTATTGCCGAGATGGTTATTGATGACACCTTCATCGGTGGCCTGAAAAAAGGTGGCAAGCTGATCATTACTACGTTGAACCAGCAGGGTAAGGCACGTCCATTCGACCTTACTTTGAAAGGGTTCACCCGTATTTATGATGGTGAAGCTATTAAGCCTGAAGAACTCCAGGCAAAGCAGGAGCGCCTGCAGTCTGAACTTCAGAAACGTGCTGAAGCCGCTCGTCAGAAGCTGATTGAGCAGCAGCGACAAGCAAACCAGTAATTTGGTTTTCGCTTTAAGAATTAAAAAACCCGAAGGAGTTTTCCTTCGGGTTTTTTATTGATCTGATGATTTTAAAAAGATGCGGTTTCCATGAAGAAAATTCAGGAACCGGCTTTAATGAATTTCCACATCCTTGACGATGTAGTCTCCATCGGTGGTCTCATCAAAAAACTCATCGACCTGCGGGTGTCTCACAGGTTCGCCACTGTCGTCTTTTTCCAGATTCTGCTCCGAGACATAAGCAATGTATTCACTCTCAGCGTTTTCAGCGAGAAGGTGATAAAAAGGCTGGTCCTTGCTTGGGCGTGCTTCTTCGGGAATTGACTCCCACCACTCTTCTGTATTGTCGAATGTGGGATCAACGTCGAAGACTATGCCACGGAACGGGTACAGGCGGTGACGTACGACCTGTCCAATTCTGAATTTCGCGGTTCTAATTGTCTCCATAATCCACCAAGCTTTCGAAGATACTGTATCTTGTCAGGGCGCCTTAAAGGTCATGCCATGCGCTTATTGTCAAGCTATATAGCGCAGCAAAGAGGCGAGAGGCAGCACAAACCGATCAAAATGTGACGTTTGGGGATGAATAGCTCCTCACATTTCATTGATATGCACATCCGCATGGTTGAAGAGCGGCGCCGACCACTCTTCAGGATTGATTATTGGAAAGATTCTGCCAAATCCGGGTCTTTGGAGATGACCAGATCAGCTAGGTCACAGATCACCTTTGCCTGTTTCCACGTCGCGTCATCCTGCATTTTCCCGTCCAGCATCACCGCGCCGGTGCCATCTGGCATTGCTTCCAGAATTCTGCGAGCAAATTTCACTTCTTCCGGTTCCGGTGAGAAGACTGATTTTGCAATGCCGATCTGGCTTGGATGCAGGGTCCAGGTTCCAAGACAGCCCATGAGGAATGAGTTGCGGAACTGGGCTTCACATGCGGCTGGGTCGCTGAAATCTCCGAAAGGTCCGTAGAAGGGTTTAATGCCTGCAGCAAAGCATGCATCTACCATTTTGGCTACAGTATAGTGCCATAAGTCTTGCTGGTAGCGTGTGCGCGGTGCGTCACCGTCGGCATCTGCGAGCACCTGATAGTCAGGATGGCCACCGCCAACGCGAGTTGTCTTCATGCCGCGGGAGGCCGCTAGATCTGCTGGGCCGAGGCTCATGCCATGCATGCGCGGGCTGGCTGTGGCGATGGCTTCTACGTTGTTGACGCCTTCAGCCGTTTCCAAAATGGCGTGGATCTGGATCGGTTTTGTCACACCTGCCTTGGCTTCGAGCTGAGCGAGCAGCTGATCTAGATAGTGAATGTCCCATGGGCCATTCACTTTTGGCAGCATAATCACATCAAGCTTGTCACCGCAGCGGGTCACGATTTCGGTAATATCATCCAGAACCCATGGGCTCTCCAGCGAGTTGATGCGCGTCCAGAGCTTTGTGGTGCCAAAGTCATTGTCGTTGGCCATCTGGATGAAGCCTTCGCGGGCATTGAGCTTTTCGTCGGCTGGGATCGCATCCTCCAGATTGCCGAGAATTACATCTACTTGTGAGATTATCTGCGGGATCTTTGCACGCATCTTTTCGATATGCGGGGGCACGAAGTGGATCATGCGCTCCAGTGCGACAGGCGGCTCAGCAAACGGTGTTGGGGCACCAATGGCCAGAGGCTTATAATAGGAACGATAGGTTTTCATCTGGCTAGCTCCCTCCCGAGCCGAAATTGAAATTCAGAGGGGAGTATACAGAATATTGTGCGGTGCAAAATCAGCTCTTTGGGCTAAGTCCTGAAGCGGTCAGCCTTTCGTTAGAACTGATTGTAGGGCTTTAGCTTTTGCCGGAGCGTGTCTTAAATCTAAACCAGCTCCGGCATTTGTGAGATACACCGTGGGGAGCTGGCTAAATCCACTTCTTCATGATCCACATCCACTGGGAGGGCTCTTCGCGGATCCATTCTTCGAACTGATCGTGCACTGCCTGCGTTGTGGTGATGGCATCCTGTACACGGTCTTTGGTGCGAGCGACTGGAATTTCTTTGGCAATGATATCGAAGCGGGAGCCTTTTTTGCGGCGAGCAACCACAGCGATGAGACGCTTGTTCATGGTGCGGGCAAGCGCAGCTGGAATGTGCGTTGCTGCTGACGGTTGCTTGAAGAACTCAATTTTGACGCCACGATGGTCACGTACGTCTGCGACGAAGGCAACAGAACCCTTTTTACGCAGGATTGAAATGATCTTTGTGCCGGTGTCGTGGCCTTTGCAAAACAGGCCAAGCTTATAAATAAAATTGCGTTTTTCGACCAAATACCCTTCAGAGTAAGGGTTCTTCAGTTTTTGATAGACACCAGCGAGCGGAAGACCAAGTTCCTCGGCTTTGTCGGAGACAACCTCCCAGTTGCCGGAGTGCATCGTTACAAGAACGGCGCCTTCACCAACCGAGGGTTCAAAGACCTCTGGATTTACGTAGGTGACGCGGCTCGGATCTTTGTGGATTTTGGAAAGTAAAACGGTTTCAGCAGAGACACGACCAAGGTTTTCCCACATATCCCGGATAATTTTATCCGCTTCATTGAGCGTCATTTCCGGGTAGGCAGCCATGATGTGCGCTTTGGCACGAGCATGCCTATGGGTCATGGGGGCGATCAGACGCCACATGTTTCCCATGAAAGCGGAGGACCAATCCAGCGGCATAGAGCGCAGAATTCCGCCGATAAATCTTAGAGCCAGCCATTCAGCACGAAAGCTGAGCTTCTCGCGACGTGTCAGTGGGCGACGGGATTTTTTAGCTTTCATATTGGCCTTTGGGCGGATGGAGCTTTCCAGTTCCGTTTACTCGCATACTATAGTGTCGTAGTTGCCGGTATGCCAACCTCTGTAGAATGGCTATATACGCTCAACTCGGACATGGTGATTAGCCAATCAGCATTTCAAAAGCAACTCATTCTCCAGTTGGATGCGGAGAACACTAAAAAATTGCATGGGGAAATGGTTTAGATGCTCAATGTTGTTAATTTGGCAATGCCATTTTTCTTGCTCATCTTCCTGGGGTTTGTTTCTGGTCGCGGTGCGAAACTCTCACGAGAGGGTTTGTCATGGATGAACTTTTTCGTGATCTATCTGGCTCTGCCTGCGCTGTTCTTTCAGTTGCTCTCTGAAACGCCGCTGGAAGAACTTGCCACCTTTGACTTTGTCGCAGCGACCACATTTTCCACCTTCGCCATGTTTGTGCTGGCTTATGCTTTTGCGCGCTTCATATTGCGCGGCAGTATCGGTGAGGCGACTGTGCAGGCACTGGTTGGTTCCTATTCCAACATTGGTTACATGGGGCCGGGCGTTACGCTTGCTGTTCTTGGGGCAGGGGCGGCGGTGCCGACGGCTTTGATCCTGTGTTTTGATACAATCTTGTTGTTCATTCTCGTTCCCATGATGATGTCGATTGGCGGGGCGCGGAACATTAAGTTTGGGCCTTTGGCCTTTGAGATTTTCAAGAAGATCATCACTCACCCGTTTATTCTTGCGGTGTTTGCGGGAATCCTGGCTGCT
>NZ_LCWX01000263.1:137013-138493 GCF_001431305.1 Pseudovibrio sp. POLY-S9
GCAATTGAGTTCAAGCCACCTGTTGCACTCGACCAGACCATCTCGTTTTTGCGACAAGCTGCGGCACCTTGTGCATTGTTTGCCATGGGGGTGACGATTGCCTTGCAGCCAAGCCGGAGAACGGCGAAGGAACTGCCGGTCCTGTTGCTTATCAAGCTGGTGGTGCACCCAATCCTTGTATTTGTGCTGCTGGAGTGGATTGGTGGCTTTGACAGTCTGTGGGTCTCAACAGCTGTTCTCATGGCGGCATTGCCGCCGGCTGCGAATGTTTATGTGCTAGCTCAGCACTACACGAGCTATGTCGAGCGCGCGTCTACAGCCGTGCTTTATGGAACGTTGGCATCTGTTATTACGTTGCCAACGCTCATTTATCTCATTCAATCTGGAATACTGGTGCCTTAATCGTTTTGTGCGCGCATCAATGTTGGCAGGCTCCAGGATGGAGCGATGCCTTCACGCATCAGCAGACGACGTACAAGTGGGATTCTGGAGGCTGTGTAGAGCCCCAGAGAACGCAGCATCTGAACAGGCAAGGCATCCGTCAGCAAAGATCTGTTAAGCAGGTCTACGGCGGTTGTGCGGCTGATCACGTCTGCCTTGCGGCTGCGGTCATACTTCTGCAGCAACTCAGCCGAACCCATATCTGCCTTGGTGTGCTTTGCGTTGGCCAGCAGTTCTGTCGCAACGGCTACATCGCGCAGAGACAGATTGAGACCCTGGGCTCCGATTGGCGGGAAGGCGTGGGCTGCCTCACCCATAAGCAGTGAGCGATTGCCACTCATGTGAACGGCTGTCAGGCCGGAGAGTGGGTAGACCTGCCTTGGGCTTGCCAGTTTGAGCGAGCCCAGAACGAACTTGCTGAGTTTTTCCAGTTCGGCTTCGAGGGCTTCGTCCTTATAATTGTTCAGCTCTTCAGCGCGTTCCGGCGTTTCCACATAAACAAGGGAAGAGGTCTTACCTGGCAGCGGGACCATGGTGAATGGACCGGTGTTGCGGTGGAACTCGGTAGAGATGTTGTAATGCGGCAGGACATGTTTGAGATTGAGAACGAGTGCCGCTTGTGGGTACTTCCAGTTCTTTGTCTCAATGCCAGCGGAGCGGCGAACCACTGAATTTCGTCCATCTGCGCCGATGACGACATGACAGCTGATGTCTGGCGTATTGCTTAGTTCAATGGTGGCTTTATGGTCATTACTGGCGACGCTTTTGATCGTGTCTTCGACAAGCTCAATGAGCTCATTGTTGTTCACAAGATCAAACAGCACCCGGTTCAAGTCCTTGTTGAGGATGTTGTAACCGAAGGCAGGCAGGTCCAGTTCTGAGGCGGAGAATGTAGTTTCAGGTGCGCGTAAAAGGCGATCAGTGCCGTCGATCAGGCGCATCTTTTCCAGCGGTGTAAACGCTGAACGTAAGTCTTTCCAGATGCCGATATTATCGAGAAACTGGCGGGAGGCATCCATCAGGGCGGTGGTGCGGGCGT
>NZ_LCWX01000263.1:138592-138835 GCF_001431305.1 Pseudovibrio sp. POLY-S9
CATTGAGGTTGACTGGTGGGCCGATCAGCACAGTTTCCAGTCCATTGCTGGCAAGGGCAAGGGCGGCGATCATGCCAGCCGGGCCAGTGCCGATTACAGCGCAATCGTAGCTCTTTTCCTGCGACGGCGTGAGGTCGTTGTTTTTGCCTTTGGTGCTGTCTGCTGCAAGATTGGCTGCCATTTTTTCGTTCCGCATTTTGTTTGCGTTCTATTACCCAAGTATCTAGGGGATAAAACCTATCG
>NZ_LCWX01000263.1:138939-142576 GCF_001431305.1 Pseudovibrio sp. POLY-S9
GTTTCAAGGTGCCGCACGCGGATAGTCCCCTAGTGAAAGTGGAGAGGTCTCGTTGCGCCAGCTTCATCATGTCGCAGGTTCCAGTTTAGATTTGAACTAAATCAATGTCGCATTGGGACTATTACTGGTCTATTAGAGAAGCTGCATAAATTGCACCGGTTCCGGAACCGCAGAGTTTTGGCCTGTCCTGATTGATTTTGAGGTTGGTTATGTCAGTTACCAGTCCGAAGACGGATTTACAGTTGTCCTATCGGCTCCCGTACATTGTGCTGGGTGGTGCTGTGGTTTTGGGCTGGGTTTATCTGGCTGCCATGGTTATCGACATGATCTCTCGCATGGATATGGGCGAGATGGGCCCGGGCATGGAGTTGTTCAATCAGTTCAACATGTTCAAAGGCCTGCCGGAACATGTGCGTGTTCAGCTTGCCTCGCTGTGTTTGCCATTGGCTCAGGAAGCGTTTGGGATGCCAGCGCTGGTGAATATGGGCCTTTACGACTATTTTCTGTTGTTTGTGATGTGGTTCATGATGGTGCTCGCCATGATGTTGCCGACTGCCATGCCCATGCTACAGACCTATCATGAAGCGCGTGGTGGCAAGGCTATTTATGTGGTGGCTGGCGGGTATCTGGCTATCTGGGTTGCGTTTTCCGTTGTCGCGACTGTTGCTCAGGGCGTGCTGCACGAGCTGGGGGTGATGAGCCCGATGATGATGCCGGTGTTTTCTACACTGACGATTACAACTGTTATTGCAGCCGCGATCTATCAATTTACGCCTGCCAAGCAGGCTTGTCTTGACCGGTGCCGGACGCCCAATGTTGCATTGGCCCTGCATTCCGGTGAGCAAAAGCAAAGTGCCTTCCAGTTTGGAATCGAGCAAGGTTTGTACTGTTTGGGGTGCTGTTGGGCACTCATGGTGCTTATGTTTGCAGTGGGAATCATGAATATTATTTGGATCGCGCTGCTTGGTCTCATAATGACACTTGAAAAAAAGAGCAAAACACCGTTTACAAGCTATGGAATAGGTATCGCACTTCTGCTATGGGGCGGTGCAAACATCTATTTCGCTCGGGCGGACTTACCTCTTATTGAAGTTTTGGGCGATAGATTGTTCTAAGTGGTACCTTCACTTAAAGAATAACAAAGGACCCAAAGTTGACCGGTCAGACCAACTCCCGGCTGTTCCTCATTCACATCCTCACCGCATTGGGGGCCCCCATTGCGTTGCTTGCGCTTGTCGCTGGAGCGAACGGCAATCTGCCTATGATGTTTTTCTGGCTCTGGGTGGCACTTGTTGTCGACGGGCTGGATGGTCCTTTAGCACGTAAATATGACATTCAGAATCGCCTGCCGCGCTGGAGCGGCGTTATTCTGGATTTAGTGATTGATTACGCGACCTACGTTTTCCTGCCTGCTTTCGCGCTATACCAAAGCGGCCTTCTCTCAGAGTTCTGGGGACTTTTGTCTGGTGCTGTCATTGTGTTTACCGGCGCGATCTACTTCGCTGACGGCAACATGAAGACAGAAAGCGGTGGCTTCCTTGGCTTCCCTGGTGTCTGGAATATGGTGATTGTTGTGCTGGTTGCACTGCAGTCTCCGCCATGGATCATCATCGGCATGGTGGTGCTGTGTTCTGTGCTGACGTTTGCTCCTGTTGAGTTCGTCCACCCGGTGCGCACCGTCAAATGGCGTCCGCTAACTCTAGGCATTCTCATTGTATGGAGTGCTGCTCTTGCGGTTGCGCTTTATCAGGATTTCATCATTGAAAACTGGTTGTTTGCCCTGATCACAGCGACGAGCCTTTATCTGTTTTGCGTAGGGGCTGCACACCAGCTGTTTCGCAAGATGTGATTCTCGGTAAAAGAGTTTCTTAAAGCCCAGCCAATTGGTCGGGCTTTTTTGTTTGGCACTCGTATTTTCCCAGGTGTGACCGAGTTTTCCCAAAGGTGCTTGCAAGTTAGCGGCATTCTGTCCAAACTCCGCCTCCAGCTTTTGTAAGGGAAAACCATATGGTCTTTGCTGTTCGCGTTGAAAAAACTGGTGATCCGTCCGTTCTGACATACGTGGATGTGGACCTGCCTGATCCGGGGCATGGGGAAGTTCGAATCAGGCACACTGCGATCGGGCTCAACTTTATTGATACCTATTTTCGCTCTGGTCTTTATCCGGCACCAAATGGCGTCCCGTTTATTCCTGGCAATGAGGGGGCAGGGATTGTTGTTGCGCTTGGGCAAGGCGTGACCGGGCTCGCACTTGGGGACCGTGTGGCATATGCAGGACCGCTGGGGGCTTACAGTGAAGAGCGTAATATTCCTGCCAGCGTGCTTGTGAAGATCCCTGAAGGTGTGAGTGATGAGCAAGCGGCGGCTTTAATGTTGAAAGGCATGACTGCACGCTACCTGCTGCGTGAGACCTACAACGTGGGAGCGGATACGACTTTGCTTTACCACGCAGCGGCAGGCGGTGTCGGGCTTATCGTTGGTCAATGGGCGTCGGCCCTTGGTGCAAGGGTGATCGGGACAGTCAGCTCGGAAGAAAAAGCACGTCTCGCTCAGGCCAATGGTTATGAGTATGTGATCAATTACAAGAGCGAGGACTGGGTAGCACGGGTGCGTCAGATCACCGATGGGCGCGGCTGTGATGTGGTTTACGACAGTGTGGGCAAGGATACATATCCAGCATCGTTGGATTGCCTTCGTCCTCGAGGGCTTTGGTGCTCCTTTGGGCAATCATCTGGACCGCTCCCTGAGTTCAACATGGCCATCCTATCTCAGAAAGGCTCGCTGTTTGCGACGCGACCGACGCTGTTCAATTACATTGCGGAGCGCTGGGAGCTGGAAGAGACGGCTGGGGACCTGTTTGCCGCTGTGGCTGACGGAACAATCAATATTCAGATCAATCAACGCTACAGCCTGAAGGACATTGCACAGGCGCACTGCGATCTGGAAGGGCGCAAAACCACCGGTGCAACGGTGATTATCCCCTAAATACGTTTGAGGGATTGGGAGGATTGATGGATCGGTCGCGGTATCTTTACGGCCCAGCGCTTCGCTATTTCGCAGCGGCTGCGGAAGAGAATTCCATTCGGGCGGCGGCGCGCAAACTCAATGTGGCGTCCTCTGCGGTGAACCGGCAAATTCTTACGCTGGAAAAGCAGCTTGGAATGGAGCTGTTTGAGCGCGTGGGACGTACAATCCGATTGTCTTCTGCGGGTGAAATTCTATTGGCACATATTCGGCGGACACTGTCTGATCTGGAAGCGACCGGTGCGGAGCTGGATGCGCTTAAAGGTCTTCGTCGTGGTGTGGTTTCCATTGCAACGGTTGAAAGTGTGACCGAAGCGCTGTTGCCTGAGGTGATTGCGCAGTTCCACAAGGATTACAGCGGCATTCATGTGGATGTGCAGGTGATGGGGGCTGAGCGGGTTGCGCAGGCCGTTGAGAAGGCTGAAGTGGATGTAGGGTTCACATTTGAACCACCGGATACCGATGCGCTTAACATCACCTACAAGAAGGCATTGGAGATTGGGGCGATCATGGCTCCGACGCATCCGCTTGCTGACGAAGAAAAGTTGAGCCTTGCACAGTGCTTTGAGTATCCGGTTGCCATGCCAGCGCGCGGGATCTCTATTCGTGCCCG
>NZ_LCWX01000263.1:142679-146516 GCF_001431305.1 Pseudovibrio sp. POLY-S9
GCTGGATGTGGCGCTCTCTCACAGTTCCATTGGTGGGCAAAGTAGTGTGGAAGCGAACTCTCTGCGGTTTATGAAGCACTTGGTACGCTCTGGTGAAATGGTGGCGTTTCAGACGGTCATTGGTTTGGAAGAAGAATTGGCGAACAAACGGCTGCTCTTCAAACCGCTTGTTGATGAACAGCTGACACGCGGCCATTTTTGCGTCATCACCTCGTCTTTGCGTGGGCTTGCACTGGCGCCAGCAATTTTTCTTGAGCAAGCGGAGGCAAGATTGGAGAAGATTTTGCCTAAAGTTGATGCCTAAATGGCATCATGTATGACACTTTTTTGTTCTTTTGTTATCATAAATAGTCGTGCACTCTGTAGTTTCACTTAGATTCTGGCATCTATTGCAGTTGCCATTTGAAAGACGAGGCAACTATGGGGCGATTGACCACCCACGTTTTGGACAGTGCTCAAGGGAAACCTGCAGCAGGGCTGCGGGTTGAGCTGGTTCGTATCGATGGGGACAGCTTCTCCAAAATCGGTGTATTTTCGACAAACAATGACGGGCGTGTAGATGGGCCATTGCTGGAAGGTGAGAGCCTGACCGCAGGCACCTATGAACTGCAGTTCCATGCTGGTGACTATTTGCGGGCTGAGGGTATTTCTCTTCCAGAGCCTGCGTTTCTTGATGTGGTGCCGATCCGCTTTGGTATTGCGGATGTGAGCAGCCACTATCATGTGCCGCTGCTGCTTTCTCCCTTTGGTTACACCACCTACAGGGGGAGCTGATTTGATGCGCACGGCAATCCGCTTCCTTCGTAAAGGCCAGATCGTCGAATTGGATCGTTTTGAGCCGACAACCACTTTGCTGGACTATCTGCGTCTGAGTGAACGCTCAACGGGCACCAAAGAAGGCTGTGGTGAAGGGGATTGCGGTGCCTGCACCATTGCGCTTGGGCGTTTGCGTGACGGCAAACTCATTTATGAGCCCGTGAACAGCTGTATTTTACTGCTCGGCCAGATTGATGGCTGCGAGCTTGTGACGGTTGAAGATCTGGACGGGCCTGACGGATTACACCCTGTCCAAAAAGCGCTTGTAGAGCTTCATGGATCACAATGCGGTTTCTGTACGCCCGGTTTCGTGATGAACCTGTTTACACTTTATCATGCGAATACACCGGGTCTGACACGGCAGGATGTGAACACCTGGATAGCGGGCAATCTGTGCCGTTGTACCGGATACCGACCAATCGTTGATGCGGCTCTGGAAGCGTGTCGCGATGGCTTGAATGACGCTTTTGCTGCGCGTGCAATGGAGACAGAGAGTAAACTCGCAGCTCTTCAGGATGCGCAGGATATTCATGTGGGCGATGATGAGCGGTTCTTCTTTGCTCCGAGCAGCTTTCAGCGCTTGCTAGAGACCTATGGTGAGCATCCGGACGCCACGCTTATTTCTGGCTCTACAGATGTTGGGCTTTGGGTCACTAAGCATCTGCGCGACCTGCCGAAGGTTATTTTTCTTGGGCGCGTGAATGGATTGAGCACTTGCTATGAGGATGAACAGGGTATCCGACTTGGGGCGGGTGCGTCTTATGCGGTTGCTGAGCAGTTCCTGAAGTCCATTGATCCTGACCTTGAAGTGGTGATCAGCCGGATTGGTTCAAAGCAGGTGCGGGCATCGGGGACCGTTGGCGGGAACATCGCAAACGGATCGCCTATCGGGGATATGCCCCCGATGCTGATTGCTCTTGGGGCGGAAATTGAGCTGCAGAGCAATCGTGGGCGACGTACCTTGCCGCTTGAGAGTTTCTTCATTGACTATGGCAAGCAGGATATCGCTGAGAACGAAGTGCTGACGTCGATCAGTGTGCCTCGTTTGAGCGCAGATGAGCAGTTCCGGGCCTACAAGATCACCAAGCGCTTTGATCAGGATATCTCTGCAGTGATGGCTGCGTTCTGTCTGACGGTGAAAGACGGAGTTGTGGAGCGTGCGCGCATGGCGTTTGGTGGTGTTGCGGGCATTCCAAAACGTGCAAGTGGCGCTGAAGCGGCACTGGTTGGTGCGTCGTTGGAAGACCCAGGCAGTTGGCAGGATGCGTTGAATGCTATTGAGAGTGAATTCGTTCCACTGACTGGCATGCGGGCCTCCAGCACCTATCGGCGAGATATTGTGCGAGGGCTTTTAGAAAAAGCCTTGCTGGAGATATCTGCTTCATCCTCGCAAAAAACGCGTGTCCACGGGCAACGTGAACTGGTTGAGGGAGGCGCTCATGTCAGCAGATCTTCTTGAAAAGACAGAGGCAGGCACCTCGACCTCTCAGGTCGTGGGAAAATCCTACAAGCATGACAGTGCAGAAAAGCATGTGTCTGGAACTGCTACATATATCGATGACATGATTGAGCCGTACGGCACGCTTCATGTGGCGCCGGGGTATGCGTCTCATAAAGCGTGTGGCCGTCTGACGACAATCGATCTGAGTGCTGTCAGAGCAGCCCCCGGTGTTGTTGCCGTACTGGAAGCTGCGGATATTCCCGGTGTGAATGATTGCTCTCCTGCGATGGGAGATGATCCGGTCTTTGTATCAGATCGCATCGCATTCCATGGGCAGCTGGTGTTTCTTGTGGTGGCTGAGAGCCGTTTACAGGCGCGCAAGGCTGTTCAACTGGCACGAATTGAAGTTGAGGCTGAAACGCCGCTGGTGAGCGTCGCTGATGCTCTCAAAGCAGAGCAGAAAGTCTTGCCGGACTATGAGTTTCGCCGTGGGACACCGGAAGCCACTATGGAACGGTCTGCGCACACGGTGAAGAGCAGTTTTGCGCTGGGTGGGCAGGAGCACTTCTATCTTGAAGGGCAAATGGCCTTTGCTGTTCCCGGTGAAGATGGTGATATGCTTGTGCACTCCTCCACACAGCATCCAACTGAGGTTCAGCATACCGTTGCTAAAGTGCTGGGTGTTGATGAGGCGGCGGTGACCGTTGAAGTGCGCCGGATGGGTGGTGCATTTGGTGGTAAGGAATCTCAGGCCAACCAATGGGCCGCACTGGCGGCTTTGGCTGCAAACGTTACTGGTCGTCCATGCAAATGTCGGCTGGACCGTGATGACGATATGATCCTGACCGGGAAACGCCACGACTTTCTGGTTGATGTGGAAGCGGGATGTGATGCATCCGGCAAGATTGAAGCGGTTCAAATCAAACTGAATTCGCGCTGCGGTCATTCAGCGGATCTGTCGCTTGGTATCAATGATCGTGCGATGTTCCATGCGGATAACAGTTATTTCTATCCAGATGTTCTCATAGCTTCCAAGAGGCTGAAAACAAATACGGTTTCTAATACAGCTTTCCGTGGTTTTGGTGGCCCGCAAGGGATGTTCGCGGCGGAGCGGTTGATGGATGCGATTGCCATCAAGATGGGGCAAGACCCACTTGATGTACGCAAGGCGAATTTCTATCGCGAGGGTGAGAACACCACACCTTATGGGCAGTTGGTTGATGAACACGACGTGCTGGCCGCGCTGGTGGATGAGCTGGAGGAAAGCTCCGAGTATCGTGCGCGCCGTAAAGCTGTAGATGCGTTTAATGCTGAAAACGTGATCCTGAAGAAAGGGATCGCGTTGACGCCGGTGAAGTTTGGGATTTCGTTCACGCTGACCCATCTCAACCAAGCGGGTGCACTGGTGCATCTTTATCGGGATGGTTCTGTGCACCTGAACCATGGCGGCACAGAAATGGGGCAGGGTCTCTATCAGAAGGTTGCGCAGATTGCGGCGACTGAGATGGGGGTTCGCCTTGAGAAGGTAAAGATTACCGCGACTAATACTTCCAAGGTGGCAAACACGTCACCGACAGCTG
>NZ_LCWX01000263.1:146615-156275 GCF_001431305.1 Pseudovibrio sp. POLY-S9
CCTCGTCCGGTACGGATTTGAACGGTATGGCAGCGGCGATTGCTTGTCGTGAGATTGTTGGACGGCTGAAAACCTTTGTGGCGCAGCATTTCGAGGTGTCTGAAGACGATATCGAGCTGGTTGATGACCAGATGTTGATCAGCGGGAAGCCGAAGCTTTCCATCAAGGAGCTGGCTCAACTTGCTTACGAACACCGCATTCATTTGTCTTCTTCAGGGTTTTACAAAACGCCGAAGATCATCTGGGATCGCGAGCGGGTAAAGGGACGTCCATTCCTTTATTTCTCCTATGGGGCCTCCTGTTCTGAAGTGGTGATTGATACATTGACCGGAGAGATGAAAGTTGAACGGGTTGATGTGCTTCATGATGTGGGCAAGTCACTCAATCCAGCGTTGGATATCGGTCAGATCGAAGGTGGCTTTGTTCAGGGCATGGGCTGGCTGACCACGGAAGAGCTGTGGTTTGATGATGCGGGCCGATTGCGGACACATGCACCGTCGACCTACAAGATTCCGACTGCTACGGATGTGCCTGAGATTTTTAATGTGGCGCTATATGAGAGTGATGGAAATCCGGAACCAACAATTTATCGCTCCAAGGCAGTCGGAGAGCCGCCTTTGATGCTGCCGATCTCGGTTTTCTGCGCGATCAATGATGCGGTTGCGAGCCTGAACAAGGGTGTTTTGCCGACACTGGATGCACCTGCAACGCCTGAAGCGATTTTGAAAGCTGTTAAAGCGATCAAGGTCGGAGAGGAGGGCTGATGCGGGTTTGGGGTGAAGTTTTGTCTGCTCTTGATGCTGCTGGCCAATGCGTGCTGGTGAGCATTTTGGATGTTGCTGGATCATCCCCCCGCGAGGTCGGCGCACGCATGGTGGTGCGACCGGATATGTCGTTTAAGGGAACCATCGGTGGTGGCCGTCTTGAGTACGATGTTTTGCATGAAGCTGTTTCATTGATGGGAAATGGTGGGTCGGCCTTCCAGACGCGCTCATACGCGCTTGGTCCAGACCTTGGGCAGTGCTGCGGCGGGCGGGTTGAAATCGCATTTGAGCAATTTCACCTCAATTATCGCGGTCGTGCACAAGATTTTTCCACACAAGAAGGGGTGGGAATTTTTTCAACGACTGCAAATACTTGCAGCTCCGGCCCCCTTGAAAGGCACGTACTACCCCCTGCAATGTGCAGTGCAGATTCCGCAGAAATTGTTTTAAATCAAGGCAAACTGACCGAGAGGTTCGGGGAGGATAGGCCTCACCTGTATCTGTTTGGTGCAGGGCATGTTGGTAAGGCTTTGATGCTTGCGATGGCCCCTTTGGGCTTTCAGATCAATTGGATTGATGAACGGCGTGAAATTTTTCCTAAATATGTACCTTCCAATATCCGCTGCATTCATCTAAATGAGCCTCAAGTCGTCGTAAAGAACCTTGAGCCGGGAAACTATGTCATCGTAATGACCCATGATCACAAGCGTGATCATGCTATAGTAGATGCTGCTGTTCGTAGAACCGATCTGGCATTTATTGGATTGATAGGCAGTGCAACAAAACGCGCGCGAACACTTAAACGGTTCAAAGACTCCGGAATATCGGAGGCGCAAAGCAAACAGCTTGTTTGTCCGGTCGGAATTACTGAGATTAAAAGCAAAAAACCGTCTGATATTGCAATTTCCATTGCTGCTCAACTTCTAGTGGTGAAAGAGCAGCAAATGAGCAATGCTCAGGGAGGTTTTCGTTTTGCTTCTTAGGTTCAGGGAGAACATCTTGATCTAATTTTGCTTGGGGGAACGGGTAACACGATGGAAAACGAGCAGAGGTCTGACCCGGTGACAGGGGGCGAGGATCTCATAGAAGCCAAGGGTATTACCAAGCGATTTGGTGACATTCTAGCGAACGACAATGTCGATCTCGTCATTAAGCAGGGTGAAATTCATGCTTTGCTGGGCGAAAACGGAGCGGGTAAGTCCACGCTCGTAAAAATTCTCTACGGCGCTCTTGAACCGGGTGCGGGAGAGATCCTCTGGAAGGGAAAACGGGTTTCAATCTCGAACCCTGCGGCTGCCCGCAAACTGGGCGTTGGCATGGTGTTCCAGCACTTCTCCTTGTTTGAAGCGCTGAGTGTGGTTGAAAACATCGCGCTGGCCTTGCCTAAAGGCGAAAAAATAGAGGCACTTTCCAGACGTATTACTGAGGTTTCCCAAAAGTATGGCCTGCCTCTGGATCCTGCAGCACTGGTTGCGGATCTGCCGGTTGGCATCCGTCAGCGTATCGAAATCGTGCGTTGCCTTTTGCAGAACCCCAGTCTCATCATCATGGATGAGCCTACGTCTGTATTGACCCCGCAAGAAGCGGATCAGCTTTTCATCACCTTACAGCGCCTCGCCTCCGAAGGTTGTGCGATCCTTTACATCTCTCATCGTCTGGAAGAAGTGAAGAAGATCTGCCACAACGCCACGATCATGCGTCATGGCCGTGTGGTGGGTGGGTGTGACCCTGCTGAGGAAACACCGGCCAGCCTTGCCCGTATGATGGTCGGCGGCGATGTACATGATATCTCTGCTGGTGCGATTGAGGCTCAGCCGGGTGATGTGATGCTCAAGCTGCGCAATCTGTCTATTCCATCGGATGGTGCGTTTGGCATTGAGCTGAAGGACGTCAATCTGGACTTGCGCGGCGGCGAGATTGTTGCTGTTGCCGGGATTGCAGCGAACGGCCAGAGCGAGTTGTTTGATGCGATCTCTGGCGAGACGCAGGTCAAAGATGCTTATGCGGTTGAAATTTGCGGTGTGCCGGTTGGCAAGCGCAAGATCAATGACCGGCGTTTGCTGGGCTCTGCCTTTGTGCCTGAAGAGCGCTTGGGTCATGGTGCGGTGCCGGGCTTTGTGCTTTCTGACAATATTTTACTGACGCGCTATAAAACTGAGCCGTCATTGATCAAGCACGGCACGCTTAACCAGAAGCTTGCAACTGAAATGGAAAAGCGCATCACCGTTTCCTACGATGTGCGCATGTCTCATGATAATCCTGAGGCTCGTTCTCTTTCTGGCGGTAACCTGCAGAAGTTTGTGGTTGGCCGTGAGCTGGACCGTGTTCCGAAAGTGCTGGTGATTAATCAACCGACATGGGGTGTTGATGCAGGTGCTGCGGCTTTGATCCGTCAGGCGATCATTGATCTGGCCCGAGGTGGTTCTGCTGTTTTGGTGATTTCCCAGGATCTTGATGAGATCTACGAGCTTTCTGACCGGATTGCGGTGATCTCTCGTGGTGAGCTTTCTGTCGCCGAACCAGCTTCTGAAATGACGCGTGAGAAGATCGGTCTTTTGATGGCGGGTATGGGTGAGGGCAAGTCTGCTTCCCCTGCAGCAAAAGCGGGAGAGACCCATGCGCATTGAACTTGAAAAACGGGCTGAGCATTCTCAGCTGATGACTGTTGTTTCGCCGCTGATTGCGATTGGGCTTACACTTGTGTGTGGCTCTATTTTGTTTGTCAGCATGGGCTACAATCCGATTGATGCGCTTTATGCCTATTTCATCGAGCCCCTGACAACCAGCTGGTCGATTGAAGAGCTGCTGGTGAAAGCAGGTCCGCTGGTGCTGATCGCGGTTGGCCTGTCTGTTTGCTTCCTGTCCAACTCTTGGAATATTGGTGCTGAAGGTCAGTTCACCATGGGCGCGCTGGCTGGGTCTATCATTCCGGTGCTGTTTTACGACTTTACCAGCCCGCTGGCCCTGCCTTTGATGGTGCTGATGGGCATTTTGGGCGGTATGGCTTGGGCATCTATTCCGGCGTTCCTGAAGGTGCGGTTTGGGACCAATGAGATCCTGACCAGCCTGATGCTGGTTTACATCGCGCAGTACATTCTTGATTTTCTTGTCCGTGGTCCATGGCGTGATCCGGAAGGTTTCAATTTCCCGGAAAGCCGGATTTTTGATGCGGCACACGTGCTGCCGAAAATCGGTGAAGGACGTCTGCATATTGGCATGATATTCGCCATTCTGGCCGTTCTGGTGGTTTGGTGGATGCTGTCTCGCACGCTCAAAGGTTTTGAGATCAAAGTGATGGGTGAGACACCGCGTGCGGGCCGTTTTGCTGGGTTTTCCAGCAATGGGGTTGTCTGGTTTGGTTTCCTCGTTTCCGGCGGGTTGGCTGGTCTGGCTGGTATGGCGGAAGTCTCCGGTTCTATTGAACAGCTGACGCCTGTTATTTCTCCAGGCTATGGGTTTACCGCGATTATCGTGGCGTTCCTTGGTCGGTTGAATCCTGTTGGCATTTTGTTTGCCGGGTTGTTGCTTGGGCTTTCTTACATCGGCGGCGAGTCTGCTCAGGTTAGCCTTGGTTTGACTGATAAGGTGACGCGTGTGTTTCAGGGCATGCTGCTGTTCTTTGTGCTCGCCTGTGACACGCTCATTCTTTACAGATTCAAGATTGCTTCCAGTGTGAAAAACATGAAGGAGGCAGGCAATGTCTGATCTTTCCATGATTGAGGCTGTACTTCTGACCATCATCACCGCGTCTACGCCGCTGTTGCTTGCTGCTATTGGTGAGCTTGTGGTGGAGCGTTCAGGTGTGCTCAACCTTGGTGTTGAGGGGATGATGATTGTCGGCGCTGTGATGGGTTTTGCAGCGACACAGGCGACTGGCTCTCCTTACATCGGCATTGTGGCGGCCATGATCTCCGGCGTTGCCATGAGCCTGTTGTTTGGCTTCCTGACGCTTAATTTGATGGCTAATCAGGTGGCGACAGGCCTTGCGCTGACTATTCTGGGGCTTGGGCTTTCCGGTATGATTGGAGAAGCGTTCATCGGGCAGCCGGGCATCAGCCTGAAACCGATTGCTATTCCAGTGTTGTCCGCCATTCCTTTCATTGGTCCGCTGCTCTTCAATCAGGACATTCTGGTCTATGCTTCTTATGGCCTTGTGATTGCGGTTTACTTTGTGCTGTTCAGGTCCAGTACAGGCCTCATCATCCGTGCTGTTGGTGACAACCACGGCTCAGCACATTCACTTGGATACTCCGTTATTCAGGTGCGTTATCTGGCGGTGATGTTTGGTGGGGCGTGTTCTGGCCTTGCTGGCGCTTACCTGTCACTCATTTACACTCCGCAGTGGGTTGAAGGCATGACAGCGGGCCGCGGCTGGATTGCGCTGGCTCTGGTGGTGTTTGCAAGCTGGCGTCCGGCACGTGTGCTGATTGGGGCTTATCTGTTTGGTGCTGTTTCCATTTTGCAGTTCCACGCACAGGCTGCTGGCATTGGTTTGCCGACGCAGTTGATGTCTGCGCTACCGTATCTGGCAACTATCATTGTGCTGATTATGATCTCGCGTAATAAGACACTTGCCAAGGTGAATACACCTGCCTGTCTTGGTAAGCCCTTTGTGCCTGATCGCTAATAAGAACCTGATTTGACCGATGCGCTCATAGTAGACGTTGGTCAAATTGTAAATATTTCGACCTTCGTATACATGGTGGGTCGGAGATATGGATAACAGAGATTTAAATCTCTGAGTGAATATGAACTTATTCACGGCTGCACAACTTGCGGATTTCTGCACGCGCACGAATAAACGATCGCAAATATTTGCGAGCGAAAACAAAGCAGAAAAACAACTTGTGGGCGCACAAATGCGCAGAACGGCCTTCGGGTTTGTTCCTATCGTGTTTGCTTGGCGCCGTCGTTCATCTGGTTCTCAATGGTGTGTTCCGCCGCGCTTATTAGGGTGTTGCGTGGCAGGAATGCAGGTTAACCTATAAAGGGGAGCGCACAATGCGCACTATCTTCAAGCTTGCTGCAACTGCTGCAGTTGCACTTGGTCTTTCCGCAGGGGCTTCAATTGCTGCTGATCCACTGAAAGTGGGTTTCATCTATGTTGGTCCAGTTTCTGACCATGGCTGGTCTTACCAGCACGATCAGGGCCGTCAGGCGATTGAAAAGCACTTTGGCGACAAAGTTGAAACCACTTACATTGAAAGCGTGCCAGAAGGTGCGGATGCTGAGCGCGCGATTGAGCGTCTGGCTCGCTCCGGTCACGAGCTGATCTTTACAACGTCCTTTGGTTACATGAACCCAACCTTGAAGGTTGCGCGCAAGTTTCCGAAAGTGAAGTTTGAGCATGCAACGGGTTATAAGCAGGCGAAGAACGTTTCTTCTTACGGTGCTCGCTTCTATGAAGGTCGTTATGTGCTTGGTCAGATCGCTGCAAAGGTCTCCAAATCCGGCACTGCTGGTTACATCGGTTCTTTCCCGATCCCTGAAGTTGTGCGTGGCATCAACTCCTTCATGCTGGGTGCACAGTCTGTGAACCCGGACTTCAAGATCAAGACCATCTGGGTGAACTCCTGGTATGATCCGGGCCGTGAAGCTGATGCTGCAAAAGCACTGATCGATCAGGGCGTTGACATCATGGTTCAGCACACTGACTCCCCAGCGCCTCTGCAGGTTGCTGAAGAGCGTGGCATCATGGGCTTTGGTCAGGCATCTGACATGATCAAGTTTGCGCCTAAGGCACAAGCAACTGCGATCATCGACGACTGGTCCGCTTACTACATTGCCCGCGTACAGGCAGTGATGGACGGCAACTGGAAGGGCCAGGACACCTGGGGCGGTCTGGATGTCGACATGGTCCACATGGCGCCATTCACCAACATCCCGCAGGATGTTGCAGAAGAAGCTGCCAAAACTCTTGCTGCGATCAAGTCTGGTGAACTGAAGCCATTTACCGGCCCAATCACCAAACAGGACGGCTCTGAGTTCCTGAAAGCTGGTGAGAGCGCTGAAGATGGTGCGCTGCTTTCCATGAACTTCTACGTTAAAGGCATCGACGACCAACTGCCTGAATAAGCTCCAAGCTTGTTTTCGGAGAGCGCCACATTTTTTCACGGTGCTCTCCGCTGATTTCAGCAGTGGGGGATTTCTCCCGCTGCCCACTCATTTCAATTGAACTTAAAAGAACAAGACAATGACAGCCACTTTCCTTAGTGAATGGCTCAATCTGCTTTTCCGCTGGTTTCACTTGATTGTGGGCGTGGGCTGGATTGGGACCTCTTTTTATTTCATCGCTCTCGACCTTTCCTTGCGCAAACGGGAAGGGCAGGCAGAGGGCATTTTTGGCAGCGCCTGGGAAGTCCACGGTGGCGGTTTCTACCATGTTGAGAAATTCATGGTGGCACCGAAAGAGCTGCCGAAAGACCTGATGTGGTACAAGTGGGATGCTTATCTCACCTGGGTATCCGGCTTTGCTCTTTTGAGCGTTCAGTACTATTTCAATGCAACAGTTTATCTCATTGACCCAGAGGTCATGAAGCTTTTGCCTGTTGAGGCTGTTGCGATTTCCATCGCGTCCCTTGGGCTGGGCTGGATCATTTATGATCGCCTGTGCCGCTCTGCCATTGGCAAGAACACACCTTTACTGGCTGCGTGCCTGCTGGTGATCATTCTTGGCGCGACCTATGGGTATTCGCAGGTCTTTTCAGGACGCGGGGTTCTCATTCACGTTGGTGCGCTGATTGGTACGTTTATGGCCTTCAACGTGTTTATGGTGATTATCCCGAACCAGAAAAAGATTACCGCAGACCTGCTGGCAGGGCGTAAACCTGATGCCGCGCTTGGCCTGATTGGCAAGCAGCGCTCGGTTCACAACAATTACCTGACATTGCCGGTTCTTTTGATGATGGTGTCCAACCATTATCCGTTGCTGACGGGGCATAGCCAGCCTGTGCTGGTTGTTGCGCTGATCCTGGTGATGGGCGGTATGGTGCGCCACTTCATCAATCGTCATGATGCGCATGACAACTTTGCCAATTTCTGGTGGGCCTTGCCTACGGCAGCCGTCAGTCTGTTTGTAGCTCTCATTGTGACACAGCCTGCCAAGATTGGTGGTGGACATGGTCCGATCCCAGACAGTGATGTGCTGGAAATTGCGCAGACCCATTGTGCAGCCTGCCATAGTGCGACACCAACCAATGAAGCCTTTAGTGAAGCGCCTAAAAACATTGAGCTGGACAGCATTGCTGATCTGCAACGCTATGACAGCCTGATCATGGCGCAGGCGGTGCGGTCCTCTGCCATGCCACTTGGCAATGAGACAGGCATGACCAAAGAAGAGCGCGAGATTCTTGGCGCCTGGTTGCAGGGGCATTGAGGCCATGGTGACTTATTCTCTGGATGAAGTGAACAGGTTTTCGCTGAACACCTTTGTCGAAGTGTTTGGCGGGGTTGCCGAGCACACTCCCTGGGTTGCAGCTGTTGCCCAGCGAGATGCACCTTTTGCCTCTCGTGATGCGCTGATTGAGGCGTTTGCTAACGCTCTGCAACATGCGGATGAAGAGGCGCAGCTGGCGTTAATCCGTGCACACCCCGACCTTGCAGGCAAAGCGGCGCGTGCCGGTGAAATGGCTGATGCCTCTGTGAATGAACAGTCCGCCGCTGGACTGGACCAGCTGAGTGATGCGGAATATGAGCAGTTCACCCAGCTTAACGGCGCTTACAAATCCAACTATGGCTTCCCCTTCATATTTGCGGTGAAAGGGGCAACCAAGCATCAGATACTGGAGGCCTTCCAGCTTCGCTTGCAAAACAGCGCGAAAGATGAGTTCGCGGAGGCTTTGCGACAGATCTGCCGGATATTCAGCTTCCGACTGGAGGATCTGGTTGTAGATGAACAGAGTGCTTGCAGTTCCTGATCCTTGCCGGAAAGTGCTTACTACAGTTACGTAAGGGGCAATAATCCACTGGAACATGAGGGGCCGCATGACAAGATGCTTGCAACCATCACTGTTATCTATTGGATTAATGCTACTGTAAAATTCAAGGGGAGCATTCATGAAGGCCGCGATTGAAAACCGGTTTGCGGAGCAGGTAGACTTCCTGCGCGAATTGGTCAAGGTGCCAAGCGACAACCCGCCAGGGGATACAGAGCACCACGCGTTGCGGACTGCTGAGCTGCTTGAAGGCCTTGGCTTTACCGTTGAAAAACACCCTGTTCCAGAACCATTTGTGCGCCAGAACGGCATGGTCTCTGTGACCAATCTGATCATTCGTGAAACGTTTGGCGACGGGTTCGGACCAGTGATTGCTCTAAATGCACACGGTGATGTTGTTCCTCCGGGGGAAGGCTGGACTAAAGACCCTTATGGCGCCGAGATTGACGATGGTGCTTTGTATGGGCGCGGAGCTGCGGTTTCCAAAGGAGATTTTGCCACCTACGCTTTTGCGTTGCTGGCTCTTCGTGAGTATGCGGATGAGCTGGAAGGCTCCGTGGAACTGCATTTGACGTATGATGAGGAAGCTGGTGGGTTTGTTGGGCCGAAGTGGCTGTTGGAACAAGAACTGACCAAGCCGGACTATGCGATCTCAGCAGGCTTTTCTTATGCAGCGACAACGGCTCACAACGGCTGTTTGCATATGGAAGTGATCTTCCGTGGCCGTCAGGCGCATGCTGCAATGCCAGAGAGTGGCGCGGATGCCCTGCAAGCTGCAACGCCTGTTCTCACAGCGCTTTATGAGGAACGTGAAAGGCTCAAGTCCATTCAGAGTGAACAGGATGGCATTGGGTCACCTCAGATCACCGTGGGCCTGATCTCAGGTGGCATCAACACCAATGTTGTGCCAGAGCGTGTTTCGCTGCGCGTTGACCGGCGTTTGATCCCCGAAGAAAATGGCG
>NZ_LCWX01000263.1:156371-162727 GCF_001431305.1 Pseudovibrio sp. POLY-S9
AACAGGTGGAAGAGCAGCTGATTGAGCTGATTGAAGCTTTGGTACCAGAAGATTGCGGTGTTGAGGTGGAGTGTCGGCGCATTATGATTGCTGAGCCGCTGCGCGAGTTGCCGGGTGCAAAAAAGCTGGTGGAAGCGTTGAAATGGCCTGCCAAAGAGGTTTTGGGCATTGAGCTAAAAAGCACGGGCGCTCCGCTTTACACCGATGCCCGCCATTATGCTGAGGCCGGTATTCCAACAGTGCTTTATGGTGCAGGACCGCGTTCCATTCTGGAAGCCAATGCCCATGGGGCGGATGAGCATCTGCAACTGTCGGATCTCAAGGCAGCTACGATTATCGTGGCGGATGCCTTGAAAACACTTCTTCGATAGATTGTGAAAAGCCCGGATGTTCCGGGCTTTTTTGTTAGCTCACGCGGCCAGACAAAGCGGTGAAAATACCGGCGCCCAGAAGGCCGGTGCCACCGACCTTATTGAGGCGCTTGAGTGTGCTTGGTCCGTTGACGACTTTGCGCAATCCGCCCGCCATGGATACCCAGAACACTGTGTTTATGCCACCAAGCGTAACAAAAGTGAGGCCCAGAATGAAAAACTGGGTCAGCACGGGCTGGGTGTGATCAACAAACTGAGGCAGGAACGCCACGAAAAACAGCATGCCCTTTGGGTTGAAGGTGGTGACCAGCAGGGTGTCTCTGAAGATCTGCAGTGCCGGAACCTGTGGCATCTCAACTTGTGTGGATGGGCCGGAATTGCTGCGCCACATCTTAATGCCAATGTAAATCAGATAGGCTGCGCCGATGTATTTCATGATCTGGAAAAGCATAGCGGAAGTTGCCAGCAGGGCTCCAAGGCCAGCAAGAGCTGCTGTAATTGCAAACAGGTCCCCTAGCATCACTCCGGTGACGGAGGCTACTGCGGCGTGCTTGCCCTGACTGAGGCTGTAGCTGATGACCATCAGGACGGTTGGACCGGGAATGATCAGCAGTAGGATACTTGACGCGGCAAACGCGATCCATGTTTCAAATGCCATGGTGTTCTCCGGAAAGGCCTGATCGATCATGAACAGGTGATGAGTTGAAAGGCTTTGAGCTGATATCTCAAAGTGTGCAGCAGATAAGAAGCTTACCCATGTAGATGCTGTTTGGGTAGAGGTCAGCCTTTGAGAAATACTGGTGAGACTTTGAGTTCTTGCCCCTGTCTATGAGTTTTATGGAAACTTTCCTGACAGCGCGATGAATAGCCCGGCACTCAGCAGACCGGTGCCTCCGATCCTGTTGAGACGTTTTGCGCATTTGCCTCCGGTGAGCATGGCACTGCAACTGCCTGCCATGGAGGTCCAGAACATGGTGTTGATGCCACCGAGGATCACGAAGGTTGTTCCCAGCAATATAAACTGCGGAATGACTGGAATCGTGTCCTCTACAAATTGCGGGAGAAAGGCGACGAAGAACAGCATGTCTTTGGGGTTGAAGGCTGAGACCAGAAACGTATCTCTGAATATTTGCAGGCGGGTCGTTGCCACAATCTCCATCTGGTCTTTGAGGATAGATTTCCTGCGCCACATGCTGACGCCCAGATAAATGAGGTATGTCGCTCCCGCATATTGCAGAATGTCATAGAGCAGTGCGGAGGTTGATATGACTGCGCCGAGCCCGGCCAATGCGACCGAGATCAGCAAGATACTTCCCAAACTCACACCAAGAGCTGAGGCGACAACGGCCCTCAGGCCCTGGCTGATGCCATAGCTGGAGACCATAAGGACCGTTGGTCCGGGAATGATGAGTAAGATGGTGCAGGCGAGGACGTAAGTCAGCCAAACCTCGATGGCCATGGCTTTTCTCCTGAAATGATATGTTGCACAGGAGAGGTAGGCGCGAATTGTGACCAAATTTCTGCGGGTGTGATGACGAAATACGACAATGGAAACAATTGTTTACGCCTCACATTTTGTTGCAGGAGGCAATGGTGTTTGATGAAAGTTTGAGCGATTGGGTGTTGTTGCTCGCACGAGAGCTCAACTTGATGAGAATGGTTTGACCCAGACTGTCAGGTTTCCGCAGCTTTCAAAGCCTGCCTGCATGGCACAGTGGAGCGTTTCATCGCGTGCATACCCGACTATGGATTTTGATGGTTGCCATGCTTGCAACAGGCTCGCCATTTGTCTGAAATCTTGGGGGGACAATGCAGCTGCAAAGAAGTTGGAGAGGCCAGTGGAGTTATCAGAGTTGTTGCCGATGAAGCCCTTGGTGTACTTTCCCGCCTTCCCAAAGCCCCAGAAGGTTATGTTCGGATTGGTGAGAAGAGCAGGTGGAAACATTCGCCGGTCTGTCAGGTTGCCGCTTGCCTTCCATGCTGTCTCCCAATGCTCCAATTATTGAGCCGTTTTTACCTGCTCCCAGCCTGACGTGTCTTCTATGACCGTTTCAGTGAGGTGAAACCAGCAGGCATCGAATAGCTTATCTGCAAAGCTGTCTTTGACATAAAGATCAAAGGTTGCAGTGCGTGTGAGGTTATTGATCAGCTCAGGTTTTGTTGCCGGAAGGTGCGTTATGATGCTGGAGTAAAACGGAACGGGCGGTACAGTGGTGTGAAACAGCTCCTTGGAGCACTCATAAGGAATGCCATGGGCCTCAAACATATGCCGATAAAGGTTCGCATTGTTATTGGCTGCTTCCAATTGCCAAGTGGTCTTGTCGATGAGGGTTAGGCCCACGTGTTACTGATCTCCTGTACGAGTTTGCATCATAGGAGAATGTGGTGTGGGATCAATAGCCAGCGGCTGCGTATGGACCTCCGCCCTGACGGTAGACGAGCAGGGTGCGGGTGTAGGAGAGGGCCTCGGTGCCGGTTTGATCGTGGGCGACGGTTTTTACGGTTAAAATGCCTTGGTCTGGTCTGGAACGGCTTTCTCGCTTTGACAGGACTTCGCTTTCTACTTTGAATCGGTCATCTGCATAGAAATGACGAGACAATTTTGTATCGGTCCACCCCAGATTGGCCACCACACGGCCAAAGGTGGTTGTGGTGGCGGCGGTGACCAGCGAGAGGACGTGCAGTTCTGATGCTGGCAGACGGTCTCTGCCGTAGACCTCGCGGGCGAACTCATGATCTCGGTAGAGTGGGTGCCATTGCATGGTCTGGACGGCGTGACGGAGCATGGAGGAGGAGTGGAGTGTGATGTCCGGGCTGTGCTCGAAGATTTGGCCTGCTGCGAACCCCTCAAAGTAGATGCCTGTTGTTTCCTGCAAGGACCCATCCTCACGTTGATAATAGGCCAAAAACCAAGGATTACTGCTGGAGTTAGGAAGGTCGCCCCAAACCGGGTGCTTGCCTTTTTTGAAGATGCTGACGGTGTATGTGAGGTTGGCGACCTCAACGCCTTCCTGGTTGGTGCAGGAGGCTTTTACGGTGACGTGGCCGGTTTTGTCTTCGCTCTCCTGCGCCGCGATGATCTGGCTGCAGCAGTAGAGCGTGTCGCCGCCGTAGATGGGCGCAGTCATGGAGATGTTCTTAAACGCTGTGATGCGGTCTTTTCTGGCGAAGGTCTTCCAGCTCATGCCGAAGATCTTTTGCAGTGTCAGCGTGGAGACGACGAGAGGTTTCCTGAACTCTGTCTGCGCTGCGTAATGGGCATCATAATGCAGCATTGCGGCATTGAAGGTGTCCAACGCTTCCTCTGCATTTTCCTGCTGAGAAACCGTCATGCCGGGACGATGGTGAAAGATCTGGCCCACGGAGAACTCTTCGAAGTTGAGGCCGTAAATCTCCAGAAAGCGATTTTCTGAGATTTGAGCGTAGGCTGAATACATGATGGGCACCTTTCAGCCTAGTAGATGGTCAGGTTTTTGGCTTCTTCGCGCAGCTCATCGCGAAATTGCGGGGCGGCGAGCTCAATGAGGGCGTGGGCGCGCTCTGAGGTGGACATGCCAAACAGGTTGGTGCAGCCGTACTCTGTAGCCACATAACTGACGTCATTGCGCGGGGTAGTGACGATGTTCTGCAGGCGCGGGACAATCTTGGAGATACTGCCGTTTTTAGCGGTGGAATGGGCAGCGAGCACGGCAATGCCTTCTTTGGAGCGGAATGCACCGCGGACGAAGTCCAGCTGCCCACCGCTGCCGGAAATCTGACGCCAGTTGATGGATTCTGAGGCGACTTGGCCGAACAGATCAATCTCCACGAAGGAGTTTACGGAGACCATCCGGTCATTTTGAGCAATGATGTGTGGATTGTTGACGTAGTGCGCTGGATGACAGGCCATGGTGGGGTTGTTGTCGAGATAGGCGTAGTAGTGGAGATTTGAGAACAGCGCGATGTTAAAGACGGTGTGCCCGACATTGAGCTGTTTATACCGATTGGATACGTTACCGGCCTGTATCAACTCGAACAGCGTATCTCCCAGCATTTCTGTGTGAATGCCAAGATCAGATTTTGTCTTCAGGCGTTTGCCCACTTCATTCGGGACGCCGCCAATACCGAGCTGAATGCAAGCGTGATCTGGTACAAGTTCAGCAACAAACTCACCGATCTTATGGTCCTCAGGACTTGTCGGTTTCTTCGGCAGGACCATGAGGTCGCTGTTGTGCTCAATGAGGGCTGAGACCTGAGAGATATGAACCAGCCCAGACCCAAAGGTGCGCGGCATGTTTTGATTGACTTCAACGATGATCTGGCCGGCTTCAAACGCCAGGGGGATGGACATGCTGCCATCCACACCAAAGCTAAAATAGCCGTGCTCGTCCATGGGAGAGACCTGAAACAAGTGCACATTGGGCTTGCCATGACGGGAGAAAACACCTTGTGCATACAGGCTAAAATGCTCTGGAAGGTAATGCGGGATGATCAGATCCGGATGGGTCTGTCTTAACTCCTTGGCGTGATCAGCAAGTTGACGAAAACTTCCTCCTAAAAAGGGGCAGAGCAGCTTGATCTGTTTGAGGACATCGACATTTGAAAACTGATCGACAATCTCTTTGCGCGAGCGGAGCAGGTAAACATCTGGTGTGCTGCTGAAGTATCCGGCAGCAGCAGCCTCGCAAAAGGCTTGGGTAAGGCGAGGAGGGGTTCCGCAATAACACCCGAAGGTGATCAGCTTTGTATCTCTTGCAAGCGTTTTTATCGCCTCATCTGCGCTTATCAGTTTTTGTTGATACAGCTGATCAAAGTGGTCTGCAGGCATGCGGTTATGTCCGGGGTCCATCGTCAAAGAGGTCAGCTTGATCCTATCCATTTTCAGGAAATTAATTGTTACTGATCTACATTCTGCCTTAACGGCATCAATGGATTAAGTTGGAGTTCCGGTGTGAAGAGCCTGTTATTCTTACCTGCAGATAAAGCCCATCTTTTCCCGAAGGCGACAGCATCGGGAGCAGGGTGTGTGGTGCTTGACCTTGAAGACGGTGTTTCTGAAAAGCAAAAGCTAGCAGCTAGAGATCTGCTGCGCGGCCTTCAAGATGAGATCCGCGAGCATGAGGCCTGTGAAATCGGCATTCGTATCTCATCGATGAGCACGCCGGATGGACTGGAAGATGTGTTGTGCCAGCTGGACCTGGCGCACCTGCCAGACTGGATATTTCTGCCCAAATGTGAAAGCCCGCGTGATCTGGAGCAACTGGACCATCTGCTGCAGGACCATCCTGGCAAGGAGATGGTGCGGGTGTGCGCGTTGTTGGAAACGCCAGCGGGACTGTCTAACGCAGAAGCGATTGCCTCAACTCATGCACCGCTTCATGCACTGGCTTTTGGCTATGCGGACTATACGGCAGAGACAGGCGGCACTATGGGCTGGAACAGTCTTGTATGGCCACGTGGACAGCTTCTGAATGCAGCCGTTCAGAACCATCTTTGGGCGATTGATGGCGTGTATTTAGACTTCAATGACCCTGAAGGACTTGAAGATGAAGCCCGCAATGCGCGCGACATGGGATATAACGGCAAGTTCGCCATTCATCCTTCTCAAGTCAGTGTGGTCAATTCGTGCTTTGAACCCAGTGACGAGGAAGTTCAGTGGGCCTTGAATGTGCTTGAAAAGCAAAAGGATACAGCAGGACAAGGTGCGTTTGTTGTTGATGGCAAGATGGTCGATGCACCTGTGATCTTACGCGCAAGACGTTTGCTTGGCCTGAGTGATGGTGATGATCATCCATAGTATGAACTAGCTGCTAGATTATTAAGTATTTAAATAATGTAATTCTTATTATTACTGTGTTGAAAGTGAATAATAGCAAGTAATTCCATAATCTACCTTATGCATACATTTGATGTAACCGCCATGCTAAAGTGTCAGGATCTATCAATCTAGAAGTGTCACACTGATCCTGTTGTTGGTCTCTTGCAAGGATGGTGCGACATGGGCAT
>NZ_LCWX01000264.1:0-293 GCF_001431305.1 Pseudovibrio sp. POLY-S9
GTTGGCTACCTGCCGCAGGATGTGGAACTGTTTGACGGCACCATTGCCGAAAACATCTCCCGCTTTGCGCCAGAACGCGATGACGAGAAGATTTTGGAAGCCGCCCAGCTTGCCAACGTGCATGAGCTGGTCACCAGTCTGGCTGACGGTTATGACACACAGGTTGGCGAAGGCGGGGCATTGCTTTCTGCCGGACAGCGCCAGCGTGTGGGTCTGGCCCGTGCGCTTTATGACAGCCCGTTCCTGATCGTGCTCGATGAGCCGAACTCCAATCTGGATTCAGAAGGCGAAGC
>NZ_LCWX01000265.1:0-200 GCF_001431305.1 Pseudovibrio sp. POLY-S9
CCGCAGATCGTCTCCGAGCTCCCAGACCAGCCCAAGCTAGAATATAACAGCATGGCTGGCGGGGCGGTCAAAGGCGTTTATTGCAACAGCTTTGTCCTGCGCGAGCAGCTGCGAGCCACCAGCTTCATGCAGCGCGATTATTCCTTCAAGAACCCACCTTACAACCAGCAACACGCCCATCAGCGCGGTGAGGACAACGG
>NZ_LCWX01000266.1:0-1205 GCF_001431305.1 Pseudovibrio sp. POLY-S9
TTGTCATCCAGTCTTGATATCGAAGAAGCCGCAATCAAATTTGGGGCTTTGCTGCGAAAGCGTGAAATTTCAAGCGGACGAGATCTGCTGCGCCTTGCCATGGCATATGGTCCCTGTGGCATGTCGTTGCGTAGCACCGCAGCATGGGCAGCTCTGAGCGGAATCGGGGAGCTGTCGGATGTAGCTGTTCTCAAGCGGCTTCAAGGGGCCGGAGACTGGCTTGAGCATATTCTAGGTAAGCTGCTGTCACAGGCAGGCAATCAGTCCTTCCCGAGCGGACACCATCTCCGGTTGGTGGATGGTAGCTGTATTTCCGGGGTGGGCTCTAAGAAGATCGATTACCGCTTACACGCCAGCTATGATCCTGCTGCCGGACGCTTTACGCATCTTGAGATAACCGATGTGCACGGCGCAGAAAGCTTAGCACGAGGACCAATCAAAAAGGGCGATATTCACATTGCAGACAGGGGCTATGCTCAGGCAAACGGACTTCATCACATCCTCAAGGAAGGAGGAGATTTTCTTGTACGAACCGGTTGGCGCAAGGTTCGTTTGCGCCAACCCGATGATACGCCGTTTGACCTGTTTGCCGTATTGCCTGAAGCTAACTATGATCGGCCCGTTGATCGTCAGATTACTATTTTGGGAAATTCAAAGGAGCAAGATATTCCCGCCCGTCTGATCATCCTGCGCAAACCACCTGAAGCGACCGAGCAAGAACGAAAACGCCTGCGCAGAACCGCAAGCAGGAAATGTACTAAACTGAACCCTTCCTCACTCGTCGCCGCTGAATACATGTTGTTGTTGACGTCTTTACCAGAGGATCAGTTTGACGCTGTCAGCATTGCCGCGCTCTACAGGGTCCGCTGGCAGATTGAGTTAGCCTTCAAGCGCCTTAAAAGCCTTATCCATATTGACCGCCTGCCTGCAAAGAACCCGGCTCTTGCCAAAACCTGGTTGTTGTCACATCTCATCTTGGCTCTGCTGATTGAGCGTCAAAGTGAAGAATGCATGGCTCATTCTCCTCAAGAAGAGAGTTTAAAGCAACGTTCTCCGTCCAGATGGAGGTTACATAAGCTGATCATTCAGGCCTTCATTTCAGCAATTCAGGGAGCATGGGATCTGACTAACATCACAGTTAACGCCAGCAGCTTTTGGCGAGGTATATGCGAACCTCCCAGAAAGCGAAAAATTCAACGAATTCG
>NZ_LCWX01000267.1:0-208 GCF_001431305.1 Pseudovibrio sp. POLY-S9
TGGTTGACAACGGTTCTCCATGGGGGACTGCTCTTACCGATCAGCGTTGGACACCATTGCGGATCTGGTTGGCTCATCTTGGTGTCCGCCTGATCCATGCCAGACCTTTCCATCCTCAAACCAAAGGCAAGAATGAGCGGTTTAACCGAACCCTGAAAGAGGAGGTTCTGGCATACAGAACATTTCGCAGTCACCGCACTATGCAATC
>NZ_LCWX01000268.1:0-543 GCF_001431305.1 Pseudovibrio sp. POLY-S9
TGTGTGGATGGCTCCTGCTTTGCAAGACATTTTTGAGATGATCGGTACCTTTGTCAGAAGCAGTCATGTGTCCGGCCTGTTTGCGCGGTTTTGACCGCTGGCCCTGAAGGGTTCCGCAAACCAAGTCCCTATCAGCTAAGCGGGCTGTAATGCCCGAGCCATTCGGCGGGGTGTCCTGGTTTTGGCGGCTGACTTTTGCACCATCATTTCGCAGGTCTTGCAATCTCGTGTTCTAAAATCCGTCTCAAATCCTTTCAGGCTGTTTTCGGCATATAAGGTTCATTCTTTGTAAGAATCGCCCAGACGATCCGCGCTGTTTTGTTCGCCATGGCGACAGTTGCCAGCCGAGCAGGCTTGCGCTCCAAAAGACCAACAAGCCAATTGTTTGCACGGTCTGGGTGATGTTTTGTTAGCCTGACGAGCGATGTCATCCCCACGACAAGCAATTGGCGCAGGTATTGGTCCCCCATTTTGGTGATCCTGCCTAGTCGTTCCTTGCCTCCGCTAGATCGATTAGTCGGCGTCAATCCCAGCCATGCAGCA
>NZ_LCWX01000269.1:0-290 GCF_001431305.1 Pseudovibrio sp. POLY-S9
GATTGCATAGTGCGGTGACTGCGAAATGTTCTGTATGCCAGAACCTCCTCTTTCAGGGTTCGGTTAAACCGCTCATTCTTGCCTTTGGTTTGAGGATGAAAAGGTCTGGCATGGATCAGGCGGACACCAAGATGAGCCAACCAGATCCGCAATGGTGTCCAACGCTGATCGGTAAGAGCAGTCCCCCATGGGGAACCGTTGTCAACCAGAAAGGCTCTCGGCAAGCCGTAGAGCTTAAAGCTCTCTTCTAAAGCCGTTTTAACTGTATTGGTGCGTTGGTCTGGGCAAGC
>NZ_LCWX01000270.1:0-213 GCF_001431305.1 Pseudovibrio sp. POLY-S9
TGTTATGATGTTAAGTCGATTTTTGCGACTGTGTTTGCTGCAAAACATACGTTGAAGATCTCAGGTTTGTCTGAGGGACGTATGGCGAGAGTGTAGCCACGGAAGCATTTAGGGACATACCAGAGCCTGCCTTTAAAGCTGATTTCCGCTCTTGTTCTGGGCACCTTTCGGACCATTGTTCCTTTGGGATAGCTGATATCTGGAAGGTGTTTG
>NZ_LCWX01000271.1:0-242 GCF_001431305.1 Pseudovibrio sp. POLY-S9
ATACCGCCGCCGTTCCAGGTTGAGGCACCATTGGTAGACCACTCGGTAGAGGGATCGTCGACTTGCTTGGCAGAAAGAGCAAGAATTTCCTGAACATCACGCCAGCCTAACAACGGATTTGCTTCTAGCATCAAAGCGACCACGCCTGAGACGATTGGCGCTGCAAAGGATGTGCCTTGAGTTGCCTCATAATCGTCGCCAAAGGTTGAGCCGTTATCATTTTCAACGAGGCGAGATGTCGA